>CAMORS010000022.1 GCA_946624005.1 uncultured Prevotella sp. | reverse complement strand
GTAGGAGGCGACGCTTCCCAGCGTCGCAACAGCACATAAGTAGCAATAACGTGGCAGGTGTCACGCTAGGAAGCGTGACCTCCTACGTAGCAGCTTTGGTATGTTTCCCCGAAAAAAACAGTAGTGTCGCGTAAAAATGTCTTTCTGACGGTTCTAACTTTCAAATTGAAAGAAAATGATACAAATGTAAACGTTTACGTTGATTTTTTGTCAAATAATTACTTCCGTTCGAAAGCATGTCGTCAGTTTTTTTTACCTTTGCATGCCTTAATAAAGATTCCAAGAAACAAAGTGCTATATATTAACTAATTGTACTTAACATTCTGAAATGAAAAGAAACAGCCCCGGCGTGAGTCGGGGTTGTTTCGTTTCTATCATAAAAAACGAGTCGGGGTTGTTTCGTTTCATCACCGAAAAAACAAACTTTTCTCCCTGCAGTGCGTGTCGTTTCGCGGAAAATCATTATCTTTGCATCGCTAAAACAACAATACGATATGCTGAAAGTCTTCCTTCTCGCTATACTGCTTGCCCTGTCTTCTTCAGCTCGTGCCGATGAAGACCCTTCACGTGGCATAGGCTTCTATCCCGGAAACCCCGCTGAATGTTTCGCCCCGACGCTCGTTAGCGATACCACCTTCCGCAACCTCGCCCTCAACCGACGTGCCTGGCACTCGTCGAGCCACGACTACAACCTGACGGCGCAGCTCGTCACCGACGGCTATACCACCTCGAAGCTGGGATTCTGGTGGGTGGAAACATCCGAAGGCCCCCTACCGAAGGGCGACCGCGAAAGCTGCATCGACGGCAACGAATACTCGCGCAACTCGCTCAACGGACCTCATCCGTGGATTCATTTTCTGTGGAACCACACCACCTTGTTCGACAGTCTCAATATCTCGGCACAAGTGGTCTACGACGATAGCAAGGCTGTCAGCGGCTATCGCATACGAATTTCTGACGACGACGACCGGCACTGCCTGTTCGTCGAGGAGGGTGACGACCTTCCTGGCGAACTGCTGCCCTATCGGGTACACTCCGACCCGAACAAGCAGACGGAGTCGACGAAGATGGCGGTGCGACGATTGACGATAGGCTGCCGCTTGGATCAGCAGACTGTGGGGACCGTCGACGATCTTCTCCTCCATTTCGACATGGAGGGAGCCGCTCTGTGGTCGATTACGGAGGTGCGTGCCTTCTATCGTGGCCAACGCGTCGACTTGATGCCGTCGTCGCAGTTCTGCTCGGCTTGGATGAGCGATGGCGGTGGGGAACAATGGGTGACGGTCGATTTAGGCCGACGCTCCGAGATCAGCCAGCTGAAAGCCTTCTGGCTCATGGCTCCAGCACAATGGAAGGTGGAACTGTCCGACGACAATCAGGACTGGACGACCATCAGCAGCCTGAACGATACGACGGCTTCGGCACATCAGGCCGACCGACGCTGTCTCTGTTTGGAGAAGACGGCTGTCGTCAACCTGCCGCAACCCGTCTATGGGCGTTATGTCCGCGTGAGGACTACCGCCGACAACTGTCTCCAACGCTATGCGCTGAGCGAGCTCGAGGTGTGGGGGCGCGGAGGTCTCGTCGCTCAGGAGCATCCTTTAGAAGGTTGGCGGCCCAACGGCACCTACTCGCTCAACGGAGGTGCATGGCGACTGCGCCACGAGTGGACCAACTACGGCGGACTGATGGAACAGCTCTCGCAGGAAGACACCAGCGAGGGACGTTCTTTCGGAGGCATCGTGGCCACAGTGCCTGCCACCGTCCTGACAAGCTATCTCAACGTCGAGGCTATCCCCAATCCCAACTACGACGACGAGCTGATGATGATCTCCGAATCGTTCTTCCGTCAGCCGTTCATCTATCGCACTACCTTCCAGGTGCCCGAAGAGTTGCTCTCGCGGCGCCACGTCATGCTCCATTTCGACGGCATCAACTGGAAGGCCGATGTGTGGCTCAACGGCCATTGCTTGGGTCGTATCGAGGGAGCCTTCCATCGGGGAGTCTTCGATGCCACACGATGGCTCAAGGCAGGCAACAATGTGCTGGCTGTGCGCATCGTTAACAACAGGAATTATGGCGGGGTGAAAGAGAAGAACGCACTAAACACGGGCTTCAACGGCGGCATCCTCGGAGCCGACAATCCTACGTTCCATGCGTCTGTCGGGTGGGACTGGATTTCTACCGTCCGCGGACGTAACATGGGCATCTGGAACGATGTCTATCTGTCGGCCAACGATGGCGTCTCGATTGGCGATCCTCTCCTTCTTTCGAAGGTGGAGGATGTCAAGGGTGCAGACGGTACGGCAACGATGACACCCACTGTCGTTGTCAGGAATCATACTGACTCCCTACAGCAAATAGGGCTTCGCGGATGGATAGGCGACATACAGTTTGAAAGGCCCGTAGAGTTGCAGCCCTATGAAGAGCGCGAGGTGGCCTTCTCGCCCGATGACTTCCCCCAGCTGAAAAACCGGCAGATGCACCTCTGGTGGCCCAACGGCTATGGTATACCTTATTTATATAAGGCGGGCTATGAAATCACCTCTCACCTCTCACCTCTCACCTCTCACCTCGAAAAGGTTCACCTCGAATACAAGGCCGGCATTCGGCAAGTCACCTATAGCGACACGCTGACGGCCCTGAAACTCTACATCAATGGCCGACGTTTTGTTCCTCTCGGGGGCAACTGGGGCTTCTCGGAACACAATCTGAACTACCGCGGCCGCGAATACGACATCGCCGTCGACTATCATCGGCAGATGAATTTCACGATGATACGCAACTGGGTGGGGCAGACAGGCGACGATGAGTTCTATGAGGCTTGCGACCGTCATGGCATCATGGTGTGGCAAGACTTCTGGTTGGCCAACCCTTCCGACGGACCGAATCCCGACGACGAGCTGATGTTCATGCGCAACGCCACCGACTATCTCAAGAGAATACGCCAGCATCCCTGCCTCGCACTCTACTGTGGGCGCAACGAGGGCTATCCTCCTGCAACGCTCAACGAACAGCTCCGCCAGTTGGTTGCCGACCACCATCCCGACATGGTGTATATTCCCAGCTCGGCCGACGATGGAGTAGGGGGGCACGGTCCCTACAACGCACTGCCCAGGAAAGAATATTTCCAGCGACCGATGCTGAAGCTGCACACCGAGCGCGGTATGCCCAACGTGATGAACTACGAGAGCCTTTGTCGCACCCTGCGCCCTGAGCACCTGTGGCCACAGAGCAACTTCTGGGGGCAGCACGACTTCACGATGAAGGGAGCACAGCGCGGCGAGACGTTCAACGCCCTCATGGAGGGCATGTTCGGATGGCCCGACAACGCCAAGACCTTCACGCAATGGGCGCAATGGGTCAACTACGACGGCTACCGGGCCATGTTCGAGTCGAACAACCTGACGCGCTCGGGGCTCATCATCTGGATGAGTCATCCTGCCTTCCCCTCGATGGTGTGGCAGACCTACGACTATTTCTTCGACCCCACCGCGGCTTTCTTCGCCTGTAAGAAAGCCTGCGAGCCGCTTCATGTGCAATGGAACGCGCTGACAGACAGTGTCGAACTGGTCAACACGCGTGGTGGTACGCACCGGAAGCTGCGTGTCGGCACGGAGATATACGACATGAACGGCCAGCTGTTGAAACAGCAGCAAAAGAAGGTGCGCACCCACGAAGACTCCACCCTGCGCTGCATGAAGGTGAAGCAACCCAAACGGCTCACCGATGTGTGGTTCTTGCGACTCGTCGTCAAAGACGAGAATGCCAACGTGCTGTCTGAGAATACCTATGTCAGAAGTGCCGACGACCAGTCGTGGCGAGCCCTGCTCTCTCTGCCCAAGGCTCACATCACTACCACCATGCAGTGGGAGAAGGAGCATTGCCGGGCCGTGCTTCGCAACGACTCTCCCTATCCGGCACTGATGCTCCGTCTCAACCTCAAGTCGGAAGATGGCGAACAGATTCTTCCCGTCAGCTATTCCGACAACTATTTCCACTTGATGCCCGGTGAGGAAAAAACGGTGACCATCCGATGGAACATCTCCGATACGCGCAGCTCGCACCCCATGCTGCACCTAAGCGGTATGAATGTAGAGATGTAGCGACACGATACATCGCGACCCTAAAGGAGGATTGCATTTTCCAAACAAAGTTATAAAAAGAGCCAAAAAGTTTGCGGATGTTCCAAAAAAATGCTATATTTGCAGACTGATAAAAAAATACGACGATGGATAGGAATAAATTCTTACAAGGCATATTGCTTTTGCTGACCCTCCTCCCGCTCTGCGGACAGGCGAAGGTCTATATGATTGTCACAGCCACCAACGAGCAGCTCACGGTGTTGCAGCTTGCAGAACGGCCCGTGCTGAAGTTTGCCGACTATGAGATGATGGTGAGAACGGCCGATGCGGAATATACGTTCGACCGTCGCGACATCGCCACGGTGACGTTCACCGACACGATGCCCGACCTGCCGGCGATACCTACGGAGATCACCCAACTCTCATCACCCGACTCTCAACACCCATCAACCATCTTCTGGCAGCAGACGGGCGACGGCATCACGTTCCATTCGCTCGAACCCTATACTCCCGTTGCGGCCTACACGATCGACGGTCGCTTCGTCGGTTCAACCCGAGCCGATGTGCATGGCAATGCTACGCTCAGCACCGCTCAGCTGCCAGAAGGCATGTTGGTTGTCAGGGCAGGCAGTGTGGCTGTCAAGGTGACTTCTGGCGTTTCGAGGTACGAAGGACAATCGAGGTACGAGGTACCTCGTACCTCGCACCTCGAAAAAACCTCACTCCTCGAAAGAACTCGCCCCCTCAAGACCCCCCGCCACCTCGCCCCCCCAGCCGACTCCCTCTACGTCAACAAGGGGCAGACCTTCCACGTCTATGATGTCGACTCCATAGAGTGCATCCTCTTTCAGCAGGATGGCAATCAGGACAGCCTCTGGGTGACCACCACGCGCGCCACGCATGCCTTCCCCTGGGAACGCATCGACAGCCTGACACTCTCACGACCCAGCTTCTCGCCCTATACGGCAGCACCGACCATCTATGCTGAGGAGAAATTCTATACCGAGTTCGGATCGTTCAGCGTCGACACACCGAAGGGACTACCGTGGGTCATCGATTTCTCGTCAGCCAAGGCTACAGGCTATGTCGGAGGAAACACCACTCCGTCGGAGAGCTATCTCATTTCGCAGCCCATGGACATGAGCCGTGCCAAGCAGGTGGAGATGTCGTTCGAATATATATTAAGGTACGCGCGTAGCGGTACAGCCAACCGTGTGCTCATCACCGACTACTTCACCGGCGAGGCTTCAACGACCGAATGGACGGACATCACCGGTTCGCTCACGCAGGGCAACGACTGGGCAACCTTCTACGACTGGACACGGAATATTCCTGAACGCTTCCTCGGCGAGAGTGCCGTCGTCGTGGCGCTCTACTATTCGTGCGGCGGCAGCTCGGCAACGTGGGAGGTGCGCAACCTGCGCATCCGGGAGATCTACGAGGAGATTGTCGTGGCAACCAACCTCAACCGCAACCCGACGCTCGATGCACCGGAGGCTTGGCGACTGGAATATCCCCACCTGAACGAAGATACGGACAACAACCTGGTGATTGTCAAGAAGACGGAAGAATATGGCATCACCTACTCGCTCGAATGGGACTGCACGAAGAAGTCGCAGCGGTGGACCTGCTACGAGTTCCACGACGGTATTCCTGACAATGGGGTGGGGAGAAGCAATGGGTGGATGGACGACCCGGACATCCCGAAAGCTTATCAGACCCACACCGAAGACTACAATGGCAGCGGTTATTCGCGTGGCCACATGTGCATGTCGAACGACCGCCAGAGCTCGGAGGACCAGAACAAGCAGACGTTCTACATGAGCAATGCCCATCCGCAATACCAGGCGCACAATGGCGGACTGTGGCAGACGCTGGAGAATACCGTCAACAGATGGGGCAACAACGCTACCTTCCGCGACACCCTCTACGTCGTAAAGGCCGGCACCATCGACAACGACGACGACATCCTGGGCTACACCAACAGCACGAAGACCAGTGCCCACCTGCTCGTGCCGAAATACTTCTACATGGCAGTGCTCTGCTACAAAGCCGGGCAGTATCATGCCATCGCCTTCTGGACGGAGCATACCTCGCAGAGCATCACCAAAGCGAAGCCCAAAGACTATGCCATCACCGTGGACGAGCTGGAGGAGCGGACGGGCATCGACTTCTTCTGCAACCTGCCCGACGACATCGAGGCAACAGTGCAGCAGGAACTCAACCTGCAGTTCTGGGGAATACAGTAGGACGGCTCCGAGAACACCCTTTTTCTTGATGTGGGTCAAGAAAACAGGGCAAAATGACAAAAAATCGTCATAAATGTGTACGACAAAAAGATATTTATTCTACCTTTGCAGTATCAAATTGATAAGATTTGTAATGTTTTTACATTGAATCTTCAATAGAGAAGGTAAAAAAGATTGCAATAGATAGGTATTATTAAGGTAAAACGACCCGTCTGCTTCCCTCCTTAGGCAGACGGGATTCTTTTTTCGCAGAAAGAGCGAAATAATCGGGCTGATGTGTTGTATGTCGGAATAATTTCGTAATTTTGCACCCATGTTTTCGAAAAAAGAGAGTGAAGCACTGCTCCTGAAGATACGCGAAGGCCGACAGATGACGCGCCACGACAAGCTCAGCCTGATCTTTCAGCTGAGCATTCCGTCGATATTGGCACAGCTGACGAGCGTCGTGATGTTCTTCATCGACCAGGCGATGGTGGGGCGCATCAGCGTGGAGGCGGCGGCAGCCTGCGGACTGGTGGAGTCGTCGACATGGCTCATCGGCGGACTGACCAACGCTGCTTCGATGGGATTCTCCGTGCAGGTGGCCCACTTCATCGGTGCCAACGACCTGGTGAAGGCGCGACACGTATTCCGTCACGGACTGCTCTGCACGTTGCTCTTCGCTCTCTTCGTCGCCCTCGTCGGCATCTCTATAGCGCCCTTCCTGCCCTATTGGCTCGGGGGCGGAGAGGATATTGCCCGCGATGCCAGCATCTACTTCGGCGTCTTCGCCTGCATCATCCCCTTCTTCCAGCTGTCGGGACTGTCGGGTGCCATGCTGAAATGCTCGGGCGACATGCGGACACCGAGCGTCATGAGCGTTGTGATGTGCATCATGGACGTGGTGTTCAACTTCATCTTCATCTTCATCTTCCACCTCGGTGTGCTGGGTGTTGCCTTGGGAACGGCGCTCGCTATCGTCATTGGCGGAGCGGTGCAAGCCTACATCGCCCTCTACCGCAACAAGATGCTCGCCCTCTTCGGCAGTGTCAACAACGACGTGCAGACCAACCTGCGCCGCTTCTTCAACTGGAACTATGTGCGCAATGCGCTCAGCATAGCCGCTCCGATGGCCCTGCAGTCGATTCTGATGGGGGGCGCGCAGATTGTAAGCACCATCATCGTGGCACCCTTAGGCAACATCGCCATCGCTGCCAACACTTTCGCCATCACGGCTGAGAGTGTGTGCTATATGCCCGGCTACGGCATTGGCGAGGCTGCCACGACGCTGATAGGACAGAGCATCGGAGCAGCACGACGCGACCTGTGCCGCTCGTTTGCACGGCTCACCGTGTCGTCGGGCATGATCGTGATGCTCGTCATGGGCATCCTGATGTTCATCACGGCCCCACAGCTGATGGCCCTGATGACACCCGTCCAGGAGATCATCGACCTCGGGGCCGCCGCCCTTCGCATCGAAGCCTTCGCCGAACCGATGTTTGCTGCCTCCATCGTGTGCTACAGCATCTGTGTGGGTGCGGGCGACACGCTGAAGCCTGCCATCATGAACCTCTGCTCAATGTGGATGGTGCGCCTCTCGCTGGCTGCCCTGTTGGCACCCCGCTACGGACTGCGAGGCGTATGGTTCGCTATGGCTGTCGAACTGACCTTCCGCGGAAGCATTTTCCTTTGGCGCATGCTCTCAGAGAAGTGGATGAGGAAAATGGGGAATGCTACCCTATAAAATGTCACAATGTCACAATGTCACAATAAGATTAGTACCTTTCACGGTTTGAAACGTTAACAAGTGTTTATCTGTTTGTTCAGAACAACGCAGACAGGACCTCGAAAAACGCGATGTCTTGAAGAAAAAAGTGCATCTGCACAAGCAAAAACGCCAACTACTTCGAGAAAATCGCGTTAAATCGCATATAACGAAAATTAAATAGTATATATAATAAGTATATATAATTATAATAATATATATAATATATAATACGGTCGGTAAAATTTTCGATTTTTAACCCACTCTGCATGTGTTAGGTACTAAATGTTATTGTGACATTGTGACATTGTGACGTTTTCGGGGCTTTTCTTGATTTCTGCGAAAGGTTGCTTAACATTAGTTTTATATTCGTTAACTCACGTTTTGCTCGGTAGGTGGCGTTTTTCGGTCAGGTAGGTGCCCTTTTTGGTTGTTTAGACGCCCTTTTTGCGTGCGCAGTTGCCTCTTTTCGAGCGCTGATGATGCCGTTTGAGCCCAAATGTTACAATAAGGATTAGTACCCGTTTTTTCAGCATGACACCTGCCACTTATGCATTTCTCCAAAAGTTCGGGCGAATTTGTAATTCGCCCGCTATGAGTGCAAGCATTTGTAATGCGAGAAACCCGTATTGCGCATTGCAAATGCAAACTTCCCTATCAGCCGAATTGCAAATTCGGCTGAACAGAGAGACGGTCTCTGATGCCATCAGAGATTATCTCCGATGCCATTAGAGATTATCTGCGACACCATCAGAGATTATCTGCGACACCCTCAGAGATAATCTCTGTCACCCTCAGAAACCATCTCTGTGAACATCTTTCCCCTTCTCCCACCGCGGCATGCAAGTCGTCGGCGGGAAAAATGTTCATTTTTTTTCATCCCTCGTTTCTTTTTTCGAAAATTTTGTGTAAATTTGCAGCGTCTTACTTATTTGGAATCGTGGAAGCCCATCATCCACGCCCTATATATAAATAGGTATAGACGCAAACAAAAAACAAACTATCGCATGAACCATTTATCAAAACGCATCAATCGACTTTCACCATCAGCCACGCTCGCGATGTCGCAGAAAAGCAGTGATATGCAGGCTCAAGGCATCGACGTTATCAACCTCAGCGTGGGAGAACCCGACTTCAATACGCCGCAACATATCAAGGAGGAAGGCATTCATGCCATCCAGGACAACCATACGCGCTATTCGCCCGTGCCGGGCTATGCCGATCTGCGCGAGGCCATCGTGGAAAAGCTCAGAACGGAGAATCGGCTCGAATACGAGAAAGGCGAGATCGTCGTGTCGAACGGTGCCAAGCAATGTGTGTGCAACGCCATCCTGTCGCTTGTCGACGAAGGCGACGATGTCATCATCCCCGCGCCCTATTGGGTGAGTTATCCGCAAATGGTGAAGCTGGCTGGCGGCAATCCCGTGGTCGTCGAAACCACTTTCGAGCAGGGATTCAAGATGACGCCCGAGCTGTTGGCAGCCGCCATCACTCCACGTACCAGGCTGCTCATCGTCTGTTCGCCCTGCAACCCCACGGGGAGCGTCTATACGCAGGCCGAATTGGAGGCCTTGGCTGAGGTTGTTGTGCAGCACGAAGGACTGTACGTCATCTCCGACGAGATCTACGAGCACATCAACTATACCGGCGCGCATGCCAGCATCGCACTTGCCGAAGGCATGCAGCAGCGCACCATCCTCATCAACGGTGTGAGCAAGGCCTACGCTATGACAGGCTGGCGCATCGGTTTCTCGGCTTCGCCGTTATGGCTCGCACAAGCCATGAGCAAGTTGCAGGGCCAGTACACCAGTGGTCCCGGCTCCATCAGCCAGAAGGCAGCCCTGCGAGCCTATCAGGCCAGTCAGCAATGCGTGGAAGACATGCGGCAGGCTTTCCAGCTGCGGCGCGACCTTATCGTCAGGTTGGCCAGTGATATCCCGGGCCTGGAAGTGAACCGGCCCGATGGGGCTTTCTATCTTTTCCCGCGGTGCTGCGCATTCTTCGGGAAGACCGACGGCCGTCAGACGATAGGCTCTTCTACCGACCTCGCCCTCTATCTGCTCGAACAGGCTCATGTGGCCACTGTGGCTGGTGATGCCTTTGGCTCGCCCGACTGTCTCCGTCTGAGCTATGCCACGAGCGAGAACAATATCCGTCAGGCCATGACTCGTATCGGTGAAGCACTGGCTCGCTTAAAATGATTTTCGATGAATAAATGACCTCTTAACAAGCAAAAATGAACTTAAAAATGCCATTATTATAAAAAAATTGCGTTAAAACTCCTTAAACAGATTGTTTTTTGCTCAAGAATGACTAACTTTGCGAAGTTATTTTTGCACCATGCACTCAACATGGCCAAACATGAAGAAGGCATGACAGCGTAATGTGATTATTGTTTTAAACCTAAATTATTAATAACTTAAAATTTAAAAATTAAAAATTATGGCAACTAATCAAGCTAATCCTAAGAAAAAAGGATTCCAGGGTGTTCAAGCAGCGATTTGGATCATCGTTTTCTGCTTCGTAGCAGCTGTTTTGTTCTACAAGTTCGTTCTCGGTAACCCCGCTAACTTCGTTGACGGCAACCCCGAAAACGCAGTGAAGGACGGTAGTCTCCTCGGTCTCGTCTACAAAGGCGGTATCGTCGTGCCTGTGATCATCACGCTGTTGTTCACCGTGATTGCTCTGAGCATCGAGCGCTACCTCGCTCTGCGCACTGCTTTCGGTAAGGGCAAGCTCCCCAAGTTCGTGGCTAACATCAAGGCCGCTCTCAACGCCGGCGACTTCGCCAAGGCTCAGAAGCTTTGCGACGACCAGCGCGGTTCGGTAGCTAACGTCATCGGTGCCACTCTGGCCACCTATAAGAAGATGGAAGCTACGACAGGCATCAGCAAGGAAGAGAAGATCGCCAAGATTCAGGCCGCTTACGACGAGGCTACTCAGCTCGAGATGCCGACTCTGCAGATGAACATGCCGATCCTCGCTACCATCGTAACGCTCGGTACGCTGACCGCTCTGTTCGGTACTGTGGTAGGTATGATCCGTTCGTTCGCCGCTCTGGCAGCTGGTGGTGGTGGTGACTCGCTCGCTCTGTCACAAGGTATCTCTGAGGCTCTGGTCAACACCGCTTCGGGTATCTTGACTTCATGGGGTGCTGTGATCGCCTACAACTATTACACAAACAAGATCGACAAGTTGACTTACGCACTTGACGAGGTGAACTACACCATCGCCCAGACCTACGAAGCAAATCACAAGGATGAGGCTTAACTCTTTGCTAACCCTTTAAAACATTTATCACTATGGGTAAAGTAAAAGTTAAGAAATCCGACGTCTGGATCGATATGACTCCTATGTCAGACGTGATGGTGCTCTTGCTGACCTTCTTCATGATGACATCTACGTTCGTCAAGAATGAGGCCGTCAAGGTGATGACACCTATGTCTGTCTCGGAGATTAAGATTCCGGAGACCAACGTCATGACGGTGCTCGTCGACAAAGACGGAAAAATCTTCGTCGGACTCGACACACCGGCCAAGCAGGAGGCACTGCTGGCAGAGATGGCCTCACAGTATGGCCTGAGCCTGACCAACGTGCAGCTCGAGAACGGGCGCGCGGCTGCCAACCTTGGCGTGGCGATGAAAGATTTGCAAGAGTTCCTCAACCAGCCACAGGAAAAGATGAACGACTACCAGAAGGTGCGTGGCATCCCCACCGACTCCGTCGACGGTAAGCGCAGCGAGTTCCAGGACTGGATTGATGCAGCTTATGAACAGAATGGCGAGGACATGAAGCTGGCCATCAAGGCCGACGCCGCAACTCCCTACAAGACCGTCAAGAAGATGATGTCGGAGCTGCAGGACATGGACCGCAACCGTTACTTCCTGATTACTTCACTTAAGACTAACTCGGAGGAATAAAGCTATGGCAAAGAAAAAAGAAAGCAAGCAGAAAAAGATGAATGTCCGCGTCGACTTCACGCCGATGGTGGATATGATGATGCTTCTTATCACGTTCTTCATGCTCTGTACCTCTTTGGCCAAGCCATCGACGATGCACCTGACCATGCCGAGTAATGATAAGAACCTGCAAGACAATCAGAAGAACGAGTCAAAGGCCTCTCAGACCATTACCATCTATGTTTGTGGAAATGATAAGATCTATCACATCGACGGTATCCCCAACTACGACGATCCCAACTGCCTGAAGGAGACAACATGGGGCAAGGACGGTATCCGCAAGGTGCTCATCGAGCATGTGACGGAAGACGGTTCGACACCTGTTGCCGACATCATGAAGGCTAAGGCTGAGCTCGACAAGAAGAAGCTGGAGAAACCCGACCAGTATCCCGACAGCATCTATGACAAGGAATTGGCAAAGATCAAGAAGGGTGACCTGGGCGACGAGAAGGTGCCCACGATGACCATCGTCATCAAGTGTACCGACAACGCCACTTACAAGAACATGGTCGACGCTCTCGACGAGATGACTATCTGTAGTATTGGTACCTACGTGATCGACAAGATCAGCGAGGACGACGAAGCTCTCCTCAAGAAGCGTGGTATCAAGTAATCACTAAACTAAAGAAAGGAAACAAACAATGGCAAAAGTTGATTTGGTTGCCCATGAGTGGGCCGACATCGTCTTTGAAGGAAGAAACCAGAACTACGGCGCTTACAAGCTCCGCACGAACACTTCCAAGAGAAACGTCATGTCGATTCTGTTGGTGATTGCTGCTGGTATTCTCGCTTATCTGGGACTCACCCTTTACCGTACCATCGAGGCTAACCGCCAGCTGGAGAACCTCCAGGCTGTGGAAGTTTCTGCTATCCAGCAGGAGAAGAAAGCCAAGAAGGTGGAGAAGGAAGTCGTCAAGGTGGAGCCTGAGAAGCAGGTAGAGAAAGTGAAGAGCTCCGTGAAGTTCACCCCGCCCGTCATCAAGAAGGACGAAGAGGTGAAGGAAGAGAACCAGCTCGACCTCGAGAAGGTGGAGAAGACCAACATCACCATCGGTGCCTTCGACGTTGAGGGTAACGACGAGAAGGGTGGTGAGGTCCTCAAGGCTAAGGAAGAGATTGCTCAGCCAGAGCCTCCCAAGCACGAGGAAGAGACAAAGGTCTTCGACGTCGTGGAGCAGATGCCTTCGTTCCCCGGTGGACAGGGCGCACTGATGCAGTGGCTCAGCAGCAACATCAAGTATCCGGTGATTGCAGCTGAGAACGGCGTTCAGGGTCGCGTCATCATCCAGTTCGTGGTTGAGAAGGACGGTTCTGTTTCGGGTGTAACTGTTGCTAAGTCGGTCGACCCGTCGCTCGACAAGGAAGCACAGCGTGTGGTGAAGTCCATGCCGAAGTGGATTCCTGGTAAGCAGAATGGTTCGGCCGTGCGTGTGAAGTACACCGTGCCTGTAACGTTCAAACTTCAGTAATCATCTTTAGAAGTAAATAATGCGAAAAAACTTATTCTACTGTATCGTAGGATTATCTCTGATTTTCGGTTTGTCCTCGTGTGAGGACAAACCGAAAAACGGTAGAACAGATACCTATTCGTCGGGACACATTCAGTTTGCCGCCGACGAGAGTTTCAGCCCTATTATAGAAGAAGAACGTGAAGTATTCGAGCACCTCTATCCCAAGGCAAAGGTGACGCCTATCTACATCAACGAGGTAGACGGCATGAACCTGCTGCTGAGCGATAGCATCTATCTCGTCATCACATCGCGCAACTTCTCGAAGGCTGAGTTCGACAACCTCAAGGGACGTGGTTTCCAGCCACGTGCCATCCCCATAGCCTACGACGGCTTGGCCCTGATTTGCCATAACCAGAATCCCGACTCGTGCATCACCGTCAACGATGTGCGCCGCGTCCTCTCTGGCGAGGTGAAAGACTGGAGCGAGATAGCTCCCGGGTCGAAGCTCGGTGAGATATGGGTGTGCTTCGACAACAAGCAGTCGAGCACCGTACACTATTGTGTTGACTCCATCCTTGGTGGGAAACCTATCAACAGTCCGAACATCTTTGCCGCCGAGACGAGCAAGGAGGTCATCGACTATGTGGAGCAGACACCCAATGCCATCGGCGTGATCGGCAGCAACTGGCTCAACGACAAGCGCGACACCACCAACACGACGTGGAAGAAGAACATCACCGTGATGTCGGTCAGCAAGAAGGACAAAGCCACGCCGATGAACAGCTGGAAACCCTATCAGGCTTGGTTGCTCAACGGGCGCTACCCGCTGGTGCGCACCATCTATGCCCTGCTCAACGATCCGCGCAACGGACTGCCCTGGGGCTTCGCTCATTTCATCGAGATGCCACAGGGACAGATGATCATCTTCAAGTCGGGCTTGCTGCCCGTGCGTGGTGAGATTGCCATCCACGATGTGATGGTGAGCGACGAGTGACATTGAAGAATTGTTAAGGAAGAGAAAATTTTTTCGGGGTGCTTAAACGCTTCGAAACAACATACATCAAACGGTAAAAACAAACAAATAGAGAGAACCGTTAACACTATTACGAACCTTTTAAAAACAGAACATTATGAAGACTCTGAAATATTTCTTCGCAGGTGCACTGATGCTCAGCATCTCTGCACAGTCCATGGCACAGGACGTGAAGTCGCAGATTGATGCCGTTTCGAAAGTGATCATCGCCAACCAGGGCAACCTCAAGGCTCAGCAGGCTGCTGCTAAGGACTTCGTCAAGCTCTACAAGAAGAATCCCGAAGCTCTTGCCGGACTCGGACGCGCCTTCCTCGACGCTAAAGACCAGACCAGCGCACTGAAGTATGCCGACATGGCTGTCAAGGCCAACAAGAACAATGCCGCAGGCTATCTGCTCAAAGGCGACATCGCAGCTATCAACGACGACGGTGGCGAGGCTGCCATGTGGTATCAGACGGCTACTCAGCTCGACCCCAGCAACCCCACAGGCTACATCAAGTATGCCCGCGTCTATCAGAAGGTGGATGCCGCCGGTGCTGAGGAGATGCTGCGCAAGCTGACCACCATCGACCCCTCTTACCCCGTCGATGCTGAGATTGCTCACATGTACTATGCCAACAACAAGTTCTCCAAGGCTCTTGAGAACTACCAGAAGGTAGCGCTCGACAAGATGGACGACAGCAAGCTCACAGAGTATGCCCTCTCGGCCTACTTCCTCGGCAAGTCGCAGGAGAGCCTTATCCCGGCTGAGTATGGTGCCAAGCGCCATCCGCGTAGTGCCGGTCTGAATCGTCTGGCTTTTTACGACAACACCGACCTGAAGAACTACGAGAAGGCTCTTGAGTATGCCGACGCTCTGTTCAACCGCAGCGACAGTGCCAAGTTCGTAGGCCGCGACTATCTCTACTACGGTCACGCCCTGAAGGGTGCCGGACAGCATGAGAAGGCCATAGAGATGTTCAAGAAGACCTACGAGATGGATCAGACGCAGAACGATGTGCTGAAGCTCATCTCCGACTCTTACCTCGAGAAGGAGAATGCCGACCACGACATGGCTGTGCAGTATCTGCAGCAGTACATTGAGAAGTCGGGTGATGTCAAGGCCAGCCACTTCACGTCGATGGCTAAGATCTATCGCGACCTCGCTGAGGATGCTACCGATGCCGCCGCCAAAGAGGCTGCTCTGATGAAGGCCGACAAGGTGTATGCCGACATGGCTGCCGCCATGCCTAACAACGAAGACTTCGCCACTTATCAGCGTGCTCACCTGATGCACCAGATCAATCCCGACGTGAAGGTCGGTAAGGCAAAGCCCTTCTACGAGAAGTATGCCCAGATGTTGGAGGCCAAGGCCGAGCGCGAGGCTTCTGAGAACACCACGCTCGCCGAGGCTTACAACTATCTCGCTGTCTACTACCTGCAGAACGACAAGACGGCTCAGGCCAAGGAGTACGCTCGCAAGCTGCAAGGCATCCAGCCCGACAACGAGACGGCCAAGGCTATCCTGGAGCTGAAATAAGACAATCCGTCACGATGGTGACAACCGCATCCTTTCGAGGGTGTGAATCAATAACAGACAAAGGGTTTCGCGGATTTTACGGATTCTTACAAGTCGCTGAGCGTCAGCATGACTTGAGTTCCGTAGCATCCGCGAAACTTTTATTACTTGTATTAACCGAAGGAGGTCACGCTTCCCAGCGTAACACCTGCCACTCGAGCTACACCTCGGCCACCCACAGCTATCTTGTGGGCCATGTCAAGATGAAAGAGCTCGTCGCCAAGGCTCCCTTGCTCTGCCAGACCGACGTTTTCATTGCTGCTTTCCCGGAAGACTGAACAAAAAAGAAGGAGGGTGTGCCTCAACTCCGCTGCCTGTGTAGAGGCGCATAGAGTTGAGGCACACCCTTATAATAGTAGGAAGATGGATGGCGCGTTAGCGAACCACCTTGATGCTCTGTTTTGTTCCGTCGTGACGGGTGATGGTGCGGATGACGATACCCTTGGCGTTGCCCGTCACGCTACGTCCCATCAGGTCGGTGTAGGTCGTCTGACCATTGTTGGCAGACAGTTGGCTGATGGCTGTGGGATCCTGCACGGGAGGCACGAAGCCTTCGCAGTCGAGCCATGTCGTCTCGGAACGGTTCACCTCGCCTCCACCAGAGAAGACGGTGCGCACACCGACGGTGGGATAGTCGACATCGACCAGCTCCACGAGGTAGCCATTGTAGCCTTGCAGCGGATAGAGCAGTATCGACCAGTTGTCGGTGAAGTCGTAAGGAACGACGGTAGCACCGTTCAGGCCTGTGTTGGGATAGCTGTTCTTGTCGAAGGCCACCACTACCTCGTTGCCGTCGGCATACTTCTTGACAATCTCGTAGCCCAGCTTGTCGGTCGGAAGGGCATAGCCATTCTCATCGACAGGAATCACGATGAACTCCACGCTGCCATTCTCGCCGAAGTATTCCTCGTCCTTCTGCATGAAGCCACCCACCTGCGGAGCCATCGGCACGGCAGCCACTTCACCCGGTGTCAGCGTCACGTTGACGAAGATGCCGTAGGGTGCGAGACTGGTCTTCGACGAGTTGATGACCATATAGCATCCATTGGCCTTGAACTCGCGTGTCGAAGCGTCGTAGATGGTGATGAAGTCGCTCAGCTCGCCGAAATACTGACCGGCGAGATAGAAGGGATAGAGTTGGCGTCCGAAATACTGATTTTTGGCGAAGGTCACCTCATCGTCGTCGACGGTGCCTTTCACCCATGCTGTGGGGAATGCGCTGCAGAGTCCCTGCACATACACCTCGCTGGCACCGTTCCAAGCCACCTTGATGTTCCATGTGGCAGCCTCTGTGCCCTGGTAGTTGCCCTCCTCGTCGTAGACCATGCGCGAACCGCTGAAGATGTACGGCTGGGGGTTGATGTTTGCCGGAGGTGTCACCAACTCGTCGTCGACAGGCTGCTCTTGTCCGCTTCGCATCAGCACAGCATAGGTAGTGACTCCCCATGCATTATTGTCGCTGTCGATCATCACGATGTACATATCACCGAGGGTGAGTGTGCCCGTTGTGGCATCGTAGTTGAAGACGATGCTCGTCTCCTGTCCGTTGTAGCCGATGAGGAAGAAGTTGGTCGACTGGTAGACACCGGCTGGCTGACGTGCCGCGAAGGTGACGGTGTTGCCGTCGAGCGTACCTTTTATCCATGTCGTCTCTTCGTAGCCGAGACCTTGGATGTAGACATCCTGACCGTCGAAGGCCACGTGGCCTGTGTAGTCGGTGGTCTGCACATCCTCCAAGTTGTCGAGGCTCTGCGCTTCTGTCAGGCGGAAGGTATATTCGTAAACGGTAGCCGTTTCGGGCAGTCCCTCATAGCTGACGGTGCCCGGTGTGAGAATGACGTCTATCATGCGCCCTGCCACATAGTCGTTGGCATCGACGGCCAGTATCTCGTGTTCGCAATAGAAAACACCGCTCTCTTCGACGTAGGTGAAGACGATGTCCTCCAGGCCGCCGCTCTGCGAGGTGCGTCCGGCAAGATAGTAGTTAGTGCCGCTGGATGCACCACAAAACTGCTTATTGGCTATGGTGACGGTTGTGCCGTCTAAAGTGCCTTTCACCCAGACGTTCTCGTTGATTCCGAGTCCCCGGAAGTAAATGTCGTTGCCGTCGAAGGCCACCTGGCGGTTCTCCTTGTAGGGCGTCTGGTTGTCTTGATAGTCGACGTCGGTGTACGACAGGGTGTAGTCCACAAACTCTGCACTCTCGGGAGGAGTGACCGTCTCTTGCGCCCATCCTGCTATTGTGCACAGGAGGGTCAGCGCGAATAGTGTGATTTTCTTCATTGTTTGAAATCCATTTGTTTGATTAGTAATTTTCTTCTTGAAAGATAGATTATTGGGTTGCAAAGTTAGGCATTTCTTCGTAAAACTGCAAAAAATATGCATTTTTTTAAAGTTTTTCTATAAATAAGATAGGGGTTCTCAACTTTTGTTGTACCTTTGCACGCCGATAGCAACATGTTTTTTTGTTTTTACCATGAAAAGAAATCTGATAGCAGGAGTGATGATATGCGCTGCATTAGGCATGCAGGCGCAAGGCAACAATAGTGGTCTTGGCGGCAACGACGAGGGAGTGGAGTCGTTGGCAGAACGCGTGTTGGGACTTGAGAAGAAGAACGACATGTTCAACGTCTATTTCAACTATACGGCATCGGCACGCACCGACGACGAAGCGGGACCTTGGCAGTCGTCTTTCAAGGCCAAGGAGCTGCGCTTCGAGATAACCGGCCGCCTGACCGACCGCATCTCCTACCGCTTCCGCCACCGTCTGAACAAGACGAATGCGGCGCAGTCGGTGGACAACTTCGCCAAGGCTACCGACATGATGTTCGTCAGCTACCGTCTGCCAGGCGACAAGGTGGAGCTTACGGGCGGCAAGGTGTGCCAGATGTGGGGCGGATTCGAGTACGACGAGAACCCGATGTACATCTATCAGTACAGCGACTTCGGCGAGTATATGGACATCTTCTTCGGCGGTGCCCACGTCAGCTATAAGCCTGTGCCGACACAGGAGTTTATCGGCCAGGTGACGCACACCGACAATGGCACCACCGACGACTATTACGGCTGCCGTCCCGTGGCGGTCCACGAAACGGGAGAAACAAGGGCGTTGGAACAGAGCAAGGCTCCTTTTACCTATATCTTCAACTGGAACGGCGACTTCGGTCATGGACTTGTTCAGACGCGCTGGGCGGCTGGCATCCAGCAGCAGGCCAAGGGCTACACGTCGAAGGTGGTGATGCTCGGACAGCAACTCACCCTGCCGCGCCTGCAGTGGTATTTCGACTATATGGAGCGTTGGGATGATGTCGACCGCTACGGCATCGTCACCTCTGAGCTGATGGATCGTTTTTTAGGTGGTGACTATACACCAACTACTGAATTCATCGATCATGGTTCTGTAGAGTTTGCAGGAAACGAATTTGGTCACTATTTCACCGATACGCACATGCGCTCTTTCGTGACGAAGGCTCGCTGGGAGTTTGCTCCGAAATGGAAACTGATGCTCAAAGGCATGTACGACGTGACGGGGCTTCGGAAGCAAACCGACTATAAGAATTATCGCAAGGTGCTCAGCTATCTTGCCTCTCTTGAGTATTATCCTGTCCGCTCGCAAGATTTTCGCGTCTATCTGGCCTACCTCGGCCGCCATTACGCTTACAACAAAGCATCGGCCCTCAACAACCGCAATACCAACCGCATCGAGCTCGGCTTCATGTATCGCATCAAGTGCTATTAATGTTTTTAGAACGCAAAGACGCAGAGACGCAAAGGATTTAAAATCAGAGTATCAACCGACAGGAAAATACCCTCTGCGTCTTTGCGTCTCTGCGTTCTGTTATACTCAGCAAATGTTTAGAAATAGCCGCGGTTGGCCTCCACCGCATCCTCGATATTGTCGTTGAGCTGGGGGAAGAAGTTGATGCCCGTCAGCCGCTCCACCTCGTCGACGGTGGTGGCATTCTGGAACATCTTCGGGTTGTTGTGCCCGTGGTTCTCGTAGACGAAGCCGATAGCTTTTGGCTCGGGTTTCATGGCCAGCACCACTTTGAAGAAAGCTTTCGGAACGACCACCTTGTTCCGCCCTATCGTTTTGTAGGGTTCATCGCCCAAGATAGGTCCGCAGACGACGTATACGTCGCCATACTTCCTGGCCCATCGGCGTGTGGCTATCTCGAGGTCGTTCCATGCATCTTTGTTCAGCCCGTGGTTCTGCGGACAGACATTGGTAAGGAGGAAAGTCTCTTCCATCGCCTCAGCATTCCATTTGTTGTCACCCGCCGGACACATGTGTCCCCGGTCGTAGCGTGAGTTGTAGTAGTCGTCAGTAGTGGCTCGCGGAGCTTTCACCGCGTCGTCCTCGTGGAAAGCATAGTTCTCGCGCTGCACGCGTCCCTCGGTATGTGCTGCCGTCAGGTGCCATGCCACCCAGTTGGGCAGCTTCGTCTGCTTGTTGTAGCTCACGATGTAGCCCTTCCGCTTCAGGATCTGCTCCGACACGCCCTTGATGCTCGCAGGCTGTTCCATTGGTTTCGTCGGTTTCACCTTGGCAGCATGGCTGTCATCAGCGTTGGTTGTCGACACGAACGCCTCCATCTGTTGTTCGTCGGCAGCGTCTGTGTGGCGGTTGCTCTCCTCGCGACAAGCTGTCAGCACGACCAAGCAGGCGAGCATCGCTACGATGGCTGAGTTTCTTCTCTTCATATTCTTCTTGATTAGTGCTGCAAAGATAGGAAAAAAAAGAGAACCATACGGCAGCAGCGGCGTATGGTTCTTCATTTTTTCAGTTTTTATAATGATTGACCCTCATTTTTTTTCACTTTTTCAATCTTTCTCTTTTCTCGCTTTTCTCAAATTCCTTGCATTTTCACGTAGTTGCGGCAAAATGTGTTGAACTTGTTACTTTCTATCCATTTCTCTATCATTTTTTTCATTGCGTTATCCTTTCTCTTAAATTATCAATTATCAATTTTCAATTCTCAAAGGTCTCTTCGATATTCGGAATACTGATACATCAGCTTAGCCGATTCCATCCAACTATCCTTGACAGTGGACAGTACTTTCTTTAATGTCTTTTTCATTACTCGCTTTCTTTTTTTGTGAAACAATCTTTTTACCTTTCTGATACCTACTCTTAGGCACGTTATCCTATGGCGGGCGGAGCGTCTCCGGCCCATACGAAGGGGCTACTATTCTTCAACCCCTTGCGCGAGTTTTCTGGGTGCAAAGGTAATGCCTTTTGCGTCATGCCACACAAAAAGAGGGGTTGAAAAGCGAAAAGAAAGGGGATTTCTTGACTTCTGTCAAATGTCTTGATACGTATCAATGCCACATTGGCCCTCTCAGCTGCGCGCTTTGTCAGTGAGGTGTCCGCGCTTGTCAGTGACAACCTGTCGCGACGCCACAACGATGAGCAGCAGCGCCACGATGGTGGCTACCAATCCAGAAAAGGTCAGCAGCAGTGTGGCTACGACAGCCGTTAAGAGCGGCGTGCCAGCCAACAACAGTCCGCCCATCAGTAGGGGGAGTCCCACAAGGGCAGCCCGCGAAAACTTTCGGTAAGCGGGCAAGAACGATCGGTCGACAGCCCTGCGCAGCATGGGCACGACGGCTTTCGTCCACGTTGTGCCGTTGCCCAACAGATAGTAGTAGGTGTCGTTGAAGCGCACCAGGGCGATGTAGTATTCCTTCAGCGCCCGTGGCAGCACCACGGCCATTTCGCATTGCACGATGCCAGCCACCGGGATGAGCAAGGCAGCCTGATGGACGCGCCCTATGCTGTACATCGGGAGCATGCCGACGACGACGGCAGCGAGCATCGCCCCCCAAACCGCAACGAACATTGACCGGCGGTTCAGTCGGGCACGCATCACCACATACCAGGCGGCAAACAATGTCGTCAGGATGAGCCACAACAGGTTGAGCAGAATGTTGTCTATTTTCATCAATCCGTAGGCACAGCCGCCCACAAGGGATGTCTGCACGATGAGTCTGACGGTAGCTATTGTCGCGCGTCGCGCACTCTTTGCCTGCAACAGATAGAAGAAGCTGATGGCCAGTGCTGCCATCACGATGGTCAGGATGATGCCTATGGTAAGATTCATTTCTGATGGTTGAAGGTTGATGTTTGAGGGTTGATGTTTGAGGGTTGAAGGTTGAGGGTTGAAGGTTGATGTATTGTGCTTCGCACAAGGTTGAAGGGTTGAGGGGTGACGTTTGATGGGTGATTTAGAACAAATCTCCCTCGCGGGGCTCAAGGGGTGGGGTGGCCGGTTTGTTGACGATGGGCTTCTCGCGGCACACCACCACGGCTTTCCCGCTTTGAGCCATCTGTCGGCAGAGCGTCTCGTCGTCGGCTCCGAAGATACCTTCCACGAAGACAATCTGACTGTCGCCCGTAGCGGCATTCTCTAAGAGGCGGCGGTGCACCTCCTCGTCGCTCATCCCGCGGAAGCGTTCCTCGTCGGGCCACCGGAGGGTTTGCGGCACGTAGGCCATGAACTGTCGCAGCCAGCCTGCCGACCGCTCGTCGAGCGGTTCGCCGTCGATGCTGATGTACCCCTCGTCAAGGGGGAGCAGTCCCATCAGGGCATGGAGCAAAGGCTTGTGAGCCTTTCGTGGAAGGTTGTCAACGACGCACGTCTGCCCTCCCTCTGCCCTGAGCGACAGGTTGGCGAAGAGTGTCTCCCCGTCTTGGGCTAATCGTCCGTTTTTCAGTTCGATGGTCATTGTTCTCTTTTTTATTCTATAGTATCTATAGCTTCTATAGTATCTATAGCTTCTATGAAAAACTATCAGAAGTCGAAGAAGAAGTCGTCCTCGTCTTCCACCTCAACCTTCTTCTTCTTTTGCGGCAGCTCCTTGAGCTTGCCGTTCTCGTCGAAGAGGCCGTAGGTGGTGCGCAACACGAGGAACTCGGTGCGGCGGTTTAGCTGGTTGCAGATCTCTTCCTTCTCCTTGTCTTTCAGAGCGGTGATAAACTCCTCGGTGAGCACGTCGTCTGCCTTCAGCCAGGGATAGGTCTCGGTGAGCTTCTTGCGCACCGTCTTCGGCTTCTCCTTGCCATAGCCCACGGCGGTCAGGCGGTCGGCGGCGATGCCGTGCTCTATCAGATAGTTCACCACACTCTCGGCTCTTCGCTGCGACAGCCGTTTGTTGTATTCCGCCCGTCCGCGATAGTCCGCATGAGCGCTCAGCTCGATGGTGATGTTGGGGTTCTCGTTCAGCGTCTTCACCAGTTCGTCCAGTGCCTGTGTCGACTCCGGGCGTAGCGTCGCCTTGTCGAAGTCGTAGAAGATGTTGTCGATGAGCACCGGCACACGGATGTTGGCCAGCGGAAACTGCAAGGTATATTCCTTCGATTCGGTGACGGGCTTGACGCTCAGTTCCTCTACATGGTTGAGGAACCCGTCGCACACAGCAAGGAAGATATAGTCGACGTTGGGCTTCACCTCCTGTTCGAACGAGCCGTCGCCCTTCACGCTGAGTTTCACGTTGGTGCCGTCGCTGCCCACCATGTGCACCTGAGCCGACGGCAGCTCGTAGGCATCCACCTCGTAGACCCATCCCTTCACGGTCTGGATAATCTCGGGGTTCTCAAAGCTGTAGATATGATCCCAGCCGCGGCCGTCGCCACGGTTCGACGAGAAGAATCCCTGGTTCTTCAGTCCCTCGAAGGTCATCCCGAAGTCGTCGCCCATCGAGTTGAGCGGATAGCCCGGATGCTCCAGCTCGTAGCGTCCGTGGCGGTTCACTTTGGCGATGAAGATGTCGAGGCCCCCCAGACCGGGATGACCGTTCGACGAGAAGTAGAAGTCGCCGTTAGGACGGAACGTCGGGAACATCTCGTCGCCCTCGGTGTTGATCGGCTCGCCCAGATTCTCCACACCGCCCGTTCCGGCGCTTGTCAGGCGGACACGCCAGATGTCGAGTCCACCCTTTCCGCCAGGCATGTCGCTGGTGAAGTAGAGCCACTCGCCGTCGGGCGAGATGGCGGGGTGGGCATAGCTCGACAGCGTGTCGTGTGTCAGCTCCAGCTTGTTGGGCTTGCCCCAGGCGGCATCGCTGCGGTTAGCCGTCACGATGGTGGCATAGCGCGGATAGTCCGGGTCGGTAGAGCATTGAGTCAGGTACATCGTCGAACCGTCGGGCTTGAAGCAGCAGGCTCCCTCGTCGTATTCCGAGTTCAGTCCTGTCTCTATCGTCTGCGGTCGCCCCCACTTGCCTTTGTCGTCCTTCTGCGAGAAGAAGATGTCGCCCGGCTTGGCTCCCGTGATGCCGCTGAGCTCGTCGCCCTGAGCGTCGTTGCGGGTTGACGAGAAGTAGAGCTGGTCGTATTGGTCGCCGAAGAGCATGGGGCAGTAGTCGGCCCTTCTTGAGTTGAAGATGTCCATGCGCTTCACCGTATAGCGCGAGCCCATCTGCTTGATCTCCGGAGCCTCCTGCGCAGCCTTCAGTCCCGTACGGGCCAGCGTGTTGTCCGGCATACTGTCCAGAGCCACCTGAAACTCCTGCACCGCCTCCTTGTAGTTGCCGTTCTTCATCAGCTGGCGCGCTAAGGCCAGGTGCGTGTCGGCTACATCTTGATGGTAGCGCACAACGTTGCGGTAGGCCGCTATCGCCTTCTGCGTCGAGTTGATGCGCTCGTAGCTGTAGGCTAACTTCTTCGAGATTTGTCCTCGTTTGTCGCGATCTTTGGCGGGTGTCTTGCTGTAGGCCGTCTTAAACTCCGAGGCGGCATCATAGTATTCGCCTAAGGCGAGATACTTCTCAGCCTTCTTCAGGTTGCGGTCGGCACCGCATCCTGTGAGCAAGGCCAGTCCTACTATATATATAATAAGGTATATCTTTCGCATTTGCTTGAGCGTTGTTGTGGTGCAGCCACTATTTCTTAATATAACGCGAAATCCGCCTAAATGTTGTGTCAGCGTCGTCACAGTCTCCCGTTTTTACGAAGAATTAACATTGTCGCAGTGAAATACCGTTCTACTGAATAACGCGAGTTGACCAAAAAAATGTCCAATAGCTGGTCATCCGGTGACCAGCTATTCGTATCGTTTCATGATGCGTCCGATGGCCTTGTCGAGCGTTGTGGAAGGTTCGATGATGTTGTAGTCTTCCCAGAACTGTGGGTCGCGGAAGTAGTCGACACGGTCGTAGAACATGTCGCGCGAGTCGAAGGTGTCGCGCCCCTTGATGGGGTGCACTTCGTCGTCGGCATAGCGGTCGGTGATCACCATCTCGCAGAAAGCCGTGAACGATGTGGAGAAGAGCCTCCGCTTCCAGTCGCAGTTGAAGCGGAACGTGTTGCGCACGTAGCTGATGCGCGTCACGCCGCCCTCCTGTTTATAGTCTATGAGCACCGACAGCTCCTTGGGCTTGAAGCGCACACCGGCGGGCTTCTTCACCAGCATGAACTGCGTCGCCTTGGCACGGTCGCTCATGTCGAGTTCCAGTTCTACGCGTGTGAAGGCTAACGTCTCGCGGTCGATGTAGAGCCGTCCGTAGTAGAGCGGGTAGGGCAAGACCACCCTTGGCGTGATGCCGACGACATACTGCTGGCGTCCGTCGATCTGCGTAGGCGGTCCCATCGAGAAAAAGTAGTTGTCGAGCTCTGCGGCATTGAGCAGCAGGGCGGTGTTCTTCACCACGTCGAGCTGTACGGGAAGCACCGGTCCGCCCATCACCTTCATGCTCAGCGTGTCGCCCTGTTTCGGACTGAGCAGGCGTCGCCCCTTCACAATGGCTACACCGTCGCGCCAGCCGTCGCGCCCGTAGGCCGACTTGTACATGTCGACGACACCCTCTGCCACGTAGATATAGTGCTGGCGCTTCATGGCCGTCTCGCGATAGAAGCCTTTGAAAAGCTCAGGCCGTCGACTGTAGTTGGCCGGTATCTTGCTGATGGCGATGTCGACGAGCTGCCGCGGATTCTCTGGCCACACCACCACTTCGCCGAGGTTGATGGATGTCGCTTTCAGCTGGATGTCGAGCATGATGGGCTCGCCATCGGCAGCGCTGGGCTTGCTCAGCTTGATGCGCCGAGCCTGATAGCCGAGGTGCGACACGAAGATGGCTTCGGGCGTCTGCTCCGTCTTCAGCGTGAAGTAGCCGTCGTCGTTGGTCACTACGGCGATGCTCGTGCCGGTCGCCGACACGCTGGCCTGTGCGATGGGACGTCCTGTCTGGTGGTCGCTCACCGTTCCGCTCACCACCGTTCGCTGTGCCATCGTCAGCAAGGCGACAACCAGCAGCACCATTGTCATGCATATCTTCTTCATACTCATGCCAGTTTGTTATTCCAGTGCAAATATACGAAATAGCCTTCAAACGACCAAGAAAAAAGGATATAAATAGGCTGTTTTCTTTGAAGAATAGGTGCGTAATCGAAAAAAATGTGTAACTTTGCCCCCACAAGTAAGAAGAGAGAGATGGGCTATACGACAGAAAGATACACCGCCGAGATGAGTGCCGAGGCCTATATCGAGGGGTTCCGCGATGCCGAACGCTTCGTCGGCTACTGCCGACAGTGTGGCAACTACGGCCGGCGCCACGGCTGTCCACCCTTCGCCGACGACCCTCTGAAGATGATCAGCGGTTTTTCGAGGGTGCGCATCATTGGTGTGAAGATTGTTCCCGACGACCCTCTGCTGCCCCTTCTGGCTGCCAACGAACTGATGGAACCCGTCGTCAGGACGCTCAACGACGAGCTGCTCGACCTGGAGCAAGAGCTGGCCGGAAGAGCTTTCGGCTTCGTCGGCGCGTGTCCCTATTGCGGAGGAGCACCCTGTGCCCGCATCGAGGGACTGCCGTGTCGCCACCCAGAGAAGGTGCGGCCATCGCTGGAAGCCATCGGTTTCGACATCGGCAAGACGGCACGCCGTCTGCTGGGACTTGACATCAAGTGGAGCCACGACGGTCGCCTGCCCGAATATCTCACCCTTGTGTGCGGACTCTTCTACTCGACGAAAAGCTAACGACCCATGAAGATACTACATACCTCCGATCTGCACTTAGGGCAGATCATCTATCAGAACTACGACCGAAGCGACGAACACCGCCACTTCTTCCGTCAGCTGGAGCAATGGTGCAAGGAGGAAAGCCCCGATGCACTGCTCGTCAGCGGCGATGTCTTCGACATCCAGCAACCGTCGGCGACGGTGAAGAAGCGCTTCACCGACTATTTCGTCCATCTGCATCGCCAGTGTCCGCAGATGCACATCGTCATCACCGCTGGCAATCACGACTCAGCCTCGCGAATCCAGGCCGACAGTGCCGTGTGGCAGTTGGCCAATGCCCATCTGGTGGGATCGCCACCTGCCGTTGACAGTCTTGACAGAGCGGACGGCTGGCAGGAGTCGTTCGTGGTTCGTCTTGACAGCGGATATGTCGTGGCTCTGCCCTATATGGCGGGCGACCGCCGCGATATCGTGCAATCTGTTCTTGACTATGTTGCGCAAGAGAACACCCACCAGCTGCCCGTCGTGATGATGGCTCATCAGGCCGTGACAGGCCTCGACCCGGCAGGACATCATTTCGACATCGGCACACTGAAGACGCTCGACCCGGCTGCGATGGGCCATGGCTACGACTATCTCGCCCTTGGACATATCCACAAACCGCAGACCTTGGGTCATCCCGAGGATGCCGACTACCGGTCGGCGAGCTGCCATCAGACACCCGTTGTCAGGTATTCGGGCAGTGCGCTACACGTCAGTTGCGACGAGGCCTATCCGCATACGGTCAGCGTCGTGGAGATAGACCGCCACGGCGGACAGGTGACCATCCGGCAGAGACGCATCGACGAGCTGCGCCACTTCTATGTGCTGCCTACTGACGGCTCTTCCTTTACCTTGGCCGACGAGGCCATTGAGGCCCTGCGCGACTTCGTCAGCAAGGGCGAAAGGGGCTATATCCGCTTCTGTTTTGACGTTCGGGCCGACCTGCCCTCCAACTTCGACCAGATGGTCTACGACGCCCTGCTGCCCTACGACGACGAATGGCGCTACAACCCGAAGATGCTCTGGACGGGTGCCACCGAGACGAGCGAGGCACGGAAAGAAGAGCTGGTGTTCGAAGTGGCCGAACTGCAACAGATGACCGACCCCATGATGTTCGTAGAACGCACGCAGGACCAGTATCCCGGACTCGACCTGGATGATGTGCGACAAGCCTTCGAAGAGGTGAAGGCGGAGATGCTCCTGCTGCGCGAAGAGAAAGAGGCGAAACGCCCTGCATCCAACCGCGCTGCCTCGATAGACAACCAACAAACACGCAATGACGCTGAACCATGAAACTGAAAGAACTACATATCCGGAATATAGCATCGATAGAACGGGCCGACATCGACTTCGACAACGACCTGACCGATGGGCTCACGGGCGATGCGGCCTCCATCTTCCTCATCTCGGGCGACACCGGGGCGGGGAAGTCGGTCATCCTCGACAGCATAGCAATGGCGCTCTACAAAAAGACACCCCGCATCGCCGACGTGGCCAATGCCTCTAAAAACGACTATACCGATGCAGAGGGCGAACAGCTCCGCGTGGCCAGCATCGAGCAGTACACGCGGCTGGGCATCTCCGACAAGGACGAGAGCTACAGCGAGGTGGTCTTCGAGGGCAACGACGGCAGGACGTATCATGCTCGCCTCAAGCTGGGCATGAAATTAGGAACGAAAGACAAGACAACGGGCATCCGACCGATGAAGCACCGTCGGCCGATATGGGAGATAAGGACCGACAATGCCGACTGGACGAAGGACAGCGTGGAGCAGACCATCCTGCAAGCCGTAGGACTCGACTTCCAGCAGTTCGGACGCATGGCGATGCTCGCCCAGGGGCAGTTTGCCAACTTCCTGACGGGCGACAAGAAGGAACGCGAGGCGATTCTCGAACAGCTCACCAACACCCAACTCTTCTCTGCCTATGGTGAGGCTATCAGTAGTCTGTGGAGCAAGGCAAAGAAGCAGCAGGACAATATCCAGACCATCTACGACACCGAGAAGCCTCATACGCTGAGCGACGAAGAGGTGGAACAGCTGACGAAGGAACTGTCGGAAGGCAAACAGCAGAAGGCTGCACTCGACAGACAGATACAGGCACTCGACGACAGACTGAAGCAGGTGGGCCTCGCGATGCAGAACATACAGGTGCAGCAGGAGGCACGACGGCAGCAGGAACAGTTGCTCAAAGTAGTGGCCGACGAGAAGTATCGGCAGAGCAAGGCACTCTGCACCGACTGGGATGCCTCTACGCAGCAGCGCCAGCTGCTCGCCCTGCTGCAGAAGGCAAAGGGCGAGGGGCAACAGGCAGAGCGAGAGCTCCGTTCGTTGTACGACGACTTCGGGATGCTCTCTGCCGATATGGCCCAGCGACAAACAGCGGCAACGTCGCTGTACGACGCAATGCTCCTGAATCGTCAATGGCTCGAAAAGCGCAAGCCGCATGAGGGCCTCTTCGCTAAAGCGGGAGAAGCAGATGTGAAGATAGACCAATATCTGGTCAACCTCCGGAATGCGCAGCAGAAAGAGCAGCTCCTCGGGCAGGAACGGAACACCACGGCAACGCTCTGCAAGGCTGAGGAGGCTGCTAAGGCGAAAGCCGACAAGGCCGACATGGCCGTCAGGGCGAAGGAAACGGTCATCGACCGCCTGCGACAGCAACGCGAAGCGCTCCGCCCGCAAACCATCAGCGAAGCACTCAGCGCGAAGGAGGCCTACAAACACAAGGTAGAAGAACTGCGGAAGACCTACGACACGCTGCTGTCGAACCGGAAGGATGCCGATGCTCTGCGCGACGAGATGCAACGCGAAGAAGCCCGACGGCAACAGCTCAAAGCGACCTACGAGAAAGCGGATGCCGATTACCAAGCACGAAAGGCGGAGGCCGAGAAAGCCGACAAACGACTCAACACGATGAGGATGAGCGTCAACGACACTATCGTCAACCTGCGCCATCGACTGAGGGACGAGCATACCGAGACCTGTCCGCTCTGCGGCAGAAGCATCGACCACGACCATCTCGACGACGATTTCGCTGGCGTCATCACTCCGCTTGAGGAAGAACAACGACAGGCGCATGAAGCACTCAAGATAGCGACGAAACAGCGCGACGACTCGAAAGAAGCTTACGCCATGTTCGACGGAGCACTGAGGAACAAACAGCAACAACTCGCCAAGGCCGAAAAGAAAAACACCGCTGATGGGCAACAGCTGGAAGCCCAGGCCTCGCTCGTCGGGATGCAAACACAGGAACCGCTCATCCCGCAGATAGAGAAAGCCCTGACAGCTGCCGAGGCTGACATCACAAAGCTGAAATCCTCCCTCCAGGAGGCTGAAAGGCTGCAGAGCGACATCAACAAGCTGGAGACGGAGAAGAAGCCGCTCAACGATGCGAAGGTGGAGGCCGAGAAGACGAAGGCGAAGGCAGAGAACGCTGTGAAGACGAATGCCGAAAACATCGCGCGGTTGACCCGGGAGCATCAGCAACTGCTCAGCGACGGCATGAAGCTGAAGACTGAGATCGACTCCCTGCTGGCTGCCTACGATGCCGACTGGCTGAAACACACGGAAACGACGCGGCAACAGCTGAAGGCCGATGCACAGGAATATCAGCAACACCAGCAACTGCTCAACAGCCAACAGTCTTCGTACAACAGCATGAAGACCCTGACAGACTCTCTCTCGCAAATGCAGGAAACCATCCGCCAGAGCTATCAGTCCTCGCTCCCGGAAATCATGATGAACTCGCCCGAGAACATTTCTCGCTCCACGGTTCCCGCTTCCCGCTCACCGGAAAAAATCACGATCGAATGGACATCGCTCTTGGGACAAGTGAAAACACTTACAGGGAAGATTCTTGACAGCAGGGCTGCCGTCAGCACAGCCACTGAGCAGCTGCAGCAATACTACCGCTCGACGGGAAAGACTGAACAGACGCTCATCACGCTGTCGGCACAGGAAGAAGAGGTGAGCATAGCCCGGCAGTTTGTCACGACGACCGACTCTCAGCTGAAGTCGCGCAACGATGCCATCAGCGACGCGCAACGACAGATAGACAGCGCCTTGAAAGCACTCGCCCTTGACGACCTCTCGCAACTGCCCGACCCGCAACAGTTGCTCGGTGAGAAGACTGGCATCAGCACCCAGCGCGACGAGCTGCTCGCGAGGATGGCACAGACGGAGAACCGACTGACGACGCATCAGGCTAACATCCTGCGACTGCGCGAGATAGAAGGGCAGCTCGCGGAAGCCAAGCAACGCTTTGTCCGATGGGACAAGCTCAACCGCATCTTCGGCGGAACGAGGTTCCGCACCCTTGTGCAGACCTATATCCTCCGTCCGCTGCTGAACAATGCCAACATCTATCTGCGGCAGATAACAGACCGCTACAGCCTTACATGCAGCGAGGACAACGAGCAGCTGAGCATCCTCGTACTCGATGCCTACAACAAGAATCAGGTGCGCAGCGTCACCGTCCTCTCCGGAGGCGAACGCTTCATGATCTCGCTGGCCCTCTCGCTGGCCCTCTCGTCGCTCAACAGGCCCGACATGAACGTCAACATCCTCTTCATCGACGAGGGCTTCGGCACACTCGACGAGAAGAGTCTCGACTCCGTGATGTCGACACTCGAGAAACTTCAGGAGATAGCTGGACAGACCAACCGACGGGTGGGCATCATCTCTCACCGCGAAGAACTCGACGAGCGCATCCCCGTGAAGATACAGGTGGTCAAGAAAGGCGAGGGACGCAGTCTCGTCGAGGTGAACAATTCGTTTTCAACATTTTAATCTCTTTTTCTGTATGACTTCCCAAACAACCCAACAACCCTCAGGTCGCATTGTCCGCAAGGCAGTATTGCCAGCCGACGGCGACAGCATCTTAGAGATATTTTCTGCCGCCAAGGCCATCATGCGCGCTGCTGGCAATGCCAACCAGTGGGCAGATGGCTACCCCTCGTTAGAGGTCGTCAGAAGTGACATTGAAAAGGGTGGCGCCTTTGTGGTTGTCGACGATGGCACGATTGTGGCTTACTTCGCCTTCCTGCCTTCGCCTGAACCCACCTACGCCGAGATAGAGGGTGGACAGTGGCTCGACGATGAGCAGCCCTATCATGTCGTCCACCGTATTGCAAGCGTCCCCGAGGCGCATGGCATCTTCCGCACCGTCATCGACTTCTGCTTCCGTCACGACCGGAATATCCGCATCGACACACATCGTGACAACCACATCATGCAGCACGTCATCCTGCACCACGGCTTCACCTATTGCGGCATCATCCATCTTGCCAATGGCGACGAGCGGTTGGCTTATCAGCGTATCGATTGTTAACGCGTCCTTTCATGGCTTGGAAGAAGAAATACCGTTGCGCAGACTGCCGTTACGAGGCCGATGTATATGAGGGGCGTGGCTTGTTCCGACAGCAGATCGTGGCGATGTCGTGTCCCGACTGCCATACGGTTCAGAACATCGTCGTGGGCGGCATCATCGCCGATGTGGCACCCTCTTACAGGAGCGAGGTGGGCCGTCTGTGTCTTCAATGTGGCAGCGACCGGATTCGTGTCTGGGACATGAAGACCTGCCCAAAGTGTCAAGGCCAGATGCAATACACCGGCGAAAAGGAGTTCTGGACCTGAGATATAGGTATAACCCTGCTCGGTCGGATTTGCAAATCCGACCGAGCGGGAAAGAAGATTCACGCTTGAACCCATAATAGTCACCATGAAGACGAACTATTATTCAATCTGAATGCAAAGGTATAAAAAAAGTTGTAAATGCGTATAACTTTCCAAAACTTTTTGTATCTTTGCAGCCGAGAATATCAATTACACGAATGATGGAGCAGAACAAATTCAAACGCTACGACAGCCCCGAGCAGTATGCTGAAGCTTTCCAGCAGATGATAGATGCTCGTGAAAAATGGCGCGAACAAGTACGTGAGCAGGAGGCGCAGATTGCACAATGACACTTTCTGCAGACATACTAAACCAGCGCTCACCCTACAAGTTAAGTCAGTTGGGTGAGTATACTTTTCGTTTCGTAACCGATCAAAATATTCATTATACAGTAGGCTTTTATAAAGACACCATCTTCATGGATGATGGTGCCTATCATTTCTTCATAGACAATAGTGAGCACGAACATGGTTCATATGATTCCAAGATTCTTGATGTGGTGACTGTTATTTTGGAAGAGTTCTTCAGTCAGGAGCCTACAGTCATGCTCTATATATGTGACTCCACTGACCATCGTCAGGCTGCACGTGACCGTCTCTACCATCTTTGGTTCTACGATTATGCCCGTAGCCATGAAATGACCCTCTACAGCGATTCTGTCACTTTCAAGAAGGTTAACTACTATGCAGGCATTCTTATGCGTCACGATCATCCGTTGCACGATATGATTCTCTCATACTATCAGGATTTCCTGAAACATGTACCACAATTGTATACACCAAGGGAGAAGTAAAGTACGAGGAGAGTGCTGAATCTTCTTGTATGCAAGGCTTGCATCTGATTTAAATTTTGAAATTTGCGTGTGTATTCCGGCGATAGCCGTTCACCACTATCGCGTTTTTGCTCAAAGTTGTAGCCGTCTTTCGAGAAGCCCGGTTCACGCAGATTGTCGGTCTTTGCAGTCTCGAAGTAGAGTGTGTTCTCATCATAGAACATCATTCCTATCCTGCCGCCGAGTATCTTCTACACTGATATATTTGATGGCACAGAATATGATGAAGTCAGCAGATCGTGGCGATGTCGTGTCCCGACTGCCATACGGTTCAGAACATCGTCGTGGGCGGCATCATCGCCGATGTGGCACCCTCTTACAGGAGCGAGGTGGGCCGTCTGTGTCTTCAATGTGGCAGCGACAGGATTCACCTCTGGGACAAGCATACCTGCCCCCGGTGTCAGGGCCAGATGGAATACACCGGCGAAAAAGAGTTCTGGACCTGAGATGCCAGAAAGTTCCTCATCTCTTATGCCACACTACCATAGTGTTGGCTGACGTAGTTATACACAGCATCGCGGTAGTAGTTGATGCTTTCGTCGGAATAGCTCTCTGGGAGTTCCTTCCATAGGATGTCGCGGATGGTGATGATGATAGATGCCCGCGTTTCCTGCTTGTCGAACGGATGGTCCATCGTGGCCAGTTGGGCCTTTATCTTCTCCAACAATTCTTTTGCGACGACCT
>CAMORS010000021.1 GCA_946624005.1 uncultured Prevotella sp. | reverse complement strand
ATTTGTCTGCAAAGGTACTCATTTTTTGCTGAAATCAAACAGGAAATATGCTATTTCCACTTTTACAGTTAACACATCCTCCTTCCGATGTTACTCAAAACTAACTTGGAATCGGCGATTTTCATGGTAGTCTTGGCTGTAAAAAACAAGAAAGACGGCCTAAAGACCGTCTTTCCTCGTGATCCCCGCGGGATTCAAACCCACAACCTTCTGATCCGTAGTCAGATGCTCTATTCAGTTGAGCTAGGGGACCTCCCTTTTGGATTGCGGGTGCAAAGGTACGGACATTTTTGCATTCCACCAAATTTTTCGGCAATTATTTTCAAAAAAAATGCAATTTTTCTTGTTTCTTGCCTTTTTGGGTGCTTTTTTGCCCCGCAATGAGTCTTATTTCCTGAGAATGTTGACCACGAGCGAGCTGATGGAGATGAGTATGCTGACGGCAGAGAATGTGAGTGTTGTACTGGTGCCGATGGCAGCATTGCGGGTCTTCACGGTGTTGGGCTCTACGTAGACGACATCGTTCTGCTGGAGGTAGAAATAGGGATCGTTGATGATGTTGGCATCGCGAAGGTCCATCTGGTGGAATGTCTTCTTTCCCTCAGAATCCTCACGGATGACCGTGACGTTGTCGCGCTTACCGTAGATGGTCATGTCGCCAGCTTGTGCGAGCGCCTCGAGTACTGTGATCTTACCTGTAGAGACGGTGAATGTGTTGGGGCGTGCCACTTCGCCTAAGACGGAGACTTTGAAGTTAGCCATTTTCACGGTGACCACAGGATTTTCTGTCGCCGAGAGGTAAGGTGTTATTTTCGACTTGATGAGGGCTTCGCATTCGCGCACGGTCATTCCTTTTACATGGAGTGTGCCGATGACGGGATAAACGATGTCACCGTTGTTGTCGACGAGATAAGTCTGCAACGTTCCACCGCTGGTGCTGACGCGACCGGTGATAGAGAGCGGTTCAGAGATGGTCAGGTTGAAGGGTGTCGCTGCCTTTGGGTCGGTAGTGCTGACGGTAATGGTAAGGATGTCCTTGGGCATAATCTTTGCGTCGTACAACTCGCTTGTTGTGTTGTACTTCACTTGGTCAATGTTTTGGAAATAAGGTACATCCTTCGACGACCCACAGCTGTTGAGCAGCATCACCGATGCCGCCAAAGCAACAAACAAAAAGTTCTTCTTCATATATTCTATTATTATCAGTTTTGGCTTATATAACTTATGGTTGGCTACTGTTGATAGTAGGTTCCTGACATTACCACGCTGCAAAAGTAATGCTTTTTTTCGATTCAAGCAAACAATTGAGCTAAAAAATAGAAGAAGAGTGGCGATTTGTTACGATGGCTGAAAACATCGCCTGCTCTTCTCTTGTTGAATGATGTTTGGACGAGGTTTGGATGGCTGTCGTGTTATGCCGGAATGAGGAAGTTGACAACCTCTTGCTCGATATTGATTTTGAACGGCCCGACGGGTGTGTTGAGCAGTCGACCGTCTACACCCACCATAGCGTGGACGGCCTCGTCGACGAATACTTCCTGTGTCCGGTAGGGGTGTACGGAACGATGGTTGAGGAACTTGCCCGTGAAGAGCAGGTAGAATCCCTCGATGAGTTGCGTCACCTCAGGGTGGTAGACCACGGAGACATCGAGCATGCCATTATAGGGAACGGCGTTGGGCGTCTGCCCGTAGCCTCGTGCGCTTCCGATGCATACCGTCATGACGCGACGCTTGATACGCTCGGTGTTGATGCGGATGTCCATCTTGTACTCCATGCGCTGGAAGATCATGAGCAGGAATGAGGTGATGAACGACAACGTGCGCGACCCGAAGAGTCGGCGTGTCTGTCGACGCAGGTTCATGATGGCTGCTATGAGTCCGATGTTGACGCAGTTGAGGAAGTAGCGGTGGCATCGTTCGTTCTTCTTGTTGGTGTAGCGAATGCAGCCAAGGTCAATCTTTCTGATGCGTCGTTGGCGGAGCCAGTCGATGGTTTGTTCTTCGTTGCCCACGCGGAAGTCCCAATAGCGTGCGAAGTCGTTCATCACGCCGTTGGGAATAACGCCCAAGGCGATGCTCTCTCGCAATTCTCTTGGTCGCATCATCAGGCAGTTGACAGCATCGTTCAGTGCTGAGTCGCCTCCAACGATGATGATGGTTTTATAGCCGTTGTCGATAAACATGTTGATGATTCGTTCGACACTTGCCGAACTCTCACTCTGCACCTTGTCGTAGGCTATCTGCCGGGCAATGAGAATCTTCTCTATCTTCTCCCACCGTTTGTTGGGGCGGAAGATGTCGTGCTTCGGGCAATAGAGAATGCCCCACTTATCTGATTGATTATTCATCATTTACAATTGATAATTGTTAATTCATCATGAAGAAATTATCTGCATATTCAATATTTCGTCGACTACAGCCGTCGTCTGGCGGTCGGGCTGCCGGGCAGCTTCTATCCAATGGATTTTGAATCCTCGGCGCTCCATTCCGCGAAACCACGTCATCTGTCGCTTGGCAAACTGGTGGATGGCAATCTCGAGGCGCGCGAACATCTCGTCGTAGGAGATGCGCCCTATCACATATTCTGTGACATATTTGTATTCAAGGCCATAGTAGATGAGGTCGTCGGCAGCTATTCCGCTGTCGAGCAGCTGGCGCACCTCGTCGGCCATACCCCCATCGAGTCGGGCTTTGAGCCTCTGAGTGATGCGTTGCCGTCGCAACTCTCGTTCGATGTGGAGGCCGATGATGACCGATGGGATGTTGGGGAACGGGCGTTGTGGAGTGGGAGAGAGCAGGTTGAATGTTTCTATCTCGATGGCCCTGATGGCTCGTTGTGCGGTGTCGACATCCGTCTGGTTGTGCATCGTGGAGCCCGTCTTGGCTTTCAGCTCGACGAGCATCTGGGTGAGCTCTTCGAGCGATTTGCCTTCCAGCTGCTGCCGCAGTTCAGGGTTTTGAGGCACAGGCGAGAGGGCATAGCCCCCAAGGACAGCTTCGAGGTAGAGCCCCGTGCCGCCGCAGAGGATGGGTTGCTTCTGCCTGCCTACGATGTCGTTATAGGCTTTGAGGAAGTCTTGCTGATACTGGAATAGGTTATACTTCGTGCCCGGTTCGCAGATGTCGATAAGGTGGTAGGGTATCGTCTGTCCGTCAACGATGTAGTCGTCAAGGTCCTTACCGGTCCCGATGTCCATCCGGCGATAAACCTGCCGCGAATCGGCAGAGAGGATTTCTCCGTCTGTTCGGGCGGCCAACGCTGTTGCCACGGAGGTCTTTCCGCAGGCAGTAGGTCCCAGTATGGTGATGAGCTTCTTCATTCGCGGACAAAGGTAAGTAAAATCGTTCAATTCTCTGACATCAGAAAGCGGAAAATCGCAGAATATTCACTTTTTTTTGCATTCTCAATATCCGAGATCCTCACCTACGAGGACAACGATGTGGCGCCCTTGCTGTCGGCTGTTTCGCAGGAAGTGGACGTAGCTACAGATGCTGTCGGGCGAGTTGCAGTTGTGGCAACGGCCGTCTATCTGACAGGGTGTTTTTATCTCGAAGCGCTGTGCATTGATGGGTGCTGCCGTAGAACGCGCACGGGCGAGTGCCGCCTCTACGGTCTGGGCTACCTTGTTCATGCCGATGACAAAGACTACATGCTTCGGTCCCCACGTGATAGCCGCCACGCGATTGCCGTTGCCGTCGATGTTGACGATGACACCATCTTCTGATATGGCATTGGCGCTGGTCAGGTAGTAGTCGGCCGTGAAGGCCTGCAGATAGATCTGCTGCACCTCTTCGGGCGATGTGGCCTCGGCACGGTCGAGGATATTCAGCGATTGTCGCTGGCGCAGACGTTCTGGGATGTTCAGCTCGTGGATGGTCATCGTGCCACCCCAAGTCACGGTACTGCCGTCGGGGATGATCTGCGACACTTTCTCACAGGCTTCGGCGGCAGTGGCGCAGTAGCAAGCCTCGATGTTTCGCCGTTGCAGATGCTTGATCATCTGTGTGGCGAGCTTTTCGTTTCTTGTCGATTGAATGGTCATGGGTGATGGGTGTTAGGTGATGGGTGTTGATGGATTGTCTAATGGGTGATGGGTGTTAGGTGATGGGTGTTGATGGATTGTCTATAATGGGTGATGGGTGTTAGGTGATGGATGTTAGGTGTTGATGATTAGCTGTTTGAACCAGTTCTGGGGGAAGGCATGATGCAAGTCGGGCAGACGATCCTGGTCGAAGAAGGCGAAGAGAGCGCTACCGCTTCCCGACATCGCAGCATAACGGGCACCGAGACGGTAAAGCTGTTCCTTGCCTTCCCGTATGACAGGATATTGGGGAAAGATGCTGTCTTCGAAATCATTGCATAGCTGGTCGCGCCATTCGTCAATAGGCCGCCTGACGATCTCACGACAGTTCACGATAGGCTGTTTGGGCTTGATGTTGGCGAAGGCCTCCCGCGTAGATACGGCAACGGGTGGTTTGACGATGGCCAGCGCATATCGGCTCAGGTCGAGCTGAACGGGATAGAGCTGTTCGCCGATACCCTCAGCATAGGCTGGCGTGGCCCGTACGAAGAAAGGACAGTCGGCTCCCAACTTTAATGCAAATGCCTCCATTTCAGCCGTTTCCATGTCGAGGTTAAACATCTCGTTGAGCAGGCGGATGGTGAACGAACAGTCGGCCGACCCGCCTCCCATACCGGCCTGCATGGGGATGCGCTTGACGAGCGTTATGCTGACCGGCGGCAAGGTATAGTGTTCGGCAACGAGCCGATAAGCCTTCATCACGAGATTGTCGTCGACAGGCAGAGGTGGGGTGGAGCTCCCTTCATCGACAGAAGGAGAGACAATCGTCAATGTCGTCGGCTGACTTTCGGATAGCGGTTCTATCGTGATGTCGTCGTAGATAGGCACGGGGTAGAACACCGTCTCGAGGTTGTGATAACCGTCGGGACGACGGCTGACGATGTTCAGGCCAAGGTTGATTTTAGCACAAGCTTTGATGTTCGTTGATGTCATGATGGTATGATTTGAGTTGCAAATTTACACAAAAAAGACGGTTCAAACATGCAATGGCCTTAAAAATTAAGTTTTCTTTAGTTTGTCATAAAAAAGCTTAATTGCTTGTCGGTTTAAAAATAAATGTTTACCTTTGCGTCGTAATGTGTACACCAACAGCATTCTTCATGTAAGAATTACTTGCTCATACGCATGCACGAATAAAGAATAAAGTATAGTAAACCAATTAAAAAAACAAAGAAATGAAAAAGTTTAAGTTATCCGTTCTGGGACTCTGCTCCCTCGTTCTGTTGTCTGGTTGTGGTATGAACAACACCGCTAAGGGTGGTATCATCGGTGGTGCCGGCGGTGCTGCTTTAGGTGGCATCCTGGGTCAGGTGATTGGTCATAACACGAAGAGCACAGCCATCGGTGCCGCTATCGGTACGGCTGTAGGTGCTACGGCTGGTGTGCTCATCGGCAAGAAGATGGACAAGGCCAAGGCTGCTGCCGAGGCTGTGAAGAACGCTCAGGTGGAAAGCATCACCGACGCTAACGGTCTGCAGGCTGTGAAGGTGACCTTCGACAGCGGTATCCTCTTCACCACAGGTAGCGCTACGCTGGCCAATGCCGCCAAGACATCGCTCACGGAGTTTGCCAACGTGCTGAAGACCTACAACGACGCCGACGTCGCTATCCAGGGCTATACCGACAATGCCGGATGGAAGAACTCTACCGCCGAGCAGAGCTATCAGAAGAACCAGCAGCTGTCGCTGCAGCGTGCCCAGAGCGTGCAGAACTACCTGCTCGGTCAGGCTGTTGCTGCCAGCCAGATTCGTTCGGTGGAAGGACTTGGCGAGGCTAACCCCGTTGCCGACAACTCTACCGCTGCCGGTAAGGCTCAGAACCGTCGCGTCGAGATCTATCTCTATGCCAGCCAGGCTATGATCGACGCTGCCAATGCCGGAACGCTGCAGTAACCTGAAAAAGGTGAAAAAGGTAAGAAACTGAAAAGGTGAAAATTGAAAGATTGAAAAATTGAAATTCATCAAAAAAACGCTGAAATGGATGGTGGTGGCCTTCTTTGCCTCCACCATTCTTTCTGTTGTGCTGCTACGTTTCGTACCGGTCTTTGTCACACCGCTGATGCTCATCCGCTGCGTTGAGCAACGGCAGGAGGGAAAACCGCTGAAACTGAAGCACCACTGGGTGTCGCTCGACAAGATGTCGCAGAGCATGCCCGTGGCCGTTATGGCCAGTGAGGACCAGCGCTTCCTGAAGCATCACGGCTTCGACTATAAGGCCATCGAGCAGGCAGCCATGAAGAACTTAGAGGGAAAACGCAAGCTGGGCGGCAGTACCATCACACAGCAGACGGCCAAGAACGTCTTCCTGTGGCCCGGCCGCTCGTGGGTGAGAAAGGGGCTGGAGGCTTATTTCACCGTGCTGATAGAGTTCGTATGGAGCAAGCAGCGCATCATGGAGGTCTATCTGAACAGCATCGAGATGGGCGACGGCATCTATGGCGTTGAGGCTGTGGCACGGGAGCATTTCGACTGTCATGCGGCCGACTTGACGCGAGCCAACTGCGCCCTGATAGCCGCCACGCTGCCCAACCCGAGGAAGTTTTCGTCGAAGAATCCCTCCAACTACATGGTGAAGCGCAAGTACGCCATCATGAAGCAGATGAAGTTTGTGCCCATCATGCCACGTGAAGGGCAAGACGTCGACCCGAAGACCGTCGACGGAGGAATCTACAAGAAATAAACGATAGTTTGCAAAACACGATTAGCCCAACTAATATCCATGAGTTCAATAAGTAACAAAGCTGTCAGACGCATCCTGGAAAATACGGTCAGGTTCCTGCCCGACAGGATGGTCGTGATGCTCCAGTACCGAGTGAAGGTGGGGCGTTGGCCTGATTTGAAACAACCCAAGCGATTTTCGGAGAAGATTGCCTGGTATAAGCTGAACTATCGCGACGAGCGGATGCCCCGATGTGTAGACAAACATCTGGAGAAATCGTATCTCGAAGAGAAAGGTCTTGGCGAATATGTGCCAAAGACATTACAAGTGGGCGACAGCATAGACGACATCGACTTCGATGCGCTGCCCGAGCAGTTCATCATCAAGTGTAACAACGGTTATGGCAACAACGTCATTGTTCGCGACAAGTCGAAGATGAACAAGGCGAACATCTATAAGACATTCAACGAATGGCGCGTACCGTCGCCCATCGTGTTTGGAAGAGAATGGGCATTCTTCGATGTAGAGCCGAAGATTATGGTGGAGGAACTGCTCGTTTCGAACGACAGCAGTCAGAAGGAGCTGAACGACTACAAGGTGATGTGCTTCAACGGAGAGCCACGGGTGGTGTGGGTCGACACCAATCGGTCAACAGACCACAAGCGCAATTTCTACGATGTGGAATGGAATCCTTTGGATGTGGAAAGCGACTGTCCGGTCAGTCGTGATGCGATACCAAGGCCCGACGGCTTCGGCAAAATGTTGGAAATAGCCAGGCGGCTGTCGAAGGACTTTCCGTTTGTAAGGGTTGATTTCTATGACGTGAACAACCGTGTTTACATAGGCGAGATGACCTTCTACCCGTGGAGCGGCTGTGTAAATTTCAAACCAGACGACTTTGATTTTGAGCTCGGGGAGATGTTTCAACTACCCGAAAAGAAATAATAGAGAGTTACTTGATGGAAAAGAATCATTCATTATTAGAAGAACTGAACGAGAGTCAGCGCAAGGCTGTGGAATATTGCGACGGACCGCAGTTAGTGATAGCCGGAGCTGGCTCGGGCAAGACGCGCGTGCTGACCTACAAGATAGCCTATCTGCTGGAGCAGCACGGCTTCAAACCCTGGAACATCCTGGCCCTGACCTTCACCAACAAGGCGGCTCGCGAGATGCGCGAACGCATCGGCCGACTGGTAGGCGAAGAGCAGGCACGCCATCTCTATATGGGTACGTTCCACAGCATCTTTTCCAGAATCCTACGCCGCGAGGCGCAGCACATCGGCTTCAACAGCAACTTCACCATCTACGACGAAGCCGATTCGCGCTCGCTCATCAAGGCGATTATCAAGGATTTGGGACTCAACGACAAGCAATACAAGCCCGCTACGGTACACAACCGCATCAGCATGGCGAAGAACCACCTGATTCTGGCCGACGACTATGCCATCGACCGGGCAGCCCTGCAGCGCGACTACGAACAGCGCATGCCTGCCATCACCCAAATCTATTCGGCATACGCAGCCCGCTGCCGGCAAGCCAACGCAATGGACTTCGACGACCTCCTGGTCTACACCTACGTACTCTTCAACGAGCATGAGGAGATACGCCAGAAATACGTCAACCAGTTTGCCTACGTCCTCGTCGACGAGTATCAGGACACGAACGGTGCGCAGCAACGCATCGTCTATCAGCTGACGAAGGAGCGGCAGGCCGTCTGTGTGGTGGGCGACGATGCTCAGAGTATCTATGGATTCCGTGGTGCAAACATCGATAACATATTAGAGTTCACAAAGTTATACGATAATGCTCGACAATTTAAGTTGGAGCGCAACTATCGCAGCACACAGCGCATCGTGAATGCGGCCAACAGCCTGATCAAGCACAATGAGCGGCAGATTCCGAAAGACATCTACAGCCGCAATCAGGAGGGCGAGAAACTCGTCCTGAAGAAGGCCTACAGCGACAAGGAGGAGGCCCTGATTGTCAGCAAGGACATCAAGCGCATACGCAAAGAAGACGGTTGCGAGTATAGCGACTTCGCCATCCTCTACCGTACAAATGCGCAGAGCCGCAGCTTTGAGGAGGCGTTCCGCAAGGAAAACATCCCCTACCGCATCTACGGCGGACTGAGCTTCTATCAACGGAAAGAAATCAAGGACATCATCGCCTATTTCCGACTTGTTGTCAATCCCGACGACGAGGAAGCCCTGAAGCGCATCATCAACTATCCTACGCGCGGCATCGGCGACACGACGGTAGGCAGGATCTCGGAGACGGCCATGACGCAGGGTGTCAGCCTGTGGGCGGTGGTGAGCAATCCCATGCAGTATGGCATGAAGGTGAACAGTGGGACATTGGCCAAACTGGGTGCGTTTCACCAGCTCATCAGTGGTTTCGCACAAAAAGCCGCCACCCAGGATGCCTACGAGATGGGTGCCGAGATTATCCAGCAAAGCGGCATCTACAAAGACCTATACGCAGAGAAGACGCCCGAAGCCATCGCACGCCAGGAGAACCTGGAGGAGTTTCTCAGCAGTCTGCAGGAGTTTGTGGAGTCGGGTAGGGAAGAAGATCGTGCCGACGGCGTTTCCCTCACGTCCTTCCTTCAGGAGGTGTCGCTGATGACCGACCTCGACAGCGACGACGAGGGCGAGAAGCACCGCGTGTCGCTGATGACCGTCCACAGCGCGAAGGGACTGGAGTTTCCCACTGTCTTCGTCGTCGGTCTGGAAGAGAATATCTTCCCCAGTCCGATGGCGACAAGTTCGAAGCGCGAACTCGAGGAGGAACGCCGACTGCTCTATGTGGCCATCACCCGTGCCGAACGACACTGCATCCTCACCTGTGCACGCAACCGCTACCGCTACGGCAAGATGGAGTTTGACACGCCCAGCCGATTCATCAACGACCTCGACCCGGCACTCTTGACGATAGAAGAGAACGGAGAACCGACAACCGACTTCTTCCGCAGCAACAGCAGGATGCAAAATTCGCGTCCCGTCGCCTCACAGTTCAGAGCCGACCCCAAGCCCCGTATCGTCGGACACAGAGAAGAACAGCCGCAGGACCCCTTCTCGTCGCGCTTCAAGCGGAGCTACGCACAGGTGGGCGGCAATCTGCGCCGTCTGAGCGATGCCGTGAGGCAACCTTCGTCGGCTTCGTCATTCGGTGAAAAGCCCATGTTGAGCGAGGGCAATGTCATCGAACACGAGCGCTTCGGCATCGGCAATGTGTTGAGCGTTGAAGGCTCTGGCGAGAACACAAAAGCCACGGTGGCATTCCAAAATGCTGGTACGAAACAGCTGCTTCTGAAGTTCGCCCGCTATAAAATCATCGGCTGATGACCATGCAGTTTTTCATTGTCGCCATCGTCCTCTTGTGCGCCGTCGGCTATCTTGCCTATCGTTTGCGCAAAGTGTTTTATGGTAAAGCCGACCCATGCGAAGGATGTGCAGGCTGCCAGCTGAAAAACGTCCGTAAAGGGCATGACGGGAGCTGTACGGATAGGGTGGAGGCACAAAAAATAAAAAAAAGTAGCCATTTTACACAAAAAGAAGGGTAAAAATTTGGTGGTTCGAAATATTTCTCGTACCTTTGCACCGCAAAATCAATCATGGTGCGTTAACAAAGCGGTTATGTGGTGGTCTGCAAAACCATATAGAGCAGTTCGACTCTGCTACGCACCTCACATCGAAATCGGAGAGTTTCATAGCGAAACTCTCCGATTCTTTTTTGTTGCAGCTCGCTTCACGCTATGTAGCTTTCGACGTGTCAGCAGCCGTTTGCCTGAACTCCTGCAGCTTGGCAACAATCTCGTCGGTGTCGTCGGTCAGCGTGAGCAGCAGGTTGTGATACTTGCCGTGGACCGACAGATTCTCAAGCAGCGGGTAGACAGGCATCTCGTTTGTCCAGAAATCGCGCCCGAAGAAGATCATCGGACTGGAGAACCCGAACGACAGATAGTGGTTCTGAACGGCATCCTGAAACACTTCCTGCATCGTACCAGCGCTTCCCGGCGTATAGACGATGCCGCCGAAAGCCAGCGTGAGGATGCTGTCCTCGCGGATGCTGTTCTCGAAAAACTTGGCAATGTGTGTGGCAAAGGGTGTCGAAGGCTCATGGCCGTACAGCCATGTAGGGATGCCGAGGCTGACATACTGGCTCTGCGGGTAGCGCTCCATCACGAGAAGGGCTGTCGATAGCCACCCCTCGTCGCGGAACGAGGGTGCTGCCGACAGCGTCAGCAGGGCATCGTCTGTTTCCTCTATCGTCCGTCCTGCCATCCATGCCCCCAGATGCGTGGCTTCCATCGCTCCCGGTCCGCCGCCGCTGAGCATATAGAAACCCTGTTCGGTGAGCCGTTTGCTGAGCAGTGTGATGCTACGGAACATCCCGTCGGTGCGCAGCAGGGCATGTCCGCCCATGATGCCTACCGTCAGGCGGTTGCTATGGGTCTGAAAGAAGGCTTCCATAGCGGTGTGGATGCCGTGGTCGTGGATGGTGCGCGCCAGCGATTCGTCGATGCTCTCACCTTGCTTGCCGGTGGCCAAGTAGTGGCGGTAGACGCGCTGGTCGTAGCATTGGGGGTAAGTCTCTGGCTTGCCTGTCTCGAAGCCGCGATAGAGCTCGCGGGCATTGTAGAGCTCTGCGCGCGTGACATCGTAGGGCACTTCCTTGAAGTAGTCGACGATGTTCTTGAGTTTGTTTAGGTCGGTGTTGCTAATCATGTGTCGTAGGGTTTATTCTTTGAATTCGAAGTGCTGAAAGTCTTTGCAGGATTTCCACGACCCTCCCCATTCGAAGCCGGCCTCAGTGAAGAGACGGTAGCAGAGGTCGTTCTTGTCGATCTTGTAGGGGAAGGAGGCCGAGCGGTTGCAGTATTTTGCCGCCGTAGCAGGCTGAATGTATCGGGTGCCGTTTTTCCGGACTTTGTAGTAGGGGTTGTAGAGGGTGTTGATGTCGATGGCCAGCCCTCGGGCATGCTTCGAAAGCTTGCTGCTTCCGGCTACGACGCGATAGCAGAAGCACGACGAGTTGTTGTGGCGCATCTGTTTCTCGTCGTCGGCATTGTAGACGTCGGGCAGCAGCATCCGCTGGATGGGGTACTTCGCATCGTAGAGCTGCCGGAATATTCGTACTACGACATCGGCTATCCGCTTGTTGACGATCATCTCGCCGATATGGATCTTCCCGTCGTAGTCGGAGTGGAGCACGCGGATATGGCGCAGGTCGTCGCGCCCGATATAGGGGTTCTGCTTGTAGGTCTTGCCCTGCATGCGCTTCCATACGGCGTCGGGTATGGGTTCGGCAGCGAAACATTTGTCGAGTCCTCCATAAGCCTTGATGTCGGCCTCGCTTACGGTTGTTCCGGCCTTCCACTCAACGAGCGAGACAGGAACGGCATGCCCTGCATTCTTAGGGCACATGGCAATCAGGATGCCGCTTGCCAGGATAGCGGCTATCACGGCGAATAGTCTTTTTTTCATTTTTCGATGAATTTTGGGCTACAAAGGTAGTAAGAAACTTTCAAAAAGCCACTATTTCCTGTGCATATTTCAACAATGTTTAAAACATTTGTACGATTTTCGATGTGAGCGCAAATTTTCGCCCACATTCTTTCACCTATGCGTGCTTCATTGTTCAGTCAGGCATTACATGATTAACGATGTTATGAGTCAACATGCTGATTTTTAGTAGTTTAGATAATGGTTAGCTGATTCTTGTATTTTGTATTTCCCATATTTTTTCTACATTTCTACATTACTACATTACTACAATAAGGTGTTTCCATAAAATCGAAAAATAGCCAGAGTTGATTTTTATTATTATATATTATATAATATATTATATTATATAATATATAATAATAAACTATATTTGGCCCCTTCTTTGCACCTCGAAAAGTGCTTAATGTAGTAATGTAGTAATGTAGTTTTGTAGTTTTTTTGTTGAAAAGCCCCAAAACTGCCGTGTTTACGGGGAGAGTGAAAATTTATTCTTGTCGTTAACAGATTTTTGTACACCATGAGCCTTCCGATTTGGAGGTGTCGCAGATAGTGCGTACCTTTGCAATGCATTTAAGAATCGATCTTTGACTTACTGAAACAGAAAAATTGACGGCATCGGAGACTATCTCTGACCTCACCAGAGACTATCTCTGACCGCGTCAGAGACCATCAACGACGACATCAGAGACCATCAACGGCAGGTACATCAATACTCAACAGTTTTTAGACACGCGCTCGGCTATGCCTATCGACGTGAGGAAAAGCTTCAGGATAGCGGGATTGGGAAAATAATTGCTCGCACGTTGAGAATTTTGATAAAAGATTTGGTCAATACAAACAAAAGCATTACTTTTGCACGTGCTTTAAAAAAGAGGTTTCCTGTCACCTACATAGAATATGAGTTTTACGAGCAGAATAGATTCAGACCAGCATCATACAGCCCCTCAGAACAGGGGAGAGACCACCATTCCCCGTGCGAAGGCATGGCTGCTGGCAGCCCGTCCGAAGACGCTGTCGGGAGCTGCTGTGCCCGTGATGATAGCGCTGGCTCTGGCTTACAGCGACTGCCGGACATCGGGACTTCCTTTCGCCTGGCTTCCCGCTGTGCTGTGTCTGTTGTTTGCCTTCGTGATGCAGATTGACGCCAACTTTGTCAACGACTATTTCGACTTCGTCCGCGGCAACGACGACGAGACCCGCCTCGGTCCGAAGCGAGCCTGTGCGATGGGGTGGGTGAGTGCTGCCAGCATGCGTCGCGCCATCCTGTTGACGACAGCCGTCGCCTGTCTGATAGGCTTGCCACTGGTGTGGTATGGCGGATGGGAGATGATCGTTGTCGGTCTGCTGTGCGTTGTCTTCTGTTTCCTCTACACCACCCACCTGAGCTATCACGGCCTTGGCGATGTGCTGGTGCTGGTGTTTTTCGGAATCGTGCCTGTCTGCATACCTTACTATATTATCGTGCATGCGTTGACCGTCGAGGTGTTTGTCGCTTCCATTGCCTGCGGTCTGGTCATCGACGGACTGCTCGTGGTGAACAACTATCGCGACATCGACAACGACCGCCGTGCAGGCAAGATGACGCTCTGTGTGAGGCTTGGCAAACAGAAGAGCCGGGGCTTCTATCTGGCTTTGGGCTTTGCGGCTTGTCTGTTGGGCATCGTGTTCGCCTTCAGCGGTCATCTATATGCTGCCATACTCCCCCTCGTCTATCTGGCGCAGCATGTCAAAGCCTACCGCCACATGGTGGCCATCGACCATGGGGCGGAGCTCAACGCTGTGCTTGGCGAGACAGCCCGCAACATGTTTGTGTATGGTCTATGCGTCAGTCTCGGCGTGTTGATAGGGTAGTATCGCTCATCCATAAAAACAGAAAATAGTACAACAAAATAGTAAATAAAACATCATGCGTTCAAGAACAGCCGAATGGTTTGAAACCAAGATCAAGTATGAAAAGACCATGGAAGATGGTCAGCAGAAGAAAGTGTCAGAACAATATGTGGTAGATGCCCTGAGCTTCACCGAAGCCGAGCGGCGCATCACTGAAGAGATGTCGGCCTATATCAGCGGCGAGTTTGACGTTGCCGACATCAAGAAGGCCACCTACAAGGAGATATTCTTCAGCGACGCTGAGAGCGCCGACCGTTGGTATAAGGCAAAGCTGCAGTTTATCACCATCGACGAAAAGACCGAGAAAGAGAAGCGCTCTAATGTCTACTACCTCGTCCAGGCTGGTACCCTTCCCGCAGCCGTGAAGAACATCGGCGAGGTGATGGGCGGCACGATGATCGACTACGTCATCGCATCCATTGCCGAGACGCAGCTGATGGACGTCTTCGAATACGAGAAGAGCGTGAAGAAGAACATCGACGACAAACCCGAATACGAGCAGCAACCGGAGGCAGAAGCATGACAGACGTAAAGAAGAACCTTCATGAGGTGCTTGCCAATCTGCCCGAAGGCGTACAGCTCGTAGCCATCAGCAAGTATCATCCCAACGAGAAGATCCTTGCCGCCTACGAAGAGGGGCAGCGCATCTTCGGCGAGAGCCACGAACAGGAACTCAAGCGGAAGCATACTGAATTGCCTGCCGACATCGAGTGGCACTTTATCGGACACCTGCAGACCAACAAGGTGAAGTATATCGTGCCCTATATCTCAATGATTGAGGCCGTCGACTCGTTGAAACTGCTGCGCGAGATCAACAAGCAGTCGCTCAGATGCGGTCGCACAACCGATGTCCTCCTGGAGCTGCATATCGCTGCCGAGGAGACGAAATACGGACTCTCGCTCGATGCCTGCCGCCAGCTGCTCGAAGGCGGCGAATGGCGCGAGATGACGGGCGCGCGCATCTGCGGACTGATGATGATGGCTTCCAACGTCGACGACAAGGAGCAGATCCGTCGTGAGATGCTCACGGCAGCCGACTTCTTCGATGAGGTGAAGGCACGCTATTTTGCCGATGCCGACTATTTCCGCCATCGCAGTTGGGGCATGAGCCACGACTACCGGATAGCCGTGGAGTGCCGTTCGACGATGGTCCGTGTGGGAACCACCATCTTTGGCGAACGCGAATATTGACAAGCCTATGCAACGACGCTACACGAAACTTCTCTTGTCGGCAACAGGAGCCTTGCTGCTGTTGCTGATGATGGTTTCGTGTGCCGCTGACAAGACGTTGGCCGACGACGAACTTCTGCTGCATCGCGTCAGGGTGATGGCCGACACAAAGGATCTCGATGCTTCTCGCCTGCAGCCGTATGTCAAGCAGCAGGCTCACGGCAGTCTGTTCAGCCGTAAGAAGGTGGTCTACGACTCGCTGCTCACCCAGCGCACTTGCGCTGATATGGCCAGCGCCATGCAGAACATGGGCTATCTCGATGCCACTGTTGAAAGCCAGACGCACCTGAAAGGGCGCAAGGTGGACGTCAGCTATCTGTTGCATCCTGGCGAACCCTACTTCATCCGCAACATCGACTACGATATTCAGGACGAGCGCATCGCACAACTGCTACAACTCGACCAGACCGACAACCAGATGCTGAAGGAAGGGGTGCGATTCTCTGTCGACCAGCTCGACCAGGAGCGCAAGCGCATCACGAAACTTCTGAACGACCAAGGCTACTACAAGTTTCACAAGGACTATATCACCTTCTCCGTCGACAGCATGCACGGTTCGCGCCTTCTCGACGTGACGATGCACCTGCATCCTTATTTCGTCCACAAGGATTCGGCCGCTTCGCCCCATCCGTTGTATATGATACGCCACGTCAACTTCGTCAGCGGCGATGGCGGGAAGATACACCTCAGAGAGAAGGTGCTGCGCGAGAATACACGCATTGAAGAGGGTAAGCCCTACAGCAGCAGCGACTTACAGAAGACCTACAACCTCTTTGGGCGGCTGGCAGCCGTCAGATATACTGGCGTGAAATTCACTGAAGTGACCGACTCTTCGCTTCTCACTCCTGTTGGAGGGGATTTGCAATTCCCGTACCTCTCTCCTCACTCCTCCCTCCTCGACTGCCAGGTACAGGTGTCGACGGGCAAGCCCAACAGCCTCAGTTTCCAGCCAGAAGGAACCAACACGGCGGGCAACCTCGGAGCGGCAGCCTCGCTGACGTACGAAAACCGAAACCTCTTCCGCGGTGCAGAGACCTTCAGCGTTCAGCTGCGTGGAGCTTTCGAAGCCATCACGGGCTTGGAAGGCTATCAGAACGAAGACTACGAAGAGTACAGCTTAGAGTCGAAACTCGTCTTCCCGCGATTCATCCTGCCCTTCGTCTCGAAGAACTATCGCCGTCGCAGCACGGCAACCTCCGAGCTCAGCGTGAGTTACAACCTACAGAATCGACCGGAGTTCCAGCGTCGGTTGTTCAACGCTGCCTGGCGATACCGATGGACCGACACGCCGAAACACACCAACTATCGTGTCGACGTCATCGACCTGAACTACATCAACATGCCTTGGATTTCGGCCACGTTCAAGCACGACTACCTCGACAGCGTGTCCAACCGGAATGCCATCCTGCGCTACAACTACGAAGATTTGTTCATCATGAAGATAGGCTTCTCTATGTCGCACGCACATGGGAGCAATGCCTACAAGCTGAACGTGGAGACGGCTGGTAACTTGCTGAAAGCCACCAGTCTAATCTTAAACAAAAAAGAAAATGATCATGGGCAATACACACTCTTCGGCATTGCCTATGCTCAATATGCGAAGGCCGATTTCGACTTCACCCACGTCCACCGGTTCAGCCCTGTCAACGAGTTGGTGGTGCATGCAGGCTTCGGCATCGCCTATCCCTATGGCAACAGTCGCGTGTTGCCCTTCGAGAAGCGTTACTTCTCGGGTGGTGCCAATTCCGTTCGTGGATGGAATGTCAGAGGATTGGGACCGGGAAAGTTTCGCGGTACCAATGGAGCCATCGACTTCATCAACCAGACGGGCGACATGAAGCTCGACCTCAATGCCGAATATCGCACCGACCTGTTCTGGAAACTGCGCGGAGCCTTCTTCATCGATGCCGGCAACATCTGGACACTCCGCGCCTATGACGAACAGCCTGGCGGACAATTCCGATGGAACGAGTTCTACAAGCAGATAGCCGTGGCCTACGGATTGGGAGTACGTCTGAACTTCGACTATTTCGTCTTGCGATTCGACATGGGCATGAAGGCCATCAATCCTGCCTACGAGACAAAGGAAGAGCATTATGCCATCATCCACCCAAGGCTCTCACGCGACTTCGTGTTCCACTTTGCCGTCGGACTGCCCTTCTGATTGATGAAGCGCTTCTAATTGTTGTACTCCTGCCACGACTTGATGCTCAGTTCTTCGAGCGACTTTTCACAGAAAGCTTCGATGAAGGCCGATGCAAGGTTGCAGATCAGATAGTCGAGCTGCGGAGCATAGTAGGCAGAATTGGGTGTTCCCCGTTCGCCTATCTGGTCAAGCGTGTAGCCTAAAGCAATCTTCGCGGCTACGAAGGCAAGCGGATAGCCTGTCGCCTTCGATGCCAAGGCCGACGAACGGCTCAGACGGGCGTTGATTTCTATGATGCGATAATCGTTTGTCTCGGCGTTGAAGGCAAACTGTATGTTGCACTCGCCGACGATATCGAGATGTCTCACACACTTGATGGTGATGTCTTGCAGCATATTCACCTGCTCCTCGCTCAGCGAGCAGATCGGGGCGACAACGATACTCTCGCCCGTATGGATGCCTAACGGGTCGAAATTCTCCATCGAGGCAACGGTGAAGCATCGGTCGCTTCGGTCTCTGATACACTCAAACTCTATCTCCTTCCAACCCTTCAGACTCTCCTCGACCAATATTTGCCGCGCAAACGTAAAGGCCGACTCGGCTGTCTGTCTGAAGCTTTCTTCGTCTGAGCAATGGCCGCTTCCTAAACCTCCTAGGGCATAGGCCGAACGTATCATCACGGGGAAACCGATTCGGCGCGCTGTCACGAGAGCCTCCTCCATCGTTTCGCAAGCCTGCGAGACGGGCACCTTCAGCCCCACCTTGTTCAGCTCTTTTACAAAGAGGTCGCGGTCTTCGGTGTTCATGATGGCCTCGACACTCGTGCCGAGCACCTCCACACCGTATGCTTCCAACACACCGCTCTGGTACAGCTCCGTACCGCAGTTCAGCGCCGTCTGTCCGCCAAAAGCCAACAGTATGCCGTCGGGACGCTCCTTCTTGATAATCTCGGTTACAAAAAAGGTATTGACGGGCAAGAAATAAACCTTGTCGGCAATACCTTCACTGGTTTGGATGGTGGCTACATTCGGATTGACCAACACGCTCCGGATGCCTTCCTCCCTCAACGCTTTCAAAGCCTGCGAGCCGGAGTAGTCGAACTCGCCAGCCTGACCGATCTTTAGGGCTCCAGACCCTAAGACGAGAACTTTGTTTAGTTTTTTCATTATCCTGAATATTTTTGCGTAACGGAGGCAAAGGTACGAATATTTATGTAATCTCACAAGCCGAAGCCGATTTTTCTGACAATTTTCTTTGGCGGTTCAAAAAAAATACCTACCTTTGCGGCAATTCTATTTCATTAAAAACTTAAATTCTTATGTTCGAAGGACAACCCAAAGGTCTATTCGCGCTCGCACTGGCCAATACCGGTGAGCGTTTCGGCTATTACACGATGATAGCCGTGTTTGCATTGTTTCTCCGTGCCAACTTCGGCTTGACGCCTGGCACGGCAGGTGTTATCTACAGCTCGTTCTTGATGCTGGTCTATTTCTTGCCTCTTATCGGCGGTGTGCTGGCCGACAAGTTTGGCTTCGGTAAGATGGTCACCGCGGGTATCATCATCATGTTCTTTGGCTATCTCTTCTTGTCTATCCCCCTGGGTGGCGGTGTGATGGCATTGTGCTGCATGATAGCGGCCCTCTTCTTCATCAGCTTCGGTACGGGCCTGTTCAAGGGCAACCTCCAGGTGATGGTGGGCAACCTCTACGACGATCCGAAGTATGCCGACAAGCGCGATGCCGGTTTCTCCATCTTCTACATGGCCATCAACATCGGTGCCCTCTTCGCTCCGACGGCAGCCATCAAGATTTCCGAGTGGGCCAAGACTTCGCTCGGCTACACACAGGACGGCGAGGCTTACCACTTCGCTTTTGCTGTGGCCTGCGCATCGCTCATCCTCTCCATCGCCATCTACTACGCTTTCCGCTCTACCTTCCGCCACACCGAGGGTGGTAAGAAGGACGCTAAGAAAGATGCAGCTGCAGCAACCAGCGAGCCCGAGCTGACAAAGGCCGAGACGAAGGAGCGCATCGTCGCCCTCTGTCTGGTATTCGCCGTCGTCGTATTCTTCTGGATGGCTTTCCACCAGAACGGTCTGTCGCTCACCTACTTCGCTAACGAGTTCACCGAGAAGTCGGCCGAAGGCGTGCACACCATGCCCTTCGACGTCATCAACCTGGTGATGATCATCTTCATCGTCTATGCCCTCTTCTCGCTCTTCCAGAGCAAGACAGCCAAGGCCAAAGGCATCTCGGCACTGGTCATCCTGGCTGCCCTGGGCATCCTCGTCTTCAAGTATTATCGTGCTACGGGCAGCGTAGAAATCTCTGCTCCTATCTTCCAGCAGTTCAACCCCTTCTATGTGGTTGCCCTGACACCCGTATCAATGGCTATCTTCGGTTCGCTGGCCGCTAAGGGTAAAGAGCCCTCTGCTCCGCGAAAGATTGCCTACGGTATGATTGTGGCTGCTATCGCCTTCTGCCTGATGATGTACGGTTCGCGCAACCTGCCGTCGCCCGACGAGCAGAAAGCCCTTGGCGAGGCTGGCATGTTCGTTTCGCCCTACTGGCTCATCGTCACCTACCTTGTTCTCACATTCGGCGAACTGCTCCTCTCTCCGATGGGCATCTCCTTCGTCTCGAAGGTGGCTCCCCCGAAGTATAAGGGCATGATGATGGGTGGATGGTTCGTCGCAACAGCCATCGGCAACCAGCTCGTCATGGTCGGCGGTCTGCTCTGGGGCGGTCTGAAGCTCTGGATCGTCTGGGCCGTCTTCGCTGTGCTCTGCATCCTCTCAGCTCTCTTCATGTTTGCCATGATGAAGCGCTTGGAGAAGGTGGCATAAGCCACGGCTCTTACTATAGCTATCGCATCTATAGCTTCTATAGTTTCTATAGCTTCTATAAAAACCAACAGGCAACCATCGAAAACACCGTCGTGGCCTTGGCTGCGAATGCGTCTTCGATGGTTGCTTCTTTTTTATCTGACTACAAAACTAAATACAATGATGATATGAAACAAAACATTCTACTCTTATCATGCCTGATGGCATCTGCCACCATGTTCGCACAGGAAATCAGCATCACTCCCTCGCTGGGAGAAAACAAACAGATTCAGTTTCAGTTCTCGCCCGACGAGAGCTACTTCCTTATCCAGCTGAGCGACGAGGTTCGGCCAAAGCTGAAAGAACAGTTCGGACTGACCGACGACAACTTCGTATGGATGGGAGCCGACCCCGACAACGGACGCAACATCTGGTCGTGGGAGGAAACGGTAGTATGGGCTGATGCCAACGGTTCCAACTGGTATGGCCAGACAGGCGGCTATCAGTCGTGGCGCGTAGGCTCCTCTAAAGGATGGTCGGGCCTCGGCTACAACGTCGCAGCCAACGGGGCACCCATGGACCTCCACTGGATCAGCTCCGACTACTCCTTCCACATGGCCCTGCGCAGCTTTACCTCACAGTCAGTAGACATCTACCTCACCGATGGCAACGGCACCGTAGCACATCTCGTCTTCGGACAGTCGCCCTACGACGGCATCGACCCTGTAGCCGACTTCCCGCGCGATGGCAATTGGTACGACATCGAGATACCCATGACCTATCTCGAAGACCAGTACGAGTTCACCTTCGATGGAGCGACAGCCTATGTCGACAAAAACTATCTCTGCGCTCTTGTCGGTAAGTCGCCTGGACTCAGCCTCGACTTCGATGCCTGCTTCTTCCATGGTCCGAAGGCCCCCGTCACCTCCGTCATCGAGGTTGAACAGCCCACTGAACCAACAGCCATCCAGCCTGTTCAGTACGGCAAGACACTGTCTCGCCAACGAGTCTACGACCTCCAAGGACGCCAAACCCCATCACCCAACACCCATCAAATCATCATCAACGCAAAACGTAAAGTCATACAATGAAAAAAGTATTGTTTTCATCACTTATTCTCGCCTTGGTCGCTCAGTCGGTGATGGCCGACGGCTTGTCGAGAAGCAACAAACGTGGTTTCGGTGAAAACTCCCTGAGCTACGCCGAAGACGTCACCGCACTCTCCAAAGGCTGCTCCTGGTGGTACAACTGGGGGGCAACCCCCCCTCAGGAACTGGCTTCGATGATGGGAGCCGACAAAGATCTCGAGTACGTCCCCATGGCCTGGAACGGTGGTTTCAACGTCGAGACGCTTCGTTCTTACTATCAAAGTCACCCGCAAGACAAGTTTCTGCTGGGCTTCAACGAGCCGAACTTCCATGCACAGGCCAACATGACACCCGCCCAGGCAGCCGAGAAATGGCCGCAGCTCGAACAGCTTGCCGACGAACTCGACCTCTACCTCGTCGCACCAGCTCTCAACTATCCCGACGGAGCCATCAACGACGGACAGACCTACCAACCCGAAGCGTGGATGGACGGCTTCATAGCTGCTTACAAACAACGTTATAACAAGGAACCGCGCATCGACTATCTCGCACTCCATTGCTATATGGATGCTCCGGCGGCGATGCTCTCGTTCGTAGAGAACTTCGCCAAGAAATACGGCAAGCAGGTGTGGCTCACCGAGTTCTGCTCGTGGGAGAGCGACGGCATCACCGCCGAACAGCAGCAGCAACAGATGATTCAGAAGGTGGCCTCGTTAGAGAAGAGCGAGTATGTCTTCCGCTATGCTTGGTTCAAGGCTCGCGGAAGCAATGCCTATCCCTTCTATAACCTCTTGGAATACGTCAACCGCGCCAAGGGCATTCCTGCCGGAACGCTCTCCCCGCTCGGCTTCGCCTATGTCAACATGTCGCCCTTCGACACCGAGCGATACTATCAAGTGGGCGAGGTAATCCCCGTCAACAGCTTCGTAGATGTCAATGCCCTGACTTCCATCCGGAAAGGCATCGACCCCCTGACGCGCGACAGCGTGGAGCTCTACCTGCAGGGCAATGCCGTCAGCATGACTTATCAGGTGGAGGTAGCGGAGGCTGGACAGTATCAGCTACTTCTGCGAGGCGTACGTCCTGAGGGCACCAACCTCGTTCCCCGTGTCAACATCCTCGACAGCGAAGGCAACACCCTGGCTTCAAAGATAGAGCTGACACCCACCGACAATGCCAACACCTATACGGGCTATGCCATCGACGTGACGCTGCCCGCAGGCAAGCAGACGCTCACCATCAAGAAAGACAACGCTCGCGCCTTCTGTCTCTCGCTCATCAAACTTGTGCGTTCTGCCGATGGCGATGCCGATATGGCTACCGTTGAGGGAACACCTATCAGCACCGGTGGCACAGAACCCGATCCGGGCGATGTCGGCGAGAACTCCACGACCGATGAAGGCATCACCGTCACCGACATACCGACACCGAAGGAGAACCCCTTCGAGTTCAGCGACGACTATCGCTACTATGGCATCTACGTTGACGGAAAGACTCGCGAGGACAATATGCCCGACGAACGCTACCTGAACTGTGGCGACAACGGAGGCTCGCAGAACAGCTGGAACTGGGAAGGAACGTTTATCTACGACGATGCCGACGGTGAGAACTCCTTTGGTGTGGCGGGCGGATATATTGCTCTGACCGTAGGTAGCAAAGGCTGGAGCGGACTGGGCTACAACGTCAATAGCGAAGCAGGCGACCTCGATCTGTCGTGCCTGAACAAAGACTTCAAGCTCCACTTGGCCGTGAAATCATATTCGAAGGCATCGCTCGACTTCATCGTCAACGACGGTTCGGGTCATGCTGCCCACATCGTCTTGGGAGAGACACCGTTCGAAAGCGATGGTGCCTTCCATCAGCCCGTGGCCAACTTCAAGCGCGACGGACAGTGGCACAGCATCGACGTGACGATGGAATACCTGCAACGCAACTTCGGTCTCGACTTCCGCAACGATACCGACTACGAGGGTAACTTCTTCGTCGTCCTCGGTGGTGGCGACCCGACGACGTCGTTCGGTTATGATGCTGTCTTCTTCTATGGTCCGAAGGATGCACAGCCCGACACCGACGAGACCAATTTCGACGTCCGTGTGACGAAGATTGACAATCCGAAGCAGAACCCCTTTGAGTTCCAGGCCGACCATCGTTACTACACCATCTTCATGGACAGCGAGACGCTCAACCATGCCAGCATCGGCGATGTGCGCGAGATAGGCCCTAACGGCTCTACGCGCAACCTCTATTCGTGGGAGAATACCATCAGCTTCCCCACTACGACGGGTCCCAACTCGTTTGGTGTCGACGGAGCTTACATCACCGCTCAGGTGGGTACGGTCGGCTGGAGTGGCATGGGCTACAACGTGGCTGCCAGCAGCGAGCCGCTCAATCTTACAGGCATCGCCAACAGCTATACCCTCCATCTGGCCGTGAAGTCGACCTATGCAGGACCGATAGAGTTTGCCCTCATCGACGGACGAGGCACGGAGGCACAGATTGTGCTCGGACAGGAGCCTTACGACGGACATGCCCCGATAGCCGACTTCGATCGTGATGGCACTTGGAGCAGCATCGACATCCCGCTGGCCATGCTGCGTGCCAACTACGGTCTGGACTTCTCGACATCGAGCAACTTCACCGGCAACGTGCTGAACATCCTGCTTGGTGGCGTAGCTGGTACGCAGGTGAGCTACGATGCCATCTTCCTCTATGGTCCGGCTTCGGCCTACGAGCTGCCGGCTGAAGAGAGCATCGATGAGCGTACCATCACGATAACATCAGCAAGCGAAGAGCCATTTGCCTTCCCCAAGGGCGACTACTACGTCATCTATCTCGACGACGAGACGCAGGGGAAGTATCTGAACGACTCGTTCGTGACGAACATCGGCCCCAACGGAACGACGCAGAACCTCTATGCGTGGGAAAACACCTTATCGTTCCTGACGCCGACCGATAACAACTCGTTTGGCGTGGAGGGTAAGTATATGCTCGCCGAAGTGGGCACAAGCGGCTGGAGCGGACTGGGCTACAACATCGGCGGCAGCGGTGTCAACCTCTCTGCCATCGACAGCCACTATACGCTGCACTTCGCCGTTAAGACTACCTACACGGGCAACATCGAGTTTTATGTGGTCGACGGCAACGGTAAGACGGCCTTCCTCCCCCTCGGAACGGGCGATTACGAAGGTCATCCCTGCATCGGCGACATCCCTCGTGACGGCACATGGCACAACATCGACGTGCCCGTGTCCTATCTGGTGCGCCAAGGTCTCGACTATCGTACGGCACGGGCCTTCACGGGCAACATCTTCGTGCTGCTTGCCGGTGGTGTCAGTGGCACACAGGTGGGCTACGATGCCGTCTTCTTCTATGGCGAGAAGCAAGATCCTGTCGTGCCTACAGAGATCAGCGATATAGCTGCACAACAGCAGCTTGCTGGTCGGCATGGCATCTTCGACTTGCAGGGTCATCGCCTTGGCTCATCGTCGATGGTCAGCCATCTGCCTGCAGGCATCTACATTGTCCGCACGGCCGACGGTGTACGCAAGGTGGTCATCCGATAAGACTATTTACCAATCTATTATATTCACTAAAAAACTAACAAAGATGAAAAAAACTGTATTATTGTTGTTCGCCTTTATGGCGACCATCACAGCCTTCGGCCAAAACTTGGCTCTCAATAAGGCTGCTATTGCCACCAGCGGAACGGCTTCGAATGCCGTCGATGGCAACACAACAGGTACACGCTGGGAATCCGCTCAAAGTGACCCTCAGACGTGGCAAGTGGATTTAGGTTCTGAACAAACGTTCAATCGCCTTGTCATCGTATGGGAAGCTGCATACGGTAAGTCGTTTGTGATTAAGGCTGGCAATACTGTTGGTGACGACGGCTATCTGACTGATGGCTCCACAATCGTAACGGTTGAAGGACAAGAACTGACAGATCCCTTCACACAGTCCTTCAATCTCGAAACACCTGTCACAGCTCGTTACGTGCAGTTCTACGGAACAGAACGTGCTACTCAATGGGCCTATAGCTTCTGGGAGTTTGAGGTGTACAACATTACTTCCCAAACCTTGACTTCATTCTCACTTGTTCCGGCTGATGCCGATAAGGCTGATGCTTCGAAGAGTGCCTGCAAGGTAGGGGCCTCTATCAAGCTGACGCCAAAGGCACTCGATCAGAACAATGTTGACTATCCTCTGGATGGTATTGTCTATTCTGCATCCAACGGAACGGTAGATGCCAATGGTAACTACACTCCGACTGTGGCTGGTGAAGGAACGATCACCGCAACACTCGACGGAAAGACGGCCACCGCCACTGTCTTTGCCTACGAGGGTGACAATCTCCTTCAGGGAAAGACCGGCGTAGCCAACCCTGAGGCAACCAATGTAGACCTCTTCTTCAATGGAAACTGGGGCGACCGTGGTGGTCTCGGAAAGCCTGCCGACAACCACACCTGGGTGTATGTCGACCTGGAAGCTTACTATACCATCAACCTGGTCGACCTCAAGCAAGAGCAGGCTGTAGGTAAAGACTATACCATCCAGTTCTCTGCCGATGGCGAAACATGGAACACCGCCTACACGATAACCGACGAGGTTGGCATGCAGGGCGACGTGCGTCATTATTTCTATGGGGCTGCCAACAACACCAACGTCCGCTTTGTGAAGTTCGACTGCACGGCTCCTGCAACAGAGTGGGGCGTATCTATCTACGAGATGGCTGCCTACGGTGTGAAGACAGGTGATTTGGAAGATGCCGTCGCTCCCGTGTTGAACACTGTTGAAGTGGCTGAAACATCACCTGCAAGCGTAGTGCTTCACCTGAAGGCTACTGATGAGACGGCCAGTACCATTCACTATGTCATCACTAATGTGGCCAATAGTCAGGAGTATACCACAACGGGTAACTCTGGCGAGGAAATCACCTTCGAGATTTCAGGCCTAGAACAAGGCACGACCTACACCTTCTCTGTCGTTGCTCAGGACAGCAAGAATTCGTCGGCAGCTCAGACCGTAGAGGCAACCACCAAGACGATGGCCGACATACCCGTACCCACTGCTACCAATGTGAAGTCTATTTATAGTGCAGCTCTTGGCAATACATCTGGCTATGGTTTCTACGACTGGGGTGGCGGTACTGGTTCCGCTGTCACTATCAATGGCAAGGAGGCTTACAGCATTAGCAACTTCCGCTGGTTCGGTTCGCAATTCAACGAGATAGATGCCTCTTCAATGACAACCTTGCATCTTGACGTGTATCCGTTCAAGACCACCACGCTGGCCATCGTGCCCATTAACGCCAATGTTGAAGGAGGAGGTAACCAGCCGGAAAAGGGCTATCAGTTTGACGTGACAGGCGGCGAGTGGAACGCTCTCGAGATTCCTGTGGCAGATATCGTTGCCGATGGTGTTACGATGTCCAAGTTCTATCAGATCAAGTATGTCAGCAAGGTGAGCAACAAGGCTGCACCTGGCGCAATTGATGGATTTGAGAATGGAGACGGAACGCTGACGTTCTACGTGGGCAATGTTTACCTTATTGGTGATGAAGGTCAGGAGCCTGAGTTTACGCTGACGGCAGCCTCCGTGCCTGATAAGGCGGTCGACAATGTTCTTTCTGTCTACAGCAATGCCTATACTCCGGCTACTACCTACAATATTGGTAGTTGGGGACAGTCGACAGCTGTTGCTACACAGACTGTTGATGGCGATGAAATCATGATGCTCTCCAACTATAATTACTTGGGCTTTGAGTTTGCAACCAATCTCAACCTCGCTGAAATGGAATACATTCACATCGATGTTCTGCCAATGCAAACAATGAACCTTGGGATAACTCCTATCTTACCGGGACCGACAGAGAACTCGCAGAGCGTAGGTACACTCAATGTGAAGAAGTGGAACAGCATCGATATTCCGCTGTCTCAGTTCGGAATCGACTTCGCTTCTGGTGAAGCTTTCCAGCTGAAGCTTGACAAGGGTACAGGCAGCGAGGTTGTCTATATTGACAATATCTACTTCTGGAAGTCGGATGGTTCAGGTCCTGTTGACCCGTCAGACGGAACAACGTTAACTGCCGATGGCCATTCGATAACACTCTTCCCCTACCACTACACCGGAACGGAGAACTACGAGCTCATCATCACCTCTGAGGAGACGATGACCGGATTGGGTGGCTCATTCTGGCATATCAACGGTAATGAAGCATCAGATATCCGTACAAACATGACTATCAGCGATGGTGGTAAGACCATTACCATTACGGCCACATCCAACAAGGATCCGCAGCTCTATACCCCGCTGTATGTGATGATGCCGGGCGAAGTAAACTTCGGTCAGCCCACACTCAACTGGATTGAGAAGGGTGGCTCTACTGCTGAGATTACAGCCATCACCGTAGAGGCTGCCGCCACTGAGGTGCAGGCAGGCAAGACGGTTCAGCTCACCGTCAAGGACCAGGACAACAACGCAGTGGCTGCCTCGAAGGTGACCTTCGTCAGCAGCGACGAAGCCATCGCTACCGTTGATGAGAATGGTGTGGTAACAGGTGTTGCCGAGGGTGAAGTCACCATCACGGCCAAGCTGAAGGACAACACGGCTATCAGCAACACCGTCGACATCACCGTGACGGCAGCTGCTTCCGATGCTTTGGTGGCTGGCGAGGCTGATGCCAACGGACTCGTCAAGCTGACGGGTACTTGGAATGCTGATGAGTTTGCCGCCATCGATGCTGTGAAGCAGGCCAACTCTTACGACCTGACGGAGGTGGCTCACGAAGGAACCATCGATGTTATCGGCAAGACCGCCAACCCGTATTGTATCTTCGTTACTCCTGTTGCCGGTACCGTTAATCGCAACGAGGCTGTCAAGTCAGAGACGGGCTACAATGGCTTCGCCATGTTCTTCCAGGAGGGTGTCAATGCCGAAGCTCCGTTCGATATCAATACGGCCATCAAGCCTATCAGCGTGGGTAATCCCTTCTTCCAGCGTCTGTTCGACCGCGCTGGTTACTATGTGACGATGACCGTTCCGTTCGGCTACGATAAGATTCCTGAGGCTTCGAACGGTACTAAGTTCTACGAGCTGAATGCTTCCACCAATGGTGAGACCGTCACGCTGAACTTCAAGGAGGTGAGCTCCATCGTGGCCAACAAGCCTTACCTGGTCTATAGCGGCACGGGTGGCATCACCATATCTGATCCCGGACAGGTAACCATCGACTGGAATGCTCAGACAGAGACTGCCGACGGCGCTTCGTTCGTTGCCAACTATAAGGCTCTGCAGCCGCTGGCTTCAGAAAATGTCTATGTCGTTCCGGCAGGCATCACCGAAGAGGCCAACGTATTGTTCGTGAAGTCGGCCAATGCCACCATCCGTCCGTTCCGCGCCTATCTCACCCTTTCGTCGGCAACGAAGATCAACATCACCTTCGGCGACGAAGAGACAACAGCCATCCGCGGCATCTCCGACGATGTGCTCAACGCTCTGTTCGATGTCTACAGCATCGACGGCAAGAAGGTGAAGTCGGCCGGACAGAAGATGTTCGACCTGCCTGCTGGCCTCTACCTCATCAACGGAAAGAAAGTGGTCATCAAATAACGGAAAGAAAGGAACCGACGTATGAAAAAGACATATCAGCGTCCGCTCATCGAGCGCATCACGACCATCACGTCAGGACACATGTTGGAAGGCGGCTCGATAACCGTCGTCGTTAACCCCGACGAGGAGTACAGCGGAACGGCAGCATCCAACCTGACAAGCCACTATTCTGTTTGGCAAGACGACGAAGAAGAAGACTTCTAATCGGTCTTCCTCATACTCATGACAAATGCCGCATTTGCACCTCGCAAATGCGGCATTTACGTTGTCGAAACATTACGTTTCGATGATCGAAACATGGTGTTTACATTGATGATACGGATGGCTGGCTGTTTTGCAAAAAGCTGAGCAGCTGCGGCAACAGCTCCTCGGCCGTCTGCCGTCCAATATCGTAGACGTGCTGCATCTCGTCGGGATTGTGGCTGGTATGTCCGATCGGTAAGGGTAGGGGAGGACGGATGACGAAGGTGTTGCCCGCCTTCTCTTGCTCTTTGACAAAGGCTGTCTGCGCGTTGTACATCTCGTGTCGGCGGGCCATCGCCTCGACAATGGCGGGGTAGCGGCGCAGGGCTATCCGCACGATGGGCATCAGCGGGTTGGGCTTCTTGACATAGCCCTCGGGTTGTGTCAGGACGACAACGTTACGCTTATAGCCTTCAAGCTGCATGAAGGCCAGAGGGATGCTGTCGGTCATGCCTCCGTCGAGCAGCTTCATGCCGTCCAGCTCCACGATACGCGAGCAGACGGGCATCGAAGCCGAGGCTCGAATCCAGTCGAACGTGTGGTGTCCGCCCTTCATGCACAGATGGTAGACGGGACGGCCCGTCACGACATCGCTGCAGACGACGTAGTATTTGGTGGGGTCCTTCTCAAACGTTTCGTTATCGAAAATGTCATATTGCGTCGGAACGATATGATAGGCAAAGTCGGCACCGAAGAGGTCGCCCGTCATGATGAGCGAACGCAGACTGCAATAGCGCCATTCGCGCGCGAACCTTTTATTATATCTGATGGCGCGACCCGCCTGGTGCGATTTGTAGTTGCAACCGAAGGCAGCACCTGCCGAGACGCCCACGATGCCATCGAACCGTACGTCGTGCTCCATCATCACGTCCATCACGCCAGCAGAGAACAGTCCGCGCAAGGCTCCACCCTCCAGTACCAATCCCCTCTTCATCAATGCTTAATGCTTAATTCTTCATTTTTCATTCTTAAAACCAATAGCCTACGGAGAATTCGAGACTACGGTTCTTCCCTCCCTCGAAGCCTTTCCACGACTTGGTCAGGCCGAGGTAGTAACGAAGGTCTACCGTCAGATGCTCCGTAGCATCCACTCCGATACCTCCCACAAAGCCGAAGTCCAGCTTGTTGGTGTTGTCGTCGATATTGGTGTCCTCGTCGTAGTCTTTTATTTCGTTCTTGCTATCTATCAGATAGCCCACTTGTGGTCCCACTTCAGCATAGACAATGCTGCCCAAAGGACGATACTTCAGCATGATGGGCATGTCGATGTAGTGGAGGTCGAAATACCAGTCTTTAGGCTTGGCTTCCTCGCTCGGTTCAACATAGATGTCTGTCTTGAATCCACGCTTGGCATAGTACAGTTCGCCCTGAAGGTCGAAGTCGCGACTCAGTTGGTACGATGCCATACCGCCGATGAGCATGCCCCACCGATGATGAGCATCAATGACTTCTTCCAAAGGTTTGCTCACTGTGCTGCTGTTGATGCCAGCCTTCACACCGAAACTCCATTGCGCCATGCTGCTGGTGCTGATAGCGCAGAGTGCTAATGCAATCAAAATCTTTTTCATGTCGTATTGCTGTTTGTTTATATTATTCGATTACGGTTATGTACGTACAACTATATAAACGCACGACGCCCCCTTTTTATTATATCTGGCCTGCTTATTTTTAGTTTTTTTGTACTTTCAGGACAACAAAAAAGCGTCAACCCTACCATCGGGGGTGACGCTTCTCTGCGTGTCAATCCGTGTTTGTCCGCTGCTCAATTCGGGTGATTCTGCCGTTCTATAATTGCGGTTGGAATGAACTATGAATTATGAATTATGAACTATGAACTAACACCGGATGTGCTATACGGGAATCTTCTCTACGCGGCGCTGGTGGCGTCCACCTTCGAAGTCGGTCTGGAAGAACTCATCCATGATGGCCCTGGCCATATCGTTGTCGATGAAGCGTCCGGGCATCACCAGCACGTTGGCATCGTTGTGCTGACGGATGAGGTGGGCTATCTCGGGCTGCCATGCCAGTCCGGCGCGGATCTGCTGGTGCTTGTTGAGCGTCATGCTGATACCTTCGCCGCTGCCGCAGATGGCGATACCGGGAAATACTTCGCCTTGTTCGATACCACGAGCCAAGGCGTGACCGAAGTCGGGATAGTCGCACGATTCTTCCGAGAGCGTACCATAGTCCTTGTAGGGCAGGCCTTTCTCTTCGAGATACTGCTTGACGAATTGCTTGAGGGCGTAGCCAGCATGGTCGCTGGCCAGGCCGATGGTCTTTGTTGTTATCATTGTTTTTTCGTTTTTTTTATAGGGTGGGGGACACTGCAGAGCAGCGTCTTGCTGAACCTTGGGGAATGAACTATGAATTATGAATTATGAACTATGAACTAAATGTGATTATGCCAGCATGTCGAGCACTTGGCGGCAAACATTCTCACCGTTGTAGCCGAGCTTCTCGTCGAGCACCTTGTAGGGAGCCGAGAATCCGAAGCTCTCCATGCCCCAGATGCGACCCTGACGGCCTACGAGACCCTCGAGGGTGCAGGGCAGTCCGGCGGTCATACCGAAGATTTTTGCCGTCGGCGGCAGCACGCTGTCTTGATATTCCTGCGGCTGCAGGCGGAACAATCCCTCTGAAGGAGCACTCACGACGCGCACCTTCTTGCCCTGCTCGCGCAGCAGCTTGGCACCAGCCTCGAGTGTTGAAACCTCCGAACCGCTGGCCAGCAGGATGACGTCATACTGATCGTCACTTCCTGCAACCACATAGGCACCGCGGCGAGCCTGCTCGTAATCGTTGCCTTCGGGCAGGTTGTCGATGTTCTGTCGCGAGAAGATGAGCGCTGTTGGTGTGTCAACGTTTTCCATAGCCATACGCCAGCAGACCGTTGTCTCCTCGACGTCAGCCGGACGAAGCACGAGCATCGAGTTGCGGCCGCTGTGATTCTTCAGCTTCTCCAAGAGGCGTATCTGTGCCTCCTGCTCCACAGGCTCGTGGGTCGGTCCGTCTTCGCCTACACGGAAGGCATCGTGAGTCCAGATGAACTTCACGGGCAGCTCCATCAGGGCAGCCATACGTACGGCAGGCTTCATATAGTCGGAGAAGACGAAGAAGGTGCCGCAGGCGGGTATCACACCTCCATGCAGCGCCATACCGATGCAGCAGCAAGCCATTGTCAGCTCGGCCACGCCAGCCTGGAAGAAGGCTCCCGAGAAGTCGCCACGACAGAGCTCGTGTGTCTTCTTGAGGAATCCGTCGGTCTTGTCCGAATTGGAGAGGTCGGCACTGGCCACAATCATGTTGGGCACCTGCTCGGCCAGCACACCCAGTACGGTTGCCGAAGCACCACGTGTGGCGGCACCAGCCTTCTGCTGCACCTTGCTCCAGTCAATCTGGGGAGCCTTGCCGCTGAACCATTCATCCATCAGGCGAGCCTGCTCGGGATGGCCCTTTGCCCATTCTTCTTTCTCGGCATAACGCTGAGCGACGATCTGCTTCAGCTCTTCGGCACGGCGTGCATACATCTCCTGCACTTCGGGGAAGACGACGAAGGCATTCTCCGGATCGCCACCCAGGTTCTTTACCGTATTAATATATGCATCGCCTCCCAGTGGCGCACCATGTGTGGCACAGTTGCACTCGTAGCTCGTGCCATCAGCCTTTCGGGCACCCTTGCCCATGATGCAATGACCGATGATGAGGCTGGGACGTTCCTTCTCAGCTTGTGCCTTGCTGATGGCGGCACGGATTTGGTCGACATCGTTGCCGTCGATCTTCTGTACGAACCATCCCCAAGCTTCATACTTGCGGGCCGTGTCTTCGCAGGTCACCACATCGGTGCGTGTGGAGAGCTGAATGTCGTTGGCATCGTAGAACATGATGAGGTTGTCCAGTCCCAGGTTGCCTGCTATGCGTCCTGCTCCTTGCGAGATTTCCTCCTGCACGCCACCATCCGAGATGTAGGCGTAGATGGTCTGGTTCATGACGTTTCCTAAGCGAGCCTTGAGGAATTTGGCTGCGATGGCAGCACCCACAGCATAGCAGTGTCCCTGTCCTAAGGGGCCGCTGGTGTTCTCTATGCCGCGCATGATGTTGCGCTCGGGATGTCCCGGCGTTACCGATTGCCATTGGCGCAGGTTCTTCAGATCGTCCATCTGGTACTTGCCTATCAGGGCCAGCTGGGCATAGAGCATCGGAGCCATGTGGCCCGGGTCGAGGAAGAAGCGGTCGCGACCTTCCCATTCGGGATGTTCCGGGTCGTAGACGAGGAATTCGGAGTAGAGCACGTTGATGAAGTCGGCACCTCCCATGGCACCTCCGGGATGTCCCGACTTGGCCTTTTCGACCATCGCTGCAGCCAGGATGCGGATGTTGTCGGCTGCGCGGTTCATAAGTTTGTTGTCGTTCATAGGTTTGGTTTATTATTGTACAGTAATCTCGCACCTCGTACCTCGTACCTCGTACCTCGAGATAATTGAGGTATTTCGATGATTCAATCTTCGTGCAAAAGTAGCAATTCTTTTCTGAAACGCCAAATCATTCGGCAACTTTCATGCAAAATAATGTGCGATTGGTTAATTCATCAAAAAAAACAGACAGAATATATTGTACTATGGAAGATATTTTTTAACTTTGCAGGTTAGAATCATCTATCATTAACTAAAATACAATCAAAATGAGTACACAGACAGAAATGAAGCCGTATGTGATCGGCTTAGACTTAGGAGGAACCAATTCAGTGTTTGGCATCGTTGACGCACGTGGCGAAATCAAGGCTACGACAGCCATCAAGACGCAGGGCTACGATCGCGTAGAAGACTATGTCGACGCTTGTGTCGAGGCGCTCAACGTCATCATCGAGCAAGTGGGCGGCCTGGACAAGATCAAGGCAATGGGCATCGGTGCTCCCAACGGCAACTTCTACAATGGCACCATCGAGTTTGCACCCAATCTGGAGTGGGCCCACAACGGTGTGGTACCTCTTGCAAAGCTCTTCAGCGAGCGTCTTAACAACCTGCCTGTAGGTCTGACCAACGATGCCAATGCAGCTGCTATCGGCGAGATGACCTACGGTGTGGCTCGCGGTATGAAGAACTTCATCGTCATCACCCTTGGTACGGGTGTGGGTTCGGGTATCGTCGTCAACGGACAGCTGGTCTATGGCTGCGATGGCTTTGCTGGCGAGCTGGGTCATGTCATCATGCGCCACGAGGGTGGTCGTTCGTGCGGATGTGGCCGCAACGGTTGTCTGGAGGCTTACTGCTCGGCTACGGGTGTGGCACGTACGGCACGCGAACTGCTCTCTACGACACAGGAGCCCTCATTGCTCCGCGAGCTCGATCCGGAGAAGATCACATCGCTCGATGTGTCGATTGCTGCAGGCAAGGGCGACGCTATGGCTAAGCGCATCTATGAGTTCACGGGCGAGATGCTCGGTGAGGCCTGTGCCAACTTTGCTGCTTTCTCTTCGCCCGAGGCATTCATCTTCTTCGGCGGTATGACAAAGGCTGGCGACCTGATCATGGATCCCATCAAGCGTAGCTATGATGAGCACGTGCTGAAGATCTTCAAAGGCCACGCTCAGTTCCTCGTCAGCGGACTGGATGGTGCCAGTGCAGCCGTCTTAGGTGCTTCGGCTATCGGCTGGGAGATGTAGTCTTTCAGGAATTCAGGACTTCTGGAGTACAGGAGTTCTGGAGTACAGGAGTTCTGACCCTCAACAAAAAAAGACGCAGAGGTGATCGTTTCCCTCTGCGTCTTTGTTTTCTATAGATAATGTATTTAAAAGTAATGAAATGAAGAGCTATACAATCCCAGCCTTAACTTTATTGTTAATGGTGCTTGCTGGCTGTGGGACAAGTCGTATGACGGAACAGCAACGTTTTGAGAGGAGCATCCTGAAGGATATCCCTTTTTCTGTTGATTCTGTCAGTTGGCTATTCACTCCCCTCTCTTTTGGAGAGGGGTTGGGGGTGAGGTCTGGCGACTTCCCAACATTCAGGTTTGCCAATGCTGAATACACCGATGCACGACCTGATGCCGAAATCCGTCCGAACGGTGACTATTGGTTGTGTAACACGTTTGATGCAGAACAACCCAAGCCTCAGAGCGAAGAGAACATCTGGCGCAATGTGTTGGTTTCGCGCAGCAACCAGCGCGTTGTGTGCATCGATCGCTACCTGCGCGGTGGTCGAACGGTGGGCTACTGCTATGTGTTTCAGAGCGAAAGGAAAGAATATCCTACTTACGGCACATTACACTGGGACGTGAGCGATGCTCGCAACATCGAGATGGTGGGTGAGATGCTCGACGACTTGAAAGGATTAGCCTTGAAGCGTCATCAAATGAACAACGCAGAGTTGTCTTGCCCTGCCTCGCAGGATGATTATTGGAAATTGATTTTCCACGCTGACTCGCTTTTTGATGGGCGACTCTACGATGAGGCACGTCAGGTGTACGACCTTGCTTTCTCTGATGACCGCTACATACTGCCAAGTCAACTTTCACGGGTGGCCAACAAGATGGCCACCATTGGCAACCATCAAGCGGCACTGGCATATTTGTGCCACCGCATTGCAATGGAAAAAGACTTTTACGAAGCCCCGTCTGTTACTTCTCACATCGAATTGAAAGACACTTTTGAGGTGCGGAGCCGTCAGTGGAATTATGATTTGGCGCTTAAAGAGACGCTGGAAAACATCTTCGAACGCGATCAGTACGACCGATTGTTATGGTCTCAAGCCGTTAAGAACAATCCTGGCGATGCCGAGCGGAATGAACAGCTTGCACAGCGAGCGCTCATGACCGACAGTCTGAATCTCGTTCTTGTTGACGAGATT
>CAMORS010000020.1 GCA_946624005.1 uncultured Prevotella sp. | reverse complement strand
TATCTTCATTGTCGCTCTCGAAGGTAAGCTGAGCATTTTCAACATTGCAAGAGGTTGAAACCTCAATCATGTCATTGATGTTAGCTGTCAGAGTTGTAATAGCCTCACTATTTTCATTTAAGAAGGATATAGTTGCTTCCTGTCTTTCGTCTGCAGGAACATATTTATAGAATGCGAATGTCTGATTAGCGATATTGCCTTCGGTTGAGGTATAGCAACGCCAATCTTGGGAACTAAAAATACCAAGATATCTCTGATCGTTTGTTTCTGTGGTAGTAAGATACCCTGCATTCTCACCAGTTGTCAGTGTGAAATGTTTAGCATCACCAGTACCTACGCGAACACCGTTGTTTGTATTAGTGCAGTACAGCCACTTGCCAGAATCACCATTGGGATAGAATGTATATCCATCTGTAGCGTTGCCGCTGATGTTCCATTTGAGATTATCTGCAACATTACCTGCTATTTTGTCGTTGGAAACAACTACAGCAAAAGCAGTAGGAGCACTGCCCGTTCCATTATTATTAGTCATGGCATAGTTATCACCATTATTACCGACAATAACGAAGACATCAGTCGATGTAAGATCTGCCAGGTCAGTCAATTCCCATGTGCCACCTGTAGATGGTGTGGGCTCTTCAATTGTGTATATGGCTGTTGCCACAGCACTATTGTCCATGCCTTCCTTCACGGCAATGGCCTTGATGGTCATGGTATGGTCTACGTTGATAGGCGAAGAATACAGTTGTGTGTCATCAGTCGCATGGTCTTCTGGTTCAGCTCCATCTGTTCTGTAATAGATAGAAGCGCCATCGGTTGCACAGGTGAGAGTAACAGATTGTGCCGAGGTATATGTTCCGCCAGCTGGGGTGAAGGAAGGTGTGGCACAAGTTTCTGTTTGTGATCCGCCAGTAGAATAAGTTAAAGTGTATTTGGAACAATATAGCGAATTTTCGGTCGCTTCTATTTTAATGATAAAATTTGAAGCTGTTGGTGTAATGTTTACTTCCTTTTCAACATCAACCCAGTTTGTTGACCATGAGCCATGCCAAGCATTATCGTTAAACTTGACTCCAGAAGAGGATGTTCCTATAATATATGTATAATTTATCCCACCATCTACAGAATAAGAAAGTTTACCAGCACCTTTGCTGGTGTTAGATTTCATTTCAAGTGTAATTTTTGTAATGGTCACACCACTATATCCTGATAGAGTAAGAGTTTGAGAGGTTCCACTTGTCAACTGAGACGCTGTAGAATAAGTAGTATTGAAGGTGGCACTAGAACCTTCAGGTGCCACTCCTAATGTTTCAACAGAAGAAGTTGTCTTGATGGAATAAGTAACTTCTTCTGCCCACGTTCCACAGCACACTGCCAATAGCAGCATGGTGGTTAAAAATCTTAATTGTTTGTACATAAATTAATTGATCAATTATAAGTTAATACTAAATGTCGAAGACGGTTGGACAGATGGCACTAACTTTCCGGGCATAGAAAAAGCGCGAACCTGCCATATTCTCTGCCAGGCTCACCACAAGCCCCCAATACCTATATGGAGAAGTCCGCGCTACATAGCGCGTCTCCAGATATTGGGTTATTGCTCTTCTTCTTTCGAGGTGGTGATTCGGCAGAGAAATGAGCAAATCGAAAAGGTGCTTTTACCGCATCAAGCGGTATTGCGCTGCAAAGTTACAAAGATATGCGCTAACTACCAAAGAAAAATCCATTTTTCTTCGTTTTTGTATTTGTGGCATATACAGTCTGTATTTGTGGCATATACAGTCTGTATTTGCGGCATATACAGTCTGTATTTGCGGCAAATACAAATTGCATTCACGGCATATAAATGAATTCAACATCCACAAGTGTGCGAAATCATTGATATTTAGTCGCCTAAGGCGAGAATTGAAAATCGCCGCCCACGGGAAAAGGAAATCCTTCAAATCTGTACGAATTATCATCAATAATTTTTGAGAAATTCATGGTCAATTAACGGCAATTCTTTTCAACACGAATGAGCATAAATAAACACGAATAAACATAAATAATTATTTTTTCAACACGAATTATCATGAATGACCCACGAATTTTTCATAAATTAATTTTTGGATAATTAATGGGTAATTCACGGCAATTCGTGTTTTTCTTTTTTGAGTATTGATGTGCCTGTTGTTGATGGTCTCTGACAAGCTCAGAAACCATCTCTGACAGGCTCGGAAACCATCTCTGACAGGCTCAGAAACCATCTGCGACACGTGTGCAGACTATCCCTGGAAGATGATCAGCACGCACAGAAAAAGTTTTGCTGAAAAATAGGGCAACACCTCACCAAAATGCACTGAATCGCCCTGTTTATCGGCCTTCCAGATGGTGAGGTGATGAAGAAACACCTCACCAGAGACCCCACCAGGACCCCCACCAACCACCCATCAACACCCATCACCCAACACCCAACACCTGACACCCAGATGGTGAGGTGTCTGGTGAGATGTCTGGTGAGGTGTTGAGCGAACACCTCACCATCCGAAACCCGCTGCAGCAAAGGGTTTTCGGGCATTTTGGTGAGGTGTCGGGCAAAAACATTTAATAAGCTACTCACACTCGGAAAAGTCCGAAAAAGCAAAAATTTCTTGCTTTTTCTTGTCTTTTCGCTTGCTTAATCGTACCTTTGCAGTCGCAACAAACTCAAAAACAAGATGACACGAAGAAGAAGTTTCCTGATCGGCCTTGCCGTCATGCTGTCGACCGCCGTAGTGAGCGGTGCGACCCTCATCGACGATCCTATGAAGTATGTCAACCCCAACATCGGGACGATGCACAGCCGGTGGTTCTTCTACACCCCGGCAGCCGTGCCCTTCGGTATGGCGAAGCTGGCCCCTTCGACGAACGGGACGAAGGGGAACGAACAGGGCTGGGAGGCGGTAGGCTACGAAGACCAGCATACGAGCATCGACGGCTTCCCCTGTCTGCATGAGTTCCAGATAGGGGGCATCGCGCTGATGCCCATCACAGGAGCGGTGAGGACGATAGCAGGAAGCATGGAGAACCCCGACGAGGGTTTCCGCTCGCGCTTCGACAAGGGGAGCGAGCAGGCGATGCCGGGCTACTATAGTGTAAGGTTGACGGACTATCACATACGCACAGAGCTGACGGCAACGGACCGCGTAGGCTTCTACCGCTTCACCTTCGACGGGGACGACGAGGGGCATATCCTCTTCAATATCGGCAACCGCCAGGGGGAGAGTGGTGCCGTCAGGGATGCGTTCATCCGTAGAGAGGGCCGCACGGTGAGAGGCTATGTGGTGACGGAACCGGAGTATGTGAAGAAATACCAGGCGGGGGCCACGGTGGGGATGTTCTTCTATGCCGTGATAGACCAGGAACCGCTGGCGGCAAGGGTGGCCCACGAAGGGGGCTCGCTCGTGGCAAGTGAGGAGATAAGAGGTGCGGGGGCGATGATGTGCCTCGACTTCAAGACGAAGACAGGAGAGACGGTCGTGGTGAAGGTGGGACTGTCGTACACCTCGATGGAGAACGCGCAGGCGAACCTTGAGGCGGAAGGCGAAAGGCTCTCGTTCGACAAGGCTCGTCGGCAGGCGGAACGGCGATGGAGGGAAGCGCTGCAACGAATCAGGGTGAAAGGGGGCTCGGTGGAGGACCGTACGAAGTTCTATACGGGTCTGTACCACGCGCTGCTGGGCCGCGGACTGGCAAGCGACGTGAACGGGGCGTATCCTCGGAACGACGGATCTGTCGGCTTTGTCAATGACCATATTCAGGGGGATTGTTTTAATAACAACGAATTGAACGAATTAAACGGATTATTAAACTGCCACTCATGCGGCAATGTAGGAGGTCACGCTTCCCAGCGTGACACTTGCCACGTATGCGCTGTTGCGACGCTGGGAAAGGCCACGGGTAGGCGAGCGCAGCTCGGGAATGGCGTCGCCTCCTACGATATGCACAATAAGCCATCACCCAACAAAACATCAACACCCAACACCCACCACCCATCACCCAACAAAACATCAACACCCAACACCCAGCACCCATCACCCCATGTGAATACTGACGCGCTGTGGGGAGCCTACTGGAACCTCACGCAGCTGTGGGGGTTGGCCTATCCGGAATACTATAACAATATGGTGGCAACGCAACTGCGAGTGTACCGCGACGCTGGATGGCTCGGCGACGGCATCGCTGCCAGCAGGTATGTATCGGGTGTGGGGACGAACATGGTGAGCATCGCCTTGGCAGCAGCCTGGCAGAACGGTATCCGCGACTATGATGTTGAGACTGCCTACGAGGCGGCACTGAAGAACGAGACGGGATGGGAAGGACGCATCGAGGGAGCGGGTAAGATGGATACGCGACAGTTTGTCCGGCTGGGCTATGTGCCGCAGAACGACAGCATCTTCTTCGGTACGCACCCGGGAGGCTCTTCCTTCTCTGCCTCGCACACGCTGGAATACAGCTTCAGCGCATACGCTGTGGCGCAATGGGCAAAGGCGCTCGGACGCGACGACGACTACCAACGGCTGATGGATCTGTCGCGTGGATGGGAGCGACTCTTCGACGATACACTCAAGATGATTCGTCCGCGCAATGCGGATGGTCGCTTCATCGACAACTTCGACCCCTTGGAGTCGTGGCGCGGCTTCCAGGAGGGCAACGCCATGCAGTACACCTTCTTCGTGCCTCACCAGCCGGAGCAGCTCATCAGTCGCATCGGACAAGAACTGTTCTGCCAGCGCTTGGACAGCATCTTCATCGTAGCGCGACAGCACGTCTTCGGCGGGGGGAAGACGCTCAACGCCTTCTCGGGACTGCAGAGCCCATATAACCACGGCAACCAGCCTTGTCTGCACATCGCGTGGCTCTTCAACTATGCGGGCAGGCCGTGGCTCACGCAGAAGTGGACACGACTGATCTGCAACGAGTTCTACGGCACCACACCCGAGCATGGCTACGGCTACGGACAGGACGAGGATCAGGGTCAGCTTGGTGCTTGGTATGTGATGACGGCGATGGGACTGTTCGACGTGAAGGGAGGAACGGAGGCGGATGCGATGTTCCAAATAGGCAGTCCGCTGTTCGACCGTATCGAGATAAGCCTCAGTCCTGTCAATGCGAAGGGGAAGAAATTCGTCATCGAGACCATTGGGAATGGTCCCGACTGCTATTATATAAAGGAAGCAAAGCTCAACGGGGAGCTACTCGACAGGATGGCTATCCCACGGATTGCTGTCTACGAGGGTGGCAAGCTGCAGCTGAGGATGGAGACCCCACCCTACCTCCCCGAAGGGGAGGGGTCCCACGTGGCAGGCAGTAGGGGCGGAACAGCGTTTCCGCCCGCAACAGCGCATAAGAAGACCTCTCCCAACCTCCCCAAAGGGGAGGAGCCTCACTTGGCAGGTGTCACGCAAGGAAGCGTGACCTCCTACATCAGCGCATACGTGGCAGGTGTCACGCTGGGAAGCGTGACCTCCTACATCAGCGCATACGTGGCAGGTGTCACGCTGGGAAGCGTGACCTCCTACATCAGCACAGAGGGGAAGGGGGGATTACAAATCCCCTACTCAATGCAGCCGAATTACAAATTCGGCTGAGCGAGAGGGGAAGGGGGGATTACAAATCCCCGACTCAATGCAGCCGAATTACAAATTCGGCTGAGCGGGAAAGAATTCTCTAATTCTTTAATTCGTGATAAAAAAGAGAAGGGGGGATTACTTGACGGCGGCCTTGATGGGGTTGCGGTTGCCCTTGATGCTGGTGAGGAACGCCTTGGCGGAGCCGAACTTCAGGAACATGTCGAGGCGGACAGGGATGTGATTGTCGTCGTCGGTGACATAGAAGCGCACAATCTCCTTATACTTCCCATCTTCCAGCTCTTTGTAGGAAAGCTCCAGGCAGCGGTACTTCTTGCCGTTGTCGGCCTTGACGGTCGACTTGCTGTTGTAGACGAGCTGCGCCTTGTCGATGCCGTTGCCATCGGCGATGGGTATGTTGACGACATTACCCTTCTTCCACCCCGTGGGATTGAAGCTGCGCGCACGGAGGAAGATGTTGAGCATGTCGAAGACACACTCTTCGCGCGTGTTGTGGATGGTCTTGCTGGTGCCGTCCTTCCGGAGCCGACGCTGCGTGAGGTTGCAGTTACCACCCTTATAGTCGTACCACACCTCGTCGACGGTGTAGCGACTGCCCTCACGGGCTCCCTTGCGGAAGTAGAGCGGAGCCATATCTGTGGAGCAGTAGGCCAGCAGCGTGTCGCGGAGTACGAACATCTCGTCGACCTTGTTGTTGCCCCGTGTGGTGAGACTGGCGCGGTAAGCCTCCTTCCCCTTGTATCGGCTCTTGACGGTGGACATAGAGGCCGACCCTGCCTTGACCCACACGAACTGCCAGTTGTAGTAGAGGTTGTAGGAAAGAAACTCGCCTCCCTGGAAAGCTGTGTTGCGGAAGGTGCATTGTGCCTGCAGCGTCATAGCGACGAGCGAGCAGACTATGGTGGTGATGATTTTCTTCTTCATTTTTTCTTTTGCTCTGATGGATTGTTTTGCCTTTTAGACCGAGATAAAAAGGGAAGGTTTAAGGGGTTGAGATCGGAAATAGAAAGAAAAACGAGCTTTTCTTTTGTGTTTCGCTCTTTTATTAGTATCTTTGCAGGCGAAATAAAATTATATTGTATGTCTATTTCTATTGTACTGAAATTATTAGGCTCATTGGCTTTGCTGATGTTTGGTATGAAGTCGATGAGCGACGCTTTGCAGAAACTTGCTGGTCCACAACTGCGTCATGTGTTAGGAGCGATGACGACAAACCGCCTGACGGGCATCCTGACGGGCATGCTGGTGACAGCCAGCGTGCAGTCGTCGACGGCAACGACGGTGATGACCGTATCGTTTGTCAATGCCGGACTGCTGACGCTGGCACAGGCCATCTCGGTGATTATGGGTGCCAACATCGGCACGACGCTGACGGCATGGATTATGTCGGCTGGTATGTCGTTCGACATCACGAGCGCCGTCTATCCCGCCTTCCTCTTAGGCATCATCCTGATCTACCAGAAGCGCTACCGCTTCATCGGTGACTTCCTGTTCGGACTGTCGTTCCTGCTGCTCGGACTGGGCACGCTGCGCATGACGGGATCGGATATGCATCTCGGCGAGAACCAGGCGTTGCTCAACTTCTTTGCCTCGTTCGACCCCACATCGTTCTGGACGACGCTCGTATTCCTGCTCTTAGGCGGCATCCTGACATTCTGCGTGCAGTCGTCTGCAGCGGTGATGGCCATCACGATGATACTGTGTTCGAGCGGTGCGCTACCCATCTATCAAGGTATCGCCCTGGTGATGGGTGAGAACATCGGCACGACGGTGACATCGAACCTCGCCGCCCTCTCAGCCAACACACAGGCACGCAGGGCCGCCCTGTCGCACATGTTCTTCAACCTCTTCGGTGTGGTGTGGATACTGATGGTATTCCGCCCGTTCATCGACCTTGTCTGTGGTCTGGTAGGCTACGACGTAACGATGACGAAGGAGAGCGTCTCGCAGGAAACATTCCTGGCCAACGCTGCCAAGCTGAGCTTTGTGCTGGCCGCCTTCCATACCTGCTTCAATGTTGCCAACACGCTCATCCTCGTATGGTTTGTGCCGCAGATTGAGCGTTTCGTCTGTTGGGTGATTAAGCCTAAGCGCGTGGACGAGGAAGAAGACTTCCGCCTGCACTTCATCACGGCGGGCTTCATGCGCACGCCGGAGCTCTCCGTTCTGGAGGCCCAGAAAGAGATAACATCCTTCTCGGAGCGTATGCAGCGCATGTTCGGCATGGTGCAAGAGCTGCTGAACCTGTCGTCGTCGACCTCCAACCAGAAGAAGGAGAACGAGGCAGCCTACAACAAGCTCTTCTCGCGGATTGAGAAATACGAAGGCATCTCCGACAATATGGAGATAGAGATAGCCAAATACTTAGAGAGCGTGAGTGACGCCCACCTCTCCGACGAGACGAAGGGCAAGATACGCGCCATGCTGCGCGAGGTGAGCGAGCTGGAGTCGATTGGCGACTCGTGCTACAACATGGCTCGCACCATCAACCGTAAGTTTGCCGCCAAGCAAGATCACTTCAATACTGAACACTACGACCATATCCACCAGATGATGACGCTCGTAGACAATGCGCTGACGATGATGAACCAGCTGATGGGCGGCAGGAAGGATGCCTTCAACGTGAACCGCTCGTTCAACATCGAGACGGAAATCAACAACTACCGCGACCAGCTGAAATCGCAGAACATCAACGACATCAACAACCACCAGTATACGTACGGTGTGGGCACCATCTATATGGACCTGATCAACGAGTGCGAGAAGCTGGGCGACTATGTGGTCAACGTCGTGGAGGCCCGAACGGGTACGAAGAAGCGCGAGAAGTATTAGGAATGAAGAATGAAGGGGTGAGAGGTGTGGATAAGTGTGTGGATAAGTATAGGGATAAGTGTGTGGAAAATGCCGGGATATGCACACCGCTGACGGCAGAAAGGCCACAAAGGTGGATAATGCACCGTTTATACACAACCTATGAAGCGAGTTATCCACAAAAGCAGGGACCCACGAACACGCTGAGAATAAAGGAGATAAGGCGCGACCGGAAGGAGTTATCCACATATCCACAGCCTATCACCATATTGTTTTCTTTAGATTTTAAAATTAAAAACAAAAAATAAAGTGATGATGAGAATAAAAAATTTGTGGAAAAAGCAGGGATTCATCAACGAGCCCGTCAAGGTGGGAACAAATCTGAATCCCCTGATCAGACAACTTAGTGAAGAGAAGAACGCCATCATCCTGGCTCACTACTACACCCGTCCGGAGATACAAGAGGTGGCCGACTTCATCGGCGACTCGTTGGCACTGGCACAGAAGGCAGCGCAGACGGATGCGAAGATCATCGTGATGTGCGGCGTCCACTTCATGGCCGAGACGTGCAAGATACTGTGCCCGGACAAGCTGGTGCTCTGTCCCGACCTCAACGCAGGATGCTCGCTGGCCGACAGCTGCAAGGCTGAAGACTTGAAGAAATACAAGGAGGAGCATCCGGGCTACCAGGTGGTGAGCTATGTAAACACCACGGCAGCCGTGAAGGCACTGACCGATGTGGTGGTGACGAGTGGCAACGCGAAGAAGATTATCGACACGTTCCCCAAGGATGCGAAGATTATCTTCGGTCCCGATTATAACTTAGGAAGCTATATCAACACGGTGACAGGGCGCGAGATGCTGCTCTGGAACGGTGGCTGCCATGTACACGAGCGCTTCTCGGTGGAGGCCATCAAAGAGCTGAAGGAGCAACACCCCGAGGCTGTTGTACTGGCTCACCCCGAGTGTAAGGGACCGGTACTGGCTATGGCCGACGTGGTGGGTTCTACGGCTGTCATCCTGAACTATTGTGTGGAGAGCGACAAGAAGGAGTTTATCATCGCTACGGAGGCAGGCATCCTGCACGAGATAGAGCGGAAGTGCAAAGACAAGTCGTTCTATCCCGTTCCGCCAGAGGTGAGCGAGGGTAGCGTTGGCTGTCATTGCAACGAGTGCCAGTATATGAAGCTGAACACACTGCTGAAGGTTTACAACGCCCTGAGATACGAGTGGCCTACGGTGGAGGTGGATGCTGAGACAGCCCGCGAAGCCGTGAAGCCTATCAACCGCATGCTGGAGTTGTCTTGATTCTCGAGGTACGAGGAAAGAGGTGAGATGTGAGAGACGTGTGATATTGGTGTTGCTGCTGGCCGTGATAGTAGCGATGAACTATTTCGGCGAGATAGTGGCAATGAACGATGGCGCCGGATGGGATGGCGTCATCTATCGCGACATCGTGCTGCACATCGAAGACGACTTCTTCACGGGTGGCATCAATAAGTATCACATGCACCGCTTCCTGCCTTTCGCCATCGTCCATTTCGTGTTAAAGTGGACGGGTCTCGGTTTTGATCCTATATATATATATAAGGTATGCGCTGCGACGAACATCGTGTGGTTGGCTGTCAGCGTGTTCTACTTCTTCCGCTTGTCGCGGCTGATGCGGTGGCAGGGAGCGACGGAGACGATAGGCTTCGCGTGCATCTTCTTCAATTTCCATGTGCTGAAGTATATGGGCTACTACCCGTTGCTGACTGATATGATGGCGCTGATGCTGAGCTGCATGGCGGCTTTCTATGCCTTCAGGAGGCAACGCTCGGAGGGGCTTGGCGATACGCTGAGGCTCGTTGGCGTTGGGGTGGTGAGCCTGATGGTGTGGCCTGTGCTGAGCTTGGTGGTGCTGGCAGTGGTGGCCTTGCCTGGTTTGAGGGGGGATGGTCGCTGTGATACAGCGACAAACTGGACCTTGGGATCGCTGAGCAGAAGCTCGGAGGCAGGGAGAGGCTTCGAGGCTTGGGAACGGAGGTGGTGGCTCTGCTGTCGATGGGCGATGGTGTTGTGGAGCCCGCTGTTCTTTATGGCGTATGTGTTCTTCCGGATTCATTATCGGGGAGTGGATACGTTCCGTGGGCTTTTCGTGATGCGCCCAGCCGCTAATATCGTCGTTCTGCTGCTGGCAGCGGTGGTGTGGATGGTGTTCGTATGGCGCGCCCTGAAGCCCCTGACAATCGACTGGAAGCCCGTTTTTGAAAATATTCTCAAAAAGAAGAATATGCTGAGATTGCTGAGTTCGTTTCTTGTCTTCGTATTGCTTTACAAGGCAGTAGAGCTGTTTGGCGGTCCGAGCGAGTTTTCGTTCTACTACCAGCTGGTGCAGATGAGTCAGTTTCCGCTGACCGACATCCTTATATTCATCGAGACCCATGCCCTCTATTTAGGGTTGTTCTTCGTGCTGATTGTGCTATGCTGGAAAGATATTTGTCGGCAAACCATCGCCAGGTACGGACTGCCTTTCTACGCGTTGCTGCTGATGACCCTCTTCTTCGTGGCCGACATTGAGACGCGCAAGCTGACGGCCTTCTTCCCCTTTCTGTTGGTATTGCTAATGGGCGTGATAGACGAGAAGAAGCTACGTCGTTGGGTGGCGTGGGCATTCGTGGCGATGCAGATAGCGGCGTCGTTCTGCTGGTGGCCCATCAACGTGTCAGGCATCACTGAGGCCTTCCAGACCTACGAGGTGGATGTTTATATGCATTTTCCGGCACAGCGTTACTTCATGTTCCAAGGACCGTGGCAGAGTCATGAAGTCTATCTCTGCTGTCTGGGTGTCGAGCTGTTGCTGATGGGTGTCATCGTGTTGTTTCATCGTAAAAGAATATGGTATCAAAGATGAAGAGATTGTGCATCGTAGTGCCTTGCCTTAACGAGGAGGAAGTGCTTCCGGAGACCAACCGCCGTCTGTCCGACCTCTTGACAGGTATGACCGAGCGGAAAAAGATAGCTGCAGAGAGCGGTATCGTCTATGTCGACGATGGGTCGACCGACCGAACGTGGAGCATCATCGAAGACCTCCATGCTGCCGACGGCAGGGTGGGTGGTGTCTGTCTGGCCCATAATGCTGGTCATCAGAATGCCCTTGTGGCAGGAATGGAGACGGCCCTTGAGCGCTACGACCTGTTTGTCAGCATCGATGCCGACCTGCAAGACGACCCGTCGGTCATCGAGCAGATGGTCGACCTGCACAACACCGAGAAGAAAGAAATTGTCTACGGGGTGCGTCGGCAGCGGCGCGAAGACACCTTCTTCAAGCGTACCACCGCCAAGCTGTTCTACCGGCTGATGCAACGCCTCGGAGCGAAGACGGTGTACAACCATGCCGACTATCGGCTGATGAGCCGCCGGGCTGTCGAAGAGCTGCTGCGCTACGACGAACGCAACCTCTTCCTACGCGGCATCGTGCCCTTGTTGGGCTACGATACAGCAGAAGTATACTACGACCGTGTGAGCCGCTTTGCCGGCGAGAGCAAATATCCCTTGTCGAAGATGCTGAACTTCGCCATCGACGGCATCACATCGTTCTCAGTGAAGCCCGTCCGTATGGTATTGGCTATGGGCATCGCCTTTGTTTTCATTGCCTTGCTGATACTCCTCTACGTGCTCCATTCGTGGATGAACAATACAGCCGTCCCTGGCTGGGCGTCGCTCATTGTTTCGATGTGGTTCATCGGCGGTTGCATCCTCATCAGCCTGGGCATTATCGGCGAGTATGTGGGCAAGATATACATCGAGACGAAACACCGTCCACGCTATCATGTGAAGACCATCCTAAGTTGCTTGGTGATGTTGTTCGCCTTCAGCATCAATATGCCGGCACAAAAGCGCGAGCGCTACGAGTTTTACAAGAATTTCCCTGTCTATGCCGACTCTGTCATCGCCCATCTTGACTATCCATTGGCATGGGAGAACAACCAGACGAAGAGCTTCAAGAAGTGGAAACGTCAGGCACGGCAGAAGGTGCTGGAGTGTATGGGAACATTCCCTGAAACCTCCCCTAACCCCTCCGAGGGAGGGGAATTGAGCTACCTTCAGGCGTTGAAGACCTATAAGGTGGATATCAACAGGGGGTGGTACCATATACCGGCCCTGCTGATGATACCCGAGGGCGATGGACCTTTCCCTGCCGTCAACCTGCTGCACGACCACGGGGCGCATCTTTTCATTGGCAAGGAGAAGATGATCAGGCCCGTAGACGATGCGGAAGAGGTGCTTCAGGATGCCGACCAATGGGTGGAGAAACTCTACGGCGGACAGTATCTTGGCAACTATCTTTGCTCGAAAGGCTACGTCGTGCTGGCTGCCGATGCACCGATGTGGGGCGAGCGAGGGCGTGCTGAAGGAGCCGACCGCAGCCAGTATGACGTGGTGGCGGGCAATATGATGATGTACGGTCTGAACCTTTGTGCGCAGATGACCTACGACGATATGGCTACCACTCGTTTTTTAGCCACGCTGCCCATGGTGGACAAAAAGCGTATCGGCTGTGTGGGCTTCTCGATGGGCGGCTATCGGTCGTGGATGCTGTCGGCCCTGAGCGACGAGATAAGGGCTGCCGCCGCCGTCTGCTGGATGGTGACGACCGACGTACAGATGACGTGGCGCTATGGACGGAAGGAGAACGGCGGCTTTGCCAACACGATTCCCCTTCTGCGGCAGTATATGGATTATCCACATATTGCCTCGATAGCTTGTCCGAAGCCGATGCTCTTTATCAGCGGACGTCAGGACAAGCTGTTCCCCGTAGAGGGAGTAGAGCGCGCTTTCGACATCATGCACGACGTATGGCGCAGCCAGAAAGCCGACGACGCATTGCAGACAGAACTTTGGGACATGCCTCACGAATGCAACAAGGAAGTGCAAGAACGCATCCTGCACTTCCTCGATAAGCATCTTTCCATCAAAGATTGATTTATTCCGCCTTTACTAATTTGAAAAGCTTGTCGCTCTCGCGAACTTTTTCCGGTACGGCTATCGACACCCTCATGCCTTGCTCGGCACGCGGAATGGGTCCGTTGTTGCCATGAATCTCGGTGGGCGTCACGTAGATGACACCCGTCGTAGGACCCGTGATGAGCAGTTTGTCGCCAGGTTCGAAAGTGGTGGCTTCCACCTGAAACTCCGCCACGCCTATCTTCGAGAAATACTTACGGCCCTTGCCCACATACACCTTTCGTAAGGTGGCATTCGAGCCGTAGTTGCTGTTCCATTCGCCCAGCGTCTGCCCTTGATAGTAGCCATCCCAGAAGCCGCGGTTGAACACACTTGCCAAGCGTTCGTCCCATTGGTCTTTCTTCTCTTCGGTGAACGTTCCGTCGATGACACTCTGGATGGCCTCTTTGTAGCACTGCACGACGTTGTAGACATATTCCGGACCGCGCGCCCTTCCTTCTATCTTATAGACCCGCACACCAGCCTTCATCATGCGGTCGATGAAGCGGATGGTCTTCAGGTCCTTCGGACTCATGATATACTTGTTGTCGATCTCTAACTGCGTGCCCGTCTCGTTGTCGGTCACGGTGTACGAGCGTCGGCACAGTTGCATGCAGGCACCCCGGTTGGCCGACCGTCCGGTGTTCTGCAGCGACAGGTAGCACTTGCCCGAGATGGCCATGCAGAGTGCTCCATGGCAGAACATCTCAATGCGGATGAGGTGGCCACTGGGTCCGCAGATATGCTCGTCAACGATGTGCTGGTAGATCTCGGCCACTTGCTGCATGTTCAGTTCGCGTGCCAGGACGACGACATCGGCAAACTGAGCGTAGAATCTTAGTGCCTCTATGTTCGAGATGTTGAGTTGTGTAGAGAGGTGCACCTCCACCCCCACGCGGTTGCAGTAGGTCATGACCGCCACGTCGCTGGCAATGATGGCCGTGATGTGAGCCTCGCGAGCTGCGTCTACAATCTGGTGCATCGTCTCAATGTCCTCGCCGTAGATGATGGTGTTGACGGTGAGGTAGGTCTTGATGCCGTGCTGCTGGCAGGTGGCAGCTATCTCCTTCAGGTCGTCGATGGTGAACGGGTTGGCAGAGTGCGAACGCATGTTGAGCTGTCCGATGCCGAAGTAGACAGAGTCGGCACCTGCCTGGATGGCAGCTGCCAAGCTTTCGCGCGACCCCACTGGAGCCATTATTTCAAAGTCGTTGATATTGTAGCAATTATCCATTATCAATTATCAATTATCCATTATCCATTATCAATTATCAATCGTTGCTGGTTTCGGCACGGATTGGCATACATCGTTAGGAGACGTTCGCGCAGGAAGTCGTCGTCGCGGTCGGGTAAGTCGATTTTGGAGAGTTGTCCTTCGATGTACTGCTTGAAGCGTTGCTCATCGTCGACCGTATATTGATCAGCATATTGCTTACCATCGAGCCAGTCGGCAGCGATATAGTTGCAGGGATAGAGTTGGTAGTGGCGGTGTATCTCGTTGTCGATATGCGTGGCGATGAGATCGAAGAGCTTGTTGCGTGGCGTCTGCGGATCGATGGTCTGTAGCCAGTCGTCGATACACTCAGCACAATGATAATGGATGCGCCCTTTGTAGCCCATGATGCCCGTCTGCATACTCACGACATCGTCGCCGGGAGCTTTCTTCCAGGTGGGGTTTTCGCGCTTTAATTGCATCTCGCGAGCCTTGAGGAAGTCGCAGGGGTCGTATTCGTACGAGATGGCGAGTGGCACGATGTGCAGCTGCTGCAACCGTTCGATAGAACTGCCCGTACCGCCCATGGCCATCATCTTCAGAATGGCGGGTTGTGTGCGGTCGTTGCTGTCTTTCGCCCTACCCTCACGCTGAGCAATCCAGATGTTGTCGTTCTTCTCGCTGACGACGAAGTGCATATATTCGGCCATCCGCTTGCTGGCGCGCATCATCTCCATCGGGGGCAGCGAGCGTTCAACGATGAACGACTTGTTCACCCTCACCAAATCTTTCACCCATGGCAGCGACAGCAGGTTGTCGCCGATGGCTATCTCGCAGGTGGTGTCGAAGCCTGCATCGACGAGGAGCACATCGAGCAGAGCTGAGTCGAGCACGATGTCGCGATGGTTGCTCACGAAGGTATAGCGCTTCGTGGTGTCGATGGCCGCGACGTCGATGTCGCAGCCGTTGCTGGCTTTCTGGAGCAGCTGTTTGAGGAAGTGATAGGGGAAGGCTTTCTGAAACTCGAGGTTGGTCTTACAGCTGCGCATCTTCTGTGCCAATGCCTCAAAGGGCATGTTGGGGAAGACAGCTGCGATGACCTGCCGAAACTGTTTGTCGGCGATGAGCCGCTCGTAGACTTCTGGCAGCTCTTCTGGCTCGTAGGGACGTATGCGGTCGTATTCGTGGGGGATGTTCATTTTTTTAGGGGGATTTCGGGTGATTAGGGATTTCTGGGATTTCGTTATTTCGATGCTTCGATGTTGCGACATTTTTCTCGTGCAAACTCCCAGATGACGATACCTGCCGAGACGGCGACGTTCATCGAGTGTTTTGTTCCGAACTGCGGTATCTCCAAGCAACCGTCGCAGGCATCGACAACTTCTTGGTGAACGCCCTTCACCTCATTGCCCATAACGATGGCATGCTGGGTGTTGGGGTGTTGGGGTGTTGGGGCGGTGATGGGCAGTTTGGTGCTTCCCTCAGCTTGTTCTACGGCATAGACGTAGTAGCCCTGGTTGTGGAGATGCTGCACAGCTTCGAGTGCCGAAGGGAAATAGCGCCAGCTGATGCTATCTTCCGCCCCGAGTGCCGTCTTGTGAATCTCTGGATGGGGCGGACAGCCCGTGATGCCGCACAGGTAGATGGCTTCGATGCGGAAAGCATCGGCTGTACGGAAGATGCTTCCCACATTGTACATTGAGCGAACATCGTCTAATACGACGATGAGCGGCAGCTTCCTGGCTGCGTGGAACTCGTCCACCGTCAGGCGGTTCATCTCTATTGTTTTCAGCTTTCGCATCATTCTTCACTCTTTATTCTTCATTCCGAAAGCTACGGCATACATCCGCATTTGTTTCACCATGGCGAGCAGTCCGTTGCTGCGAGTGGGCGACAGATGGTCGTGCAGTCCGATGCGGTCGATGAAGTAAAGGTCGGTGTCGAGAATCTCCTTCGGTGTGTGTCCGCTCAGCACGCGGATGAGCAGTGCCACGATGCCCTTCACGATAAGCGCGTCGCTCTCTGCCTGGAAGTCGATGACGCCATCGTGATAGTCGGCCTGTAGCCACACACGGCTCTGGCAGCCATCAATGAGATTGCTCTCGGTCTTGTATTTCTCGTCTAAGGGTTCCAGTTCATTGCCCAAGTCGATGAGCATCTGATAGCGGTCCATCCAGTCGTCGAAGCCAGAGAATTCGTCTATCACCTCGTCTTGCAGTTCGTTGATACTTTTCATCTTGTTTTTATTGTTTTTTATTTACGGCAGCAAAATTACACAAAACCCACGATTTACGGTAGATAGACGCTTATCTTTTAAGTTTTCTTTGCTTCTCCTAATTGATAATTATTTATAAATAAGTATTCGGTTTGGTGGGTTTACAGAAAAAAAGCGGTAATTTTGCAACCGATTATGCGCTATGGCGTACGTATGATAGTATTGTCTGCCTGCCTTGTCGGCATGATGTCGGCATCGGCACAGAGCAAAAAGAGTGGCCGTGTCAAGCCCGAGGACATGCGGGTTGACATGGACAGTCCTACGTTTGTGCCCATGGTGAAGGTGAGCAAAACGCTCTACGAAGGCGACAGCATCCAGTATGTAGAGTTGAACAACATCTACGTCTCGGAGGAGCCGACGTTCAAGAACGAGAAACAGCGGCAGGCCTACAACCGTCTGGTGTACAACGTGAAGAAGGTGCTGCCCATTGCTAAGGAGGTGAACCGCGTGATTGTCGAGACGGGAGCCTATCTTGAGACCCTGCCCAACGAGAAAGCTCGCAAGGAGCACATGAAGCGCGTAGAGGCCAACCTGAAGGAAGAGTATGGCCCAAGGATGAAGAAGCTGACCTATTCGCAGGGCAAGCTGCTCATCAAGCTGGTCTACCGCGAGTGCGACAGTTCGTCGTACGAGCTGATACAAGCCTTCATGGGACCCGTCAAGGCCGGCATTTGGCAAGCCTTTGCCTGGGCGTTCGGTGCGTCGCTGATGAAGAAGTACGACGCTCAGGGTGTAGACCGACTGACGGAGCGCATCGTGCTGCAAGTGGAGGCAGGACAGTTGTAATTGATAATTGACAATTGATAATTGAGAATTGATATGAATTACTTAGACAGGAACGAATTTAACTTTGAGCCATCCGAGCTGGTGAAGGAGACTATCCGCAACTTCGACATTGGTAAGCTGGCTTTCTATACACGTATCTACGACGAGGGGAAAAAAAGTATCTTTTCGGTTTATCTGAGCGAGCTCTATGATATACCTGAGCGTCAGGTGCTGTTGGGATATGGTGCGGAGGACTTGTTGAAGAAGGCTACGCACTACTTCCTGACAATGGGACAGTCGCGGAAGATGCTCATCCCGAAGTTCTCGTGGTGGTACTACAGTTCGATAGCCTCTGAGGTGGACGGCGAGGCCATCCAATATCCTGTCTACGAAGACGGTAACACCTATCGCTACGACTTCGACGCGCTGCTCGACATGGTGAACGAGCACAAGCCCGCCATCCTGCTTGTCGCTTCGCCCAACAACCCCACGGGCAATGCGTTGACGACAGACGAGATGGAACGCCTCGTGAGCAGCATCCCACAGCAGACTATCGTCGTTGTCGACGAGGCTTACGCTTCGTTCGTGAGCAACGATGCCTCGTATATCCGCCGACTGGTGGAGTCGCACCCCAACATCATTGTGTGCCGCACGCTGAGCAAGTTCTACGGTCTGCCCGGACTGCGCATGGGCTTCGGCTTTATCGGTAAGGGCGAGGTGATGGATCGTTTCGCCCGCTATGCCAATATGTATCTCGGCTACGACCGTCTGTCGGAAGAGGTGGCCATCGCTGCCCTGAAGAGCGACGACCACTACCGCGAGGTGGCTCGCGTGATGCAGGAAGCTCGCGAGATGTACACCCGCGAGGTGGGTCAGCTGCCGGGCTTCAAGGTGTACGAGAGCTTGGCCAACTTCATCCTCATCAAGTATCCTATCGCGCTGAAGGAGCGTCTGCAGGAGGCTTTCAAGGCACAAGACTACAAGGTGAAGTTCATGAACGAGCCCGACATCAACGAGCACATGCGCATCACGCTGGGACGGCGCGAGCAGAACCGCGTCGTCTGCGACACGATTGTCAGGATAGGGCGTGGTAACGAATAGTTTTTGTTATTTAAGACCACGAATTAAACGAATTAAACGATTTTTTTGGATATTCCGAAATTCGTGTAATTCGTGATGAAAGAAAAAGATAAAAAAATGCTTGCAGTAATATTGGCAGCGGGAATGGCTTCGCGGTTGAGACCGCTGACTGACGAGAAGCCGAAGTGTTTGTTAGAAATAGGTGGCCGTACGTTGTTGCAACGCACGATGGATGCCTTGGTGGATGCGGGCATCACCGAGTTTGTCGTTGTGACAGGCTATCGTAGTGAGATGATACGGCAGTTCATCACCGACCACTACAACCTGATGCCTATGTCGTTCCTCCCTGCAGAGGGACGGCTGACTGTCCACTTCATCGATAATGCCGACTATGCCACGACGAACAATATCTACTCGCTCTGGCTCACACGTCCCTACGTCAATGGTTCTGACTTCCTGCTCCTTGATAGCGACATCCTCTTCGATCCCGCTGTGGTGGAAAAGGTGTTGCAGGCAGAGGGAACCGTATTGGCCCTGAACCGCCATGAACTGGGCGAGGAGGAGATGAAGGTGATTGCTGACGACGAAGGGAAGGTTGTGGAACTGAGCAAGACGTGCAGCATCGAGAAGGCTATCGGCGAGAGCATCGGCATCGAGAAGATCATGGCCGACTATTCGCTGGCACTCTTTCAGGAGTTGCGCCTGATGATCAACGGCGAGAAGCTCGTAGACATTTTCTATGAACGTGCCTTCGAACGACTGATTCCGCAGGGACATCAGTTCAGCATTGTCGACACGACAGACCTCTTCTCGATGGAGCTCGACACGGTGGAAGACTTCCAGAAAGCACGATTGTTAATTGACAATTGACAATTGATAATTGATAATTGATCACCCAACAAACCATCAACACCCATCACCCAACACCCATCACCCAACACCCATCACCCAACACCCAGCGAACATGCCCCAGTACGACATAGAATCAGTGCACCAGCGCATCCTGCGTATCCTCACGGTTTTCGACCAGACTTGCCGTGAGCATCAGTTGCGCTACTATCTCTGGGCAGGCACCATGTTAGGCAGCGTGCGCCACAAGGGATTCATTCCCTGGGACGACGATGCCGACATCGCCATGCCGCGTCCCGACTACGAGCGACTCATCAAGCATGCTGCTGAGTGGCTGCCCGAGCCGATGGAGCTGGTATGTGCTGAGAACGATGCTGCCTATCCCCTACCCTTTGCGAAGGTTCAGGATGCCTCGACAACGTTGGTAGAACGCTTTCACCTGCACTATCTCGGAGGTATCTATATCGATGTGTTCCCCATCGACGGCACACCCAAGGGGGCATTGCGCAGAAAGCTGCACTTTGGCCGTTACGAATATTGGAAGCGCGTGCTCTACCTGTTGCACCGCGACCCCTACAAGCGCGGCCACGGTCCTTCGTCGTGGGTGCCGTTGCTTTGTCGCAGGATGTACACGATGCAAGGCGTTCAGCAACGCATCCGCCGACTGTTGATGAAGTACGACTACGAGCAGTCAGCCCTTGTTGCCGACTACGACGACGGCTCGCACGGCTGTATCAGCAAAACAATACTGGGTTCCCCTACCCCATGCGATTTTGAAGGTGAGCGCCTGATGGGTGTAGAACAATACGATGCCTACCTTACTAATAAATACGGCGACTATATGACTCCGCCCGACGGTGACCACCAGCGGCAGCACAGTTTCCACTTGCTCGACTTAGACACACCCTACAGAGCATACAAGCAAAGGCATTAATCTGTCAGAAAGTCTTTTCAACAAACAATTCTCTAATTCTCAAATTCGTGATAATGAAGATTGTAGTGGCAGAAAAGTATCAGTCAATGGGCGACCAGCTGAAAGCTCTCCCCCACCCTACTGCTGAGGATTCTGGCGAGGTGGTCTACCAGAAGCGCAATGAGGTAAGGCGCGTCGTGGTGGATGGTAAGCCATTGATGGTGAAACGCTATAAGCGGCCGAACATGTTGCAGCGTTTCGTCTATACCTTCTTCCGCCCGTCGAAGGCCGAACGTGCCTATCGCTTTGCCGCCATGTTCAGGGAAAGAGGCATCGAGACCCCTCATGAGGTGGCCTATATGGAAGAGCGCCGCAACGGACTCTTTGCCGACAGCTGGTTTGTCAGCGAGGAAGCAACGGGGACCGAGAGTCATCTGCTGCTGCGCGAGGTGCAGAAGTTCAGCCATGAGTTGGCCGACGCCGTGATGGCTCAGGTGGTCATGATGCACAGCAAGGGCATTCTGCACGGCGACCTGAACCTTTCCAATTTCCTTTGTACGCCGACAAAAGAAGGCTATCGGTTCAGCATGATTGACACCAACCGCTCGCGTTTCTGCCAGGGATGGCCTTCACGACGGCAGTGTGTAAAGAACCTGGTACGGCTGACGCATCGCCGCGATCTCTTCGAATATCTCGTCAGCAGCTATGCCCGCCAGCGTGGTTGGGACGAGCAGCAGACGGTCAGCGAAGCCCTTCGCGAACTTCATCGCTTCGAGCATCGTATTATCAAGTGATGGGTGTTGGGTGATGGGTGATGGGTGTTGATGGTTTGTTGGGTGAGAGGTGAGCGGTTATGAGGTTTTAAGGTGAAGCATCGCTTCCTGTAAGGCATTGCGGAGGAAGCCCCCTTCAGACATTTTCTGACTGACGCGACTGACGTTGCGAAGCATCGTGGCGTGTTGTTCCGGTGTGATGGCAGCTAAGCGTTCGCCCAACTGCCTGATGCTGTCGATACACAGTCCGATACCCTCTTTTTCTACGATGCTGGCCAAGGCAGCCTCTCGCCAAACGACGACGGGCAGTCCGGCACGGATATAGAACGACAGTTTGTGCGGACTGTTGTAGCGCAGATATTCGCCGAAGTTGCCTGTGCAGGCATCCAGAGAGTCGCCATCCCAGACAAGACCGTAGTCGCCTTCCACCTTTGCGATAAACTCTTCGGCCGGCATGAAGCCTTTGATGACGACCGAAGGTGACGGTTGCAGGCCGGGCAGTCCGTCGGCATTGCCATAGACATGCAGCTGATAGTCGTTGGCGATGTCGCCCATTTGCAGCATGAAGGCATTCTTCCGCATAGCCAAAGCTCCGGCATAGACGATGATGGGGAGTTTTTTCTCGTACCTCGTACCTCGTACCTCGCACCCTCGAAAAATGTCGGAGCGATAGTCGTGCAGACCTAAGGCCCCCATAGGTATTGTCAGACCTTTCTGTTCGAGCCACTGCTTCATCACTTCGTTGGAGGCGATGACATAGTCGGCATTGGACAATCGGCTTATCTCCTGCCCGACTGTCAGTTTGCGGCGACGCATCGACCCTAAGTCGTGGATGAGAGCTACCACGCGAGCCTTACGCCAGTGGGCCACTCGGCATACAAGCGTGAAATACTTCTTCAGCGGGTATTGCAGTACAAGGACATCGTCCTTTCTGACACAGAAAGCGTATTTCACGATGCCCATGAGATTGAGCACGAAGGTGAGCACCTTGTTGCGATAGGTGGTACGTCGGAGTGCCAGGTTGACGGCTCCCATCTCGGCCAGTGTATCTTCGTAGTCGGTCTTCGCCTTGTTGCCCGATGAGGTCAGTCCTCGATAGTTTCTTGAAATATAACAAATGCGCTGCATAACCTCTTAATTATCAATTCTCAATTGTCAATTCTCAATTGTCGGTAAATATCGAGCACTTGCTGCGCGACGTTGCTGTTCTCGAAGCGTGTGATGTATTGTTGTGCCTTGGCGATGCGATTGTCGCGCCCGTCGGACCCTTTCAGCACCCGACGGATAGCCTGGGCCATTGCCTCGTCGTCGTCAGGATCGACATACAGACAGTCGGGACCACCTGCTTCTTCCAAGCAACTGCCCGTGCATGCTACGACGGGCAGACCGCTCTGGATGGCCTCGATGATGGGGATGCCGAAGCCCTCATAGCGCGAAGGGTAAACGCAGGCTTCAGCCATCTGATAGAGGGCGGGCAGGTAGCTGTTGGGCACACCGTGAAGTATTTTCACCCGCTGTTGCAAGCCATTGTCGGCGATGTATTGACGCACCTTGTCGCAATAAGGTGTAGCTTTGCCCACGACGACGAGAGCGATGTCCTGTGGCAACCTCCTGAGCGCCTTGACGGCCAGCAGGATATTCTTCCGTTCCTCGATGGTGCCCACGTTGACGATGTAGCGTGGGGGCAGCATATAGCGTGCGTTGACATCCTGCAACTTGTCCTCGCCCTCGCGCAGCTTGAAGAAGGTGCTGCACGACTGGTAGACGACGCTGATCTTCGCTTCGTCGACATCGGCGTAGTGCATGATGTCGCGCTTCGTACACTCGCTGATGGCAATGATGCGGTCGGCCTCGCTGACCGTCTGCAAGAACTTACGGCGGTAGATCAGGCGGTCTATCCGCGAATAGTATTCCGGATGGCGCAGGAAGATGAGGTCGTGGATGGTGACGACGCTGCCGATGGCTGCCTTCCGGATGCCCCAGGGCAGTTCGCCGGAGAGTCCGTGGAAGATGTCGATATGGTCGCGTTGCAGGTCGTTCACGATGCCTTTCGAGCGCCACAGCCATTTCGGCAACTTCTTCTGCGGATAAACAAAGCGCATGTTGTCGCACGGTCGGACCTGTCGGCACAGCTCTTCGCGTCCTTTGTCAGGCGTGTAGAGCAGCAGCTGGCAGTCGTCTGGTGCGACATCTGCCAGAGCGTTGACCAGAGTGCGCCCGTAGCTGCCCAGCCCGGTAGCGTTGTGTGTGATGCGTTTAGCGTCGAATCCTATCTTCATCTCCTCAATTATCAATTGTCAATTCTCTCTGTCTTTTCCATCGTTTATGCGACCAGAGGTAGTATTGTGGTGCGCGGCGTACAGTCTGTTCGAGCAACTGGAAATAGCGGTGCGTCAGTTCATACTCTTCCATCTGTTCAGGATGTTCGGTGATGAGGTGTGCCGTGCAGACATAGCGGCCCCGCCCAGGGCGCTCCATATCAATGTAGAATACGGGTTGGCGCATCTTGCGGATGATGCGCTCGGAACCGGTAAAGACGGGAGTGTCGTGGTTGAGGAAGTCGAGCCACAGATGGATGTTCTCCCATTTGGGTCCCTGGTCGGCAATATATCCGAACATAGACAGTCGGCTCTCTTGTCGCAGCTGTACCAGTTTGCGCAGGATGTCGTTGCGTGCCACGCAGGTGCCGTAGTGGCTCTGTCGTATCTTCAGGAAGAGGCGGTCCATCGCCTTGTTGCGCAGCGGCTTGTAGATAAGCCCCATCACAGCACGGCTCTCCTCTCTCCTCTCTCCTCGAATCAATGCTATTCTCGTACCCTCGTACCCCCGTACCCTCGTACCCCCGATAGTCGTACCTCGTACCTCGTCTTTCAGTATCCCCCATCGCTTCATGCCGAGCGCCGTTGCGGAGAGATACTCCCAGTTGCAGTAGTGTCCGAGCATCCACGCGACCGACTGTCCCTTGTCCAGATATTTCTCTACCTCGTCGCAACCGCGAAACTCGAGGTGTCGGAGCAGTTCGTCGTCGCTGACATGGAGCAGCTTGATGGTCTCTACGGCATAGTCGCACAGCCAGTGGTAGAACTGTCGCTCGATGGTTTTTATTTCAGCGCTACTCTTTTCCGGAAACGACGTAGAAAGGTTCTTCCCGACCACCTTGCGCCGATACCTTATGATATGGTACACCAACAGGTAGAGTCCATCGCTCAGGGCGTAGAGTGCTCTGTAGGGCAGCAGTGCCACGAGCCATGCGAGGCTATAGACGATATGATATGTCATTTTTTTTGGATAGCTATTGTTTTCAACACTTTGCTTTAAAAAAACTGATGCAAAGATACGAAAACTTTTTGAATCACACTTGCTTTTCACTGAAAAAGTAGCAAAACCTTTGTTGCTGACACCGACATAGATGGTTTCTGAGCTTGCCGAAGATGCTTTCTGAGTCTATCAGAGACCATCTTTGACAGGCTCAGAGACTATCAACGACAGGCTCAGAAACTATCAACGACAGACTCTGCAACCATCCCTAAGAGCAGCGCAACGTTCGCAGAAAAAGTTTTATCGAAAATAGGTCAAACACCTCACCAAATGGCTCTGAATCCCACTGTTTATCGGCCTTCCCGATGGTGAGGTGTTTATTCATCACCTCACCAAAGTCCTCACCAGTGCCCCCACCAACCACCCATCAACACCCATCACCCATCACTCAGTAACCATCAACACCCATCACCCAACACCCATCACCCAGATGGTGAGGTGTTTGGTGAGATGTCTGGTGAGGTGTTTGGCGAACACCTCACCATCCGAAACCCGCTGTGGCAAAGGGCTTTCCGTTATTTTGGTGAGGTGTTGAGTATATGAATATGAATTTTTGTTGTGTGTGTTTCGGCTTTCTCTAATTCTAGTTGAACAATGATCTGTCTGTCCTCTTCTTTTAAGCTCATATCACACGTGGCTTGTCAAGTAACAGGCGCAAGTCCCAGTCGGAATCTTTCCTGGCATCACCTCTGGCGCGCGAGCCATATAGATAGAGCGTGCTGCCCTTGGGCAACACCTGATAGGCTACCTTCCTAATTCTGTCCAACACTTCATTTCCATCCATGCTCTGTCTGTATTTATCGCTGCAAAAATAACGAGATTTTCTTGTACAGCCAAGAAAAAGCAGGCAAAACGTCACTTTTTCCTCCGTTTTGTTTGGTCGTTTGCATGATTATGATTACTTTTGCAGTCGTAAACTCCATTTACTCTTAGAGTTTTTGGAGATACATCTACATTTTGAAAAGTGTTTGCCAACGCTTTGTTTTTGGTTTCTTTGAACCTAGGAAATTCAAACTTGTAAGACAGAAACAAAAGCAGAAGTAGATGCTGCGGGAAGGTATTACGACCCGATAGTGTGCGAAGAGGAACTTGTTTCCTCTGCACACTTTATGGGATTATATACCAAAGGCGTGGGTGTCGGTGCTGTCTGTCTTTTTACAAGGGTTTTCCTAGGACCTAAAGAAACAAACAGGCACAAGCTAGACATCCCGCTTTTTCATTTTGTAGATAGGAAACATTTTTCAACAAGCCTGAATCTGGATGTCTACAGGGCAAAACTTTTATCAAACAAATGAAAAAGTTATTTGTGTGTTTTGTTTTGTGCATGATGTCATTGACGACATTTGCACAGAAAGAAGTAACGGTAAAGGCTGGTACACTCATACCGTTGCAAGTTGTTAATCCTACAAAGGCTGCTGATGTCAAAGAAGGGCAAAAGGTTGCTTTCAGAGTCTCTCGCGATGTCAACGTAGATGGTGTGACGGCTATTCCATATGGAACGACGGTGAATGGCACAGTCTATGAGGCTAAAAAGTCTTCTTGGTGGGGTACAAAGGGACGTTTAGGCATCAAAATTAATGAATTGATTACTCCCAATGGTGAGATGGTACCTCTGATGAATGGCGACATTTACGTTACAGGAAAGAATAGGACAGCCCTTTCAGTTGTGCTCTTTGCTTTAGTCGTTTGGCCTGCCTGCTTCATTTGCGGATCAAAAGCTGAGATTCCCGCAGGATATGAAATTCAGGCTAACGTTGCGGCGAACACTTTGCTGAGGGTAAACTAAGGTTTATTAGTATTCCGCAGGCACTTCACCCTATCATCGGTGGATGCCTGCGGAATGTTTTGATGTTCTGTCAAAAACAGCAGTAGATGCGCCTATACATTGTGTCAAGCGTAGTCGAGAATCAGATTCGCATCGATGCCCATCTTGGAGTGTAGACGTTTTGCGAATGACATGGAGATGCGTCGGCGACCGCTCATGATCTGACTGAATTGCGACTCATTGACTCCCAGGAGCTTTGCACCGTCTTTCTGTTTCATGCCGTGAGCATAAAAGTAGTCTTCGATACTGGCAATGAGCGGTGATTTCTGGCGCAGAGGCAGGATATTGAGATATTCGTCCTCGTATGCGGCCATCAGCTGGCTCAATAGTGCAATCTCCTTCGTATAGGCATTATCCATGTCGGGTTCAAGCATACCTTTCTGGGTTGCTTCGGCGATGAGTTGTTCCACTCGGGCTTTTGTCTCGTCGTATTGCTTGCGGGTTGTCAGTTTTTCCATATTTCATTTTATATTGTAGAACAATCTATTTTGTCGTATTCAGAATGCGTACCAACAAATCGGATATTCATCACGCCTCCTACAAAGATGACCACTGCCACGATACGATAGTTGTTGCCTCCTATATTGAATACATATCGACCATTCTTAACATAGTCTGCAGATGGGAACATGCTTTTTAATTCTGAATGGCTACTCCATTGCGCAGCTTTCACCACGTCAACCCATTTATTCAGAGGCTTAACGGCCTGAGCATGGGTTTGGATGAAGTTATCCAAAATAATCTTGTTGGCAATAATCATTCACTACTTGTTTTTTCTAATTGGTTGCAAAGATAACTAATTCTTTTCAATTCTGCAAATTTATTTGCAAAAAAGTAAACTCTTGCTCTCTTACAACTCTTGATTGTGAATACTTTTTTCATTGAGTTTGTAATTTTCTTGCCTGTCAGGCGACTAATAGAGAAAAGACAAACAATCAAGACACTTGAAGAAAATGAAAAGAAGCATGAGACAGGCTGCACTCTTAGCAGCCATGATGGCAAGTCTGACGGCGATGGCCCAGACACAAGATGTAGGCGGCAGAGTGATTGACGAAAACGGTCAGCCGCTGCCGTTTGTGAACGTTGTCATGTTGTCGCTGCCCGATTCTGCTTTTGTGCAGGGAGCAGTGACCGACGAGCATGGTGTGTTTCGTATTCCGACCAAGCAGGAAGGGGGTCTGCTGCGACTGACGTGCATCGGCTACGAGACCATGTTTCTCCCCTATCAAGGAGCTGTCGACCAGACCATCCGGATGAAGGAGGAAACACAGATGATCGGCGAAGTGGTGGTGAAGAGCCCGTTGCCACAAACCCATGCAAAGGGCGATGCCATGCGGACCACCGTTGCGGGAACCATCTTAGAGAAAGCAGGGACGCTGAGCGATGCGCTGTCGAAGATACCATCGATAGAAGCAGAGCGCGACGGCGTTGTGAAGGTGCTGGGGCGTGGTGATGCTGAGGTGTATATCAACGGGCGACGAGTGCAGGACAACAGCGAACTTTCCCGACTGCGCTCCGACCAGATACAGCATGTCGATGTGGTGCAGAACCCCGGTGCCCGCTATGCCGCATCAACAAAAGCCGTGGTGCGCATCACGCTAAAGAAAGCGCAGGGCGAAGGCTTCAGTTTTCAGGATAACCTCGGTGGCATGTATCAATATGGCCATACGCTGACCAACAGTCTCAATGTGAACTATCGCACGGGTGGACTCGACATCACCGCCTCGCTCTGGGCAGGCCGCTATGGTCACAGCAAGTCGCTGCAAGACAACACCCTGACCTACTATGCAGGGCCGAACAAGATGGAGGGCATCAGCTGGCAGGAGTCGAAGAACGTCTGGAAGGGATGGTCGCCGCAGTTGCAGGTGAACTATATGGTCAACGAAAACCACAGTTTCGGAGCTTTCTATAAGTACGACCGCCACCCCAACGGCAAGTACAGCGGCATGTACTATACCGACAATTATGAGAACGGCATCTTCACGGAGCGTTCAGAGAGCAACATCACGCAGGAGGATGAATTCAGAAAGCATATCTTCAATGCCTACTACAACGGCAAGATTGGCCAGTTGAGCATCGACCTGAATATCGACGGTCTGTTCGACGACACGCAGTCACCTGGCAACACCCATGAAGTAACAACGGAAAAAGGTGAAAGTCCCGTCAATCGAAGCATTGAAAGTAACACCATCAGCAGCAATAACTTCTGGGCCTCAAAACTCATCTTCGGCTATCCCGTATGGAAAGGCAATCTCTCCCTCGGTGGCGAGTACAGTTACAACCACCGTACGGATGCCTACGATTTCATGGCCACCGATGCTGTTCCTGTAAAGACTACTGACACCGAGATTAATGAGAAGTCTGCCGCAGCCTTCGCAGAGTATGGCCGTCAGTTTGGCAAGGTATTCGCCCAAGTGGGTCTGCGCTATGAGCATCTGACGAATGACTATTTCAATTTCGGCAAAAAGGAGGATGAAGTCTGTCGAGATTACGGTGACTGGTTCCCTACGGTTGTCATCTCTGCCCCTATTGGCAAGTTACAGCTCTCGCTGTCATACCGTCGCGATATCGAGCGTCCGCCATACGCCAACCTGACCAGTTCGACGGTCTATATCAATCGCTATACCTACCAGAGCGGCAACCCGTATCTGAAGCCTACCTACACCCACAGCGTTGTACTGAATACTGCTTACAAGTGGATGAACCTGACGCTGAACTATGGGCGCATCAAGGATGCTCTCACGATGTCGACAGAGCCTTACCCTGGTTCTACCGACCCGTTCATCAGCCTCGTGCGACCCATTAACAGTCAGGAGGATTACGACCGCCTCACCGTCATCGCCTCAGCACGACCTAATTTTCAATTATCAATTCTCAATTGTCAATTAAAATGGCATCCCACGTGGGCTGTCGTAGCCATGTTCCAAAACTACAAATCGCCTACTGCCACTGGCGAGGTAATCACACTCTCTCGCCCTTGGTTCAGCGGTTCATGGCGAAACACCATTGAACTGCCTCACGCCTTCCGTTTGAGTGCCGATGTGGAAGGGGCCATAAAAGGTGATTACAACAATTTCCGTATCACCAAGCCACGTATCGTTGGCAGCCTGGAGCTTCAGAAAGATTTTCATCTGCGCCGTCTCGGCTCACTGACTGCCGACCTGCGCTGCATCGATCTCTTCAATAGCAACAAGACCGATGCCATCCTCTTCGGCTATCGCGACCTCACTGTCCACAATCCTGCCCGCCGCACTTTCTTGCTCGACCTGACGTGGAAGTTCAACGAGGCCCGCTCGAAGTATCGCGGCTCTGGTGCCGGCAGCAAGCAGAAAGCCAGGATGTAGACAATTCATCAATTTTTTAATTTTTCAATCTTTTATTTTTTAATTTTTCTTATCTTTGCCTACGTAATATCAATAATTGCAGTGGAAACAAATCCGTTAGAGAAAGAATTTCTGGAGATGATTACGGCGCAGCAGCGCACCATCTACAAGGTGTGCTACATCTACGCCAACGGTCAGGACGACCTGAACGACCTGTTTCAGGAAGTGGTGCTGAATCTCTGGAAGAGCTTCCCCCGCTATCGGGGAGACAGCTCACTCTCGACATGGGTCTATCGCATCGCGATGAACACCTGTATCAGCTTCCTGCGCCACTCTAACACCCGACCGCAGACCATCCCGCTGACAATAGATGTGGCGAGTAGGTTGACAGAAGAAGAGAGCCGCGCAGGCAAGCTGAACGATCTCTACCGGCTCATCAACCAACTGGGTGTACAGGAGCGCGCGCTCATCCTCCTTTGGCTCGAAGAACGTAGCTATCAGGAAATGGCCGACATCCTCGGCCTCTCAAAGGCCAATGTCGCCGTGAAACTCCTTCGTACGAAGGAAAAACTAAAAAGAATGTCTAACAATTAGGAACAATAAAAAGAATATGGAACTTGAAGAACTGAAAGCATCATGGAACAAGCTCGATGAGCGGCTGGCGGAGTCGGACATTGTCAACCAGCGTGTCCTCAGGGAGCTGATTCAGCAGAAGACCAAGACGGCCTACGACCACATCATCCGGCACAACATTTTCAACTTCGTGGTCAATATGCTCATCATCTGCGTGGTCTTCCCGTATGTCTATATGAAGACGCCCATCCGGACAGCCTCGTTCGTCATTGTCGAGGGCGTGATGGTGGTAGGACTGATACCCATGATATGGAAACTCTCCTTGCTGTCGAAATTCGATATGCTCGACAAGAGCAGCAGCGAACTCACCCGGTTGGCACTCTCTTACAAGAAGATCTGCCATCGGGAGAAGTTTTGGATGATTGGTGCCGTATGTATAGCAATGATAGCCTTCTACATTCTGGAACTGGGATTCAACACCGAGGCCCATTACGAGTTCGGAACGAGGCTCGTCTTGCCATTAGCCCTTTCGCTGCTCACCCTGCTGCTCGGCCTCTTCTTTGCCAAATGGCAGCTGCGCCGACATGCCCAGCAGATGGCAGAGATAGAGAAGGGCTTACAGGAACTGCGAGATTTCGAGGGCTAAGCGTAGAAAGGTATGTCCCCACTGTAGCCAAGTAGAATGTTGGGATGCGCCGTGTCGCGTCCGATGTGGGAACGTTGTTTTGTCAAGATAATTCACAGTTTTTCCAGATATGATAAAGAAAATTCGCTTCTCTGATGAGTTCAGCCATGCTATTTAGAATAGTGATACCTCAAAGAGATAACGTAAACGTAAATCATCCCACTGGTGATGGAGTACACCAAGCGATGCTCGTCTGTAATCCGTCGGCTCCAAAGCCCGTGCTGCTCACCTTTCAGCGGTTCTGGCTTACCGATGCCCGTGAAAGGATGTTTCTTGATGTCCTCCAGCAGGTCTGTGATGCGCTTCATGACGCGCTTGTTGCCCGTCCGTTTCCAATACTCTCGGTCTTCCTGGGCACGCGGAGTGAAGATTACTTCCATAGGTCTTCCACTTTTACCACCTCGCCCCGTCCATTCTTAATGTCCTCCTGTCCTTGGCGGATAACCTCTGCCATGGCAGGCGATGACATCAGATACTCCGTCTCGTCCATTTTCTCTTTCTTCGCCGTCAACTTCTTAGCATATTTCAGCATCTTGGCCATCAGTCCCTCGTCCTCGGCGATGATGCTCAACTGGCGGAACAACTCTGCATTCATCTCTATTGCTGTCATAATCCTAACATGTTTGGGTTTCTGACTGCAAAGATAGCGCAAATCGAATGAAATACACGATTTTAATTGTTAATCTAATTAAAATCTTCAGAATCGCGTTATTTTTTATTTTGAGATTTTTTTGCTGATTCGTTTTGTCGTGCACTTCGGCCGGTGTCGGACAGGCACAGCTCGACCACGTCATCCTCGGACAGCTCAAGGCAGTGCCCTTCGCAGAGAGTTTCGTGGAAGGCGGACTCTCGGCCAGCGGCTGGGTGACCGATGCCGACGTGAGCCAGTATGGCACGCAGTGGTATATCCTTTCCGACGACGAAGAGCAGACTTCGCAGGATGGCGACGGAGGCTTTGCTCTCTGCTACAACGGCAACTATTCGTCGGCCTACCACTATGGCGACCTTATCACACCGAAGATGGCTGTCCGTGGCAATGGTGACTATCGGCTGACGTTCTATGTCTATCAAGGCACGACAACCAACGCCACCGTTCCGCCGACGCTCGTCGTGATGTGCAGTCTTGATGACAACGACTACTTCGAGGTTTTGGACACCATCAACGTGACTGAGGGTAAGGCAGGCTGGATGAAGTATGAGGCTACCATCCCCGTGACATCAGCCAATCACTATATGAAGCTGTGCTTCCGCGGCTTGATGAACTCGATGTACGAGCGTATCTGGATAGACAACATCCTCGTCGAGAGTCTCATCCCGACGGGCCTTGAGAATGAAGAATTAAGAATGAAGAATTAAGAATTGCGGGGTGGCATTGCCGTAACGGGTCATAAGGGCGAACGCATCCAGGTGTACACTGCCGATGGCAGGCTGGCAGCATCGTGGCTGTCTGAGGGCAACGACCTTCGCCATTTCGCTCCTGGCATGTACCTTGTGAAGGTAGGCAGCCAGACCATGAAGGTGGCTGTGAAGTAGTATAACTATATGTAAGCAAGAAGGGGGGACGAACCGTTTGTGTTCGTCCCCCCCTTAATGTTTCCACGTTGTGTCCCTATTAGAGGTGAGGTACGCCAATTTCTTGCATGGTCTGTTCGATCCACTTGTCGTCGATGGCCTTGCCGCCTTCGGTCTGTTTGGCAGTGGCAGCAAAGTCTTTGATGAGTGTGGGGAAGTCGGCGAACTGCTTTGTGATGTTTTCGAGTTCGTCGGGCTTGGCCTGTACCATTGCGATGGCGAAGGGCTTGTATGCCTCGATGGCTTTCTTAAACTGTTCTTTCCACTGGTCGGTGGTCCAGTTGGCGCCTTCTGCCTTTGCTTTTGCTACGATGTCGGCGAGTGATGCCGGTTGCTCTTCGGCGGGAGCTTCGGCTACGGTCTGTTCAGCCTGCTCTGCTACTGGTGCTGGAGCAGCTTGTTTGTTGTCGCACGATGCCATGAGCAATCCCATTGCTGCGATGGCGAAACTGAATAATGCTTTTTTCATTGTGGTGGTGTTTGGTTTTTTGACTCGGCTGAGCCGAGTCGTACTGAACGTAAAAAGTCTGTTGTACTGAACGTGAAAAGTCTGTTTTTAGAAGAATTTGATTTCCTGGCCTTCGAGCTCGGAGAGGAGCATATTGGCGAGACGGCTGGTGCCGAGCCGGAACCAGCGGTTGGTGAGCCACTTGTCGCCGAGCACCTCCTTGACGATGGTGTAGTAGGTGAGTGCGTCGTTGACGGAGTTGATGCCCCCTGCGGGCTTGAATCCTATCTGTATGCCCGTCTGGTCGTAGTACTCCTTGATGGCCTGGCACATGACGTAGGCTGCCTCGGGTGTTGCTGCGGGCTTCTCCTTGCCGGTGGACGTCTTGATATAGTCGGCTCCGGCATACATCGAGAGGATGCTGGCGCGCTTGATGTCGGAGCTGTTGCGCAGGCATCCTGTCTCGAGGATGACCTTCATGGCGACGTCGGGGCCACAGGTCTGCTTCAGTTCGTTGATGTCGTCGCATACACCTTCGTAGTCGCCTGCGAGGAACTTGCCCACGGGCATGACGATGTCTATCTCGGTGGCTCCGTCTTTGACGGCGAGTGCCGTTTCGGCCACCTTCACCTCGATGAGTGCCTGGGAGGAGGGGAACGAGCCGCTGACGCAGGCTATCTCTACGCCGTCCACCTCGAGCGTGTCGTGTACGATCTTGGCGAAGCAGGGATAGACGCAGATGGTGGCGACATGGGGCAGGTGTGGGTATTGGTTGTCGAACTGGTTGACGCGTTCGGTGAAGGCCATGACGCTCTCTTCTGAGTCGGTTGTCTTGAGTGTTGTGAGCTCGATGCTGCCGAAGAGGAATCGCTTCACCTCGGGGGTGTTATTCTCGGGCAGTTTCTCCTCGATGATTTTCTTGACGGCCTGTGCAACGTCTTCGTCGTTGAGGTTGCAGTTGTATTTCTCCAGGGCCTGTTCGTACTTGCTCTTGAGGGGAGCGTGGCGGTGGATGGTTTCTGTGGTCGCGGATTCTTGGTTTTGACTTGGCTGAGCCGCGTCGTACTGAATGTGGTCATGATCGTGGTCGTGACAGCAGTGGCAATGTTTCTGTTCTTCCATATTCGTTGGTGTTTTGATGTATTGTTTGCAAAAGTAATGTTTTTTTGATAAACGGCCAAAGAAAACGGGAAAAACCTGAAGGGATGCTTCGGTTTTTCCCTTTTTTAGAGGCTGGCCCGTTTTTAGAGGCTGGAGGGGATTTGCAATCCCCGACCAGCAGAATTGTCAATCGGCGAGGACTACCTTATGTGTGGTAGTGGTGCCGCCCGGGAGCGTTGTCTTGACGATGCAGATGCCCTTCTGCGGGGCTGCGAGTCGGTGGCCCTGGATGAAAGGTTCGTCCCAGCGCAGTCCGGTGTGGTCAATCATGAAGCGATGCTTCACGTAACCAAAGAGTGTCGCGGGTGACATCGTCGCCCTCGTAGACAAACGAATAGTTGCGCTCTTCTATCTCGCCCGTAGTGCTGTTGATGAGCATCTCGAAGTTGATGGCATCGTCGGGACTGTCGTAGACGGGTAGGTCTTTCTCGCAAGCAGTGAGGGCGAGTAGGAGAGCTGACGCGGCCAGGCCGCGCTTAACGAGACAGATAGGGTGGGGGTTATTGGTTTTCATATTCTGTATCGGGTAAGGGGATGATATAATCGTTTTCGGTCATGGCAGTGCCGCTGAGCAGTAGGGTAGGGCGGAGCAGTCGTTTGCAGAGGAAGAAGATCTGTCCCTCAGCGATGAGTTCGCGGTGGTATTCGTTGTACACCTCCGTACGGACATCGTTGAGCGACGAAAAGGCATCCTGCTCGATGAGCACGTTGCGGTCGCGCAAGAGTGCCGACATCATCCTGCCCGACGGTTCCATAGCCTATCTCCATCCCGGGTCACGACTGCGCTTCCCGACCGACTTCTCGGGCCAGCAGCGCATCGTCATCCTCGAGGGCGAGGCCTATTTCAAGGTGAAGCACGACAGCAGCCGTCCCTTCGTCGTGATGGCCGATGGCATGCAGACAACGGTGCTCGGAACAGAGTTCCACGTCAGCTCACATAGCCACGAGGTAGTGCTCGTTACGGGTAGCGTGCGCGTCAGCAACGAAGGTCAGCAGGTGATGCTCCGCCCCCATCAGCAGTGTAGCTTCGCTAATGGAAGAGGGCAACCGCCTCATCGTGGAATAACATAAAAAGGAATGCCCAGGCATTCCTTTTTTCTATTTATCAGTGCAAAGAAAACCATTCAATCAACCGCTATCACCCGCAGGGGCGGAACAGCATCTCCGACCGCATCAGTGATGGTCTCTGACTGCATCAGTGATAGTCTCTGACTGCATCAGTGATGGTCTCTGACTGCATCAGGAATCATCAACGAGCAAGTTGGGGATAGTCGGGTGGAAACGCTGTTCCGCCTACACATGTTTAATCAAAAAAGATTTCGTTGAGAAAATGCCCAACACCTCACCAAATAGTCCGAAACCCCTCTGTTTATCGGCCTTTCAGATGGTGAGGTGTTAGTCAGACACCTCACCACACACCTCACCATCGCCCCCACCATCTATGCGCTAATGTAGGAGGTCACGCTATTCTTTGCAAGCAAAGCGTCCCAAGGGCCGAGCGCCCGAGCTGCGCTCGCCAACCTGTCGCCTTTCCCAGCGTTACACATGCCACATGGGACATTTCTCATCTGGGAATGCTGGGTGCGACTTCTTATGTGCTGTTGCGACGCTGGGAAGCGTCGCCTCCTACCCATAGGCCTTCAACACCCATCAACAGCAACCACCCATCAACACCCATCACCCATCAGCCACCACCCAAATGGTGAGGTCTCTGGTGAGGTCTCTGGTGAGGTGTTAGCCGAACACCTCACCATCCGAATCCCGCTGTAACAAGGGTTTCCACTCATTTTGGTGAGGTGTTGGGCTATTTTACACAAACATTCGTGAGCGATAGAAAAAGAACACAAGACAGAAAACAATTCAGGCTCTCAGCTTCGGATTCTCTATGTGCCTGAGCTTATCGCGGCGCGTCTTCTTCTCGATGCTGCGCAGCAGCTCTT
>CAMORS010000019.1 GCA_946624005.1 uncultured Prevotella sp. | reverse complement strand
CTGGAAGCCTTCGGGAATGGCGGTGATGCTGTCGCCGTGGCTCATCCACACCTGCGAGTTGTCGTCGAAGCCTCGGAAGAGTGGGTTCTCCTTGTCGATGTACTGCAGGTGGGCACGACCGTACTCACGCGTATTGGTTTTCTCCACGCGTCCACCGTTGGTGTGCGAGATATACTGAGCTCCGTAGCAGATGCCCAAGACAGGCACTTTGCCCACAAACTGGCTGAGGTCTACCTGGAACGCTTCCGGGTCGTGTACCGAGAAAGGCGAACCTGAGAGAATGACACCAATGACGGAGCCGGATTGTAAGTCCGCCTCGACGGTGGGAAACTTGTTGTAAGGCAGAATCTCACAGAAGGTGTCGAGCTCACGCACGCGGCGGCCGATAAGCTGAGTGGTCTGGCTGCCGAAGTCGAGGATGATGATTTTCTGTTGCATATAATTATTTAGTTGACGAGTTAACGAGTTGACGATTTGTCAAGTTGATGGGCGATAAAGTCTTCTGCAGCTTCGAGCGTTTCGAGCTTGCCCACATCGAGGAGCTGCAGGTCTTCCTTCACGACACAGCGGATGTCTGTCTCGCTGCAATGGTGAAGGTAGAAGTCGATGATCGGGAAACGTTCGGGCCATGTGTGCATGAGGGAGCAGAGCTCGGGCATGATCACGTGAATGCCGCTGAAGGCCAGCATCTGCGAATAGCCAAACTCGGGATAGGGCGACTTCACCTCGTGTGTCTCGATGTTTGTCCAGCCCACCAAACAGTCTGATTGGTCGAAGAGCAGATAGCGTTTCGTCTTTCGCTGACTTACCAGTAGGGCCGCGTCGGCATGTCGCGGATAGGGACGGTCGTAGAGCGCCTGCAGATTGACGTTGCTCAGGATATCCACATTGTGTATCAATATCGGTTGGTCGCGTTCGAAGAGTGGCAGTGCTTTACGGATGCCTCCCCCCGTTTCGAGCAGCTTCCCGCTCTCGTCGCTGATGCGGATGTCGAGGCCGAAGTTGTCGTTGGCCTGGAGATAGTCTATGATCTGTTGGGCAAAGTGGTGCACGTTGACGATGATGCGCTCGAAGCCTTCCTGCTTCAGCTTCATCACCACATGCCATAGCAGGGGCTTGCCCGATACTGGCACCAGGGCTTTGGGCATGGTGTCGGTAATAGGTTTCAGCCGAGTCCCTAATCCGGCGGCAAAAATCATGGCTTGTCTCATGATGATGGTTGAGTTACGATGGTTGAATTAGGAAGTATTTGGGTGATGTTCTGTTCGCGGTGGCAGATACGCACCTCGATGCCGAACTTCCGGTGGATATGCTCTGCCAGATGCTGCGCGGAATATACCGAGCGATGCTGTCCGCCGGTACATCCGAAGGCGAACATCAGCGATGTGAAGCCACGCTGCAGATAGCGGGCCACATGAGCGTCGGCCAGACGGTAGACGCTGTCGAGGAAGGTGAGAATCTCGCCATCGTCTTCAAGGAAACGGATGACAGGCTCGTCAAGACCCGTGAGCTGTTTGTAAGGCTCATAGCGACCGGGGTTGTGCGTCGAACGGCAGTCGAAGACATAGCCGCCGCCATTGCCCGACTCGTCCTCAGGTATACCTTTATGATAAGAGAAACTGTAGACGCGAACCACCAAGGGTCCTTTGCCGTCGTATTTAGAGAAAGTGGCGGGCCCGTCCTTCGGATTGGCCTCGTAGACGTTTGTCTCGGCGGTCCGATAGCCGTCGGCTCGTTTTACCGTGCTTTCTTCTTGCGGTGCAAATTGCGGCAGTTCTGTCAGCCGTTGGAGTATCTCGACGAGGTAAGGGTAGGGGAAGTCGTTCTCGCTGAGCATCTGGCGCAGGTTGTCGATGGCGGGCGGTATGCTCTCGATGAAATGCTTCTTGCGTTCGAAATAGCCCCGGAAGCCATAAGCTCCCAATACCTGCAAAGTACGAAAAAGCACAAAGAGGTGGAGCCGTTCGGTGAAGTGCTGCATCGACGGCACCTCGGTGTAGTTGCGCAGCGAGTCGTAATAATCGGCAATGAGTTCGCGGCGCAGTCTGTCGGGGTAGCGTGCAGATGCCTGCCAAAGGAAGGAGGCAAGGTCGTAATAATAAGGACCTTTCCTTCCGCCTTGGAAATCGATGAAGTAGGGCTTGTCGTCGCGACTGAGCATCACGTTGCGAGCCTGGAAGTCGCGATAGAGGAAGGCAGTCCCCGTTTCTGCAGTCAGGTCTTTGGCCATCAGGCGGAAGTTGGCTTCCAGCTTCAGTTCGTGGAAGTCGATGTCGGTGGGTTTCAGGAAGCAATACTTGAAGTAGTTGAGGTCGAACAGGACGCTGTCGGCGTTGAACTTCGGCTGCGGGTAGCAACACGACCAATCGAGCCCTCGGGCTCCACGAATCTGGATGTTGGGCAGTTCGCGGATGGTGCGTCTTAGCAGCTCTTTCTCCTTTTGGTTATAGCGTCCGCCAGCCTCCCGGCCGCCGCGAATGACGTCGTAGAGCGACCGTGTGCCAAGGTCTTGCTGCAGGTAGCGCAGCTCGTCGTCGCTCACTGCGAGTACCTCTGGTACGGGCAGTTTCCGCTTGGTGAAGTGGCGCGCCAGGGTGATGAAGGCATGGTCTTCGTCTCGACTGGTGCCTACGACCCCTATCACCGACCGTCCGTCACGGCCTGTCAGGCGGTAGTAGGCTCGGTTGCTGCCTGCTCCTGGCAGCTGTTCCGTTGTAGCCGGTTCCGTGCCGTTCCACTGTCGGTATAGTTCTGTCAGTTGTTTCATGTTATCAGCTGATGCAAGTAAAAAATGCTTTTTCGGTTGCAAAGGTAACGTTTTTTTTCCAATCGTGCAAGAAATGTGGCAGTAAACATGTGTACCTTCTCAACTCGCAGGCCGACAACCCCCAAAAAAGACGGAGGGTTGTCGGCCTGTGAGTTGAATTAATGAAATGTAGCCCCTGGGAGCGGGGTAGGGGATGACCCGTTTAGAAGGGCAGGTCGTCAGCAGGAGCCTCTTCCGTGGCGGGCTGTGCCGGTGGGAAGGGTGCCGGCTGTTGCTGTGCGGGCTGTGCGCCTTCGCCTGGAGCTGGAGGTGGCGGGAAAGCTGTGCCGCCAGCTTGTGGTTGCATGCCCATGGCTGCTGCCTGTGCTGCTGCCGGGTCGATGCGCTCTACCTTCCATGCCGTGATGTTGTTGAACCAGCGGCCATTGTATTCATGGGCGTCGATGTCGAAGCTGACACGCAGCTCCTCGCCACTCTGGATGTTCATTGCAGCGATGCGATCGGCACCAAAGACGCGGAAACAACACTTACGCGGATATTGCTCGTGTGTCTCGATGACGTATTCCTGACTCTTCCATGCGTTTCCTGTGCGGTTGGAAACACCGCCCTGCTCGGGCAGTACCACTATGATTTTTCCTTCTATTTCCATAAATAGGTGATTTGTGTGTTAATGATGTAATCGGATGCAAAGGTACGCATAATAATTGATAAATGAGAATGCGGGATTGATAATTATTGTAAAAATAATAAATAAAAACAAAATCATTTCATAAAATCTTCTTAAACATTCGTTGATTTTCAGTGGAATATTTGTGGCTGTGAGAAGAATTGTGTATTTTTGTAACCCAAAACTATTTTCAACAAGAAATAAGAAATAAAATTATATAAGATAGGAACCCATGAGATTTACATTATCAAGTTCGGCTTTCAGCAGCCGTCTGTCAACATTGTCGAAGGTGATCAACAGCAAGAACTCGTTGGCCATCCTTGACAGTTTTCTTTTCGAAGTTCAGAACAACCAGCTGACCATCACGGCCTCCGACAGCGAGAACGTGCTGACCACTACCTTGCAGCTGACGGAGTGCGACGGCGATGGAAGGTTTGCCGTGAACAACAAGACCATCCTTGATGCCGTGCGCGAACTGCCGGAGCAGCCGCTGACCATCGATGTCGATACGGACAACTATACCATCAAGGTGGTCTATCAGAACGGTATCTACAACTTCACGGCGCAGAATGCCGACGAATATCCCAACGTACCCGCAATGGGTGAAGGGGCTACCACGGTAGTCATTCCGTCGGGAGTGTTGGCCGACAGCATCAGTCGCTCGCTCTTTGCCACTGCAACAGAGGAGCTGCGCCCGGTGATGAACGGTGTCTACTTCGACCTGACAGCCGACTGTCTGGCCATTGTTGCGAGCGACGGGCATAAGCTGGTGCGCAACCGCAACTACAACATCAAGACGGAGGAGCCCAAGTCGTTTATCCTCCCGAAGAAGCCTGCCACGCTGCTGAAGAATGTGCTGGTAAAGGACGAGAGCGACGTGGTGGTGCGCTTCGACGAGCGCAACGCTGAGATTCGCTTTGCCGACCATGTGCTGATGTGCCGCCTGATAGAGGGCCGCTATCCCAACTACAACAGCGTTATCCCACAGGACAATCCCAACGAGCTGACCATCGACAGGAAAGTGCTCATCGGTGTGCTGCGCCGCGTCATGCCTTTCGCCAGCGAGAGCAGTCAGCTGGTGCGGCTCCACTTGGAGACCGGGCTGATAGAGATTTCGTCGGAAGACATCGACTTCTCTACCAGCGCCAAGGAGCAGATTACGTGCGACTATACCGGCAACCGGATGAACATCGGCTTCAAGGGCCCGTCGCTCAACGACATTCTGAACAACCTGACGAGCGATGAGGTACAGCTGCAGCTGGCCGACCCTAGCCGTCCTTGCCTCGTCGTACCGGCACAGCAGCCCGAGAACGAAGACATCCTCATGCTCATCATGCCCATGCTGCTGAACGATTGAGCATTGACCATTGATAATTGAACATTGAGCATTATTTATGAAGCTGAATATTAAGAAGCCCCTCGTTGTCTTCGACTTGGAGACAACGGGGCTTGATCTTGTTAAGGATAGGATTATACAGATTTCTTACATCAAGGTGATGCCCGACGGCACGGAAGTGAGGAAAAACCTGATGGTCAACCCCGAAATAGACATCCCCGCCGAAGTGGTGAAGCTGACGGGAATTACCAACGACGACGTGAAGGGGCAGCCCACCTTCAAGGAGCTGGCGGCCCGTCTGGCCGACGACTTCCACGGTTGCGACTTCGCCGGTTTCAACTCGAACCATTTTGATGTGCCCTTGCTGGCTGAGGAGTTTCTTCGTGCCGGCATCGACTTCGACTTTTCTAAGTGTAGGCTCATCGACGCGCAGACCATCTTCCACAAGATGGAGCGTCGAAACCTGGCAGCTGCCTATAAGTTCTATTGCGGACGGAAGATGGAAGACGACTTCGAGGCTCATCGTGCCGATCAGGATGCCGAGGCTACCTATCGCGTACTTCAGGCAGAGCTCGACATGTACCAGCCCGGCAGACAGGAAGAGGAGGAGCGGCAGCTGCACAACGATATGGACGAACTGGCACAGTTCTCGAAGGTGAACGACAACGTCGACTTTGCTGGCCGCATTGTGTGGAAAGACATGACCGACGGTCGCGGCAATGTGCTACTCGGAGCCGATGGCAAGCCGCAGCGCCACGAGGTGTTCAACTTCGGCAAGTACAAGGGCTGGGATGTGGCCGAGGTGCTGCATCGCGACCCGGGCTTCTTCAGCTGGATATTGGCCAGCGACTTTACCTACAACACGAAGCAGGTGCTGACCCGCATACGTCTGAGGGAGCTGAATAAAAAGTTGAAAAGTTGAAAGAGCATGCTGAAAGGAAAGAAAATAGTACTGGGCATCACGGGCAGCATCGCTGCCTATAAGGCCTGTCTCATCATCCGCGGACTGGTGAAGCGAGGTGCCGAGGTGCAGGTGGTCATCACACCGGCAGGGAAGGAGTTTATCACGCCCATCACGCTGTCGGCACTGACACACAAACCCGTGGTGAGCGAGTTCTTCAGCCAGCGCGACGGCACGTGGAACTCGCATGTCGACCTTGGACTATGGGCCGACGCCATGGTAGTTGCACCGGCAACGGCAAGCACCATCGGCAAGATGGCCAACGGCATAGCCGACAACATGCTCATCACTACCTACCTGTCGATGAAGGCTCCTGTCTTCGTAGCTCCGGCAATGGATCTCGATATGTATGCACATCCCACAACGCAGCAGAATCTGGACAGGTTGCGCTCGTTTGGCAACCATATCATCGAGCCTCAGAGTGGCTTCCTTGCCAGCGGACTGGAGGGGAAGGGTCGTATGGAAGAGCCGGAGAAGATTGTTGAGGTGCTCGACGAGTTTTTTTTGAGGAAAGAGGAGAGAGAAGAGAGGAGAGAGAATACCGACGCAGCTGTCGGTGCCAATACCGACTCTGCGAGCTTAAATGGCAAGCGCATCCTGATAACGGCTGGCCCCACCTACGAAAAGATAGACCCCGTGCGCTTTATTGGTAACTATAGCAGCGGGAAGATGGGCTTTGCCTTAGCCGAGGAGTGTGCGCGGAGAGGAGCCGACGTGACGCTGGTAGCCGGTCCTGTGAGTATCAAGTGTAGCGACAAGATCCGTCGCATTGACGTTGAGAGCTGCGAGGAGATGTACCAGGCTTCGGTGAAGGCTTTTGCCAATAGCGATGCAGCCATCCTTTGTGCTGCCGTGGCCGACTTCCGTCCTACGGAGGTAGCCGACAAGAAGATCAAGCGTGAGAAGGACGACCTCGTCATCCGTCTGGCTCCCACCCATGATATTGCTGCCGAGCTGGGACGGATGAAGCGTGCCGGACAGGTGCTTGTAGGCTTTGCCTTGGAAACCAACGACGAGCAGCAGAACGCCCTTCATAAGCTGGAGAAGAAGCATCTCGACTTCATCGTGCTCAATTCGCTCCGCAACGAGGGAACCTGCTTCCGCAGCGACGACAACCAGGTGAGCATCATTTCTCACGAAGGGCAGCGCGACTATAGTAGGAAGCCCAAGGCAGAGGTGGCCTGCGACATCATAGACGAGCTCTCTGCCCGTCTGTCGTGACTCTCGCGCACGCGTATATATAATAAGGTATAGCGACAATTATAATGCTTCATCGTCAGGACGGTGAAGCATTTTTTTTAGTTTCGGCAGGTGGCGTTTCTTCCTGAGCCACGCTGCCTTCTTCTGTTCGTATTCCTCGTGATGGCGTTCTAAAAAGTTGTCAGCCATACTCAATGTTCAATTTTTGTCAAACTTGCTGTAGATGACGGTAATCTTCAGGTCGTCGTACGGATTGGCCGAACCGCCCACGAGGCGTGTGCTGCTCAGCGACATGTCGTGCGAGACGCGTGCCACGTAGGTTATCTGGTTCTGCGAATAGGTAGAGAGGGTCACGGGAATGATGACCACGCGGTTCCAGTTGGGATGTTCTGCCAGCCAGTTAGCGTTCTCTTTCAGTCCGGCTTCCTTTGCCTCCTTCATGTGCCGGATGAGGTTGGCGATGTTGTTGAACGTATATTTGTTGGATGTCTGCGGACTGCTGTTCGTGGCGACGAACGATTGCTTGTTGTCGGCCGTCTTTCCCTCTTCGAAGAAGTTGTGCAGGCTGTCGCGCTCTATCATCAGCAGCGATGTGGGCACGCTGAGGGCATACTCGCTGTCTTGCTCGTTGTTGAGGCGTCGCAGCTCTATCTTTGCCGAGCTGAGCGTATCGTTCTCATGCTGACGGGTGATGTCGTCGACAGGGAGTGTCATTTCGGTAAAGATGCCCGCCGGTGTCTTCAGGTAGGTACACCTGTTGTCGGCGACGAGCTGGCTGAGCACCTCGTGGTCGTTCTCGATGGTTGTCGTCTGCAGCACCTCTTCCGTTCCGGCGAAGTTGGTGCTGACGGTGTAGATGGTGTCGCGCTCGTCGGTTTCGGTCTCGATGTGCACCTTGTTGCGGAAGTAGACGTTCATCTGGCTATGGCTGATATAGGCCATTGCTCCGATGCCGTCTTTCAGTTCCATGAAGAATCCCGGTGTCACGTTGTTGACAAACTTGTACGAGTCGTGGAAGTATTCTGGGTGGTCGTAATATTGCCTGAGCAGGTAGGTGCCGTAGTTGTTGTAGGTGTTGCCCAGGGCGTCGGTATAGGGCTGGTTGAGCAGCACGCGGATGTGCGGCGAATAGACAGAGGAGAGCGCCCTGACACTGTCGGTGAAGTTCTGGTCGGCCAGCGAGTAGACGATGTCGGTGTTGATGCCGTCCTGGCGCAGCAGTCCCTGCTGGGCAGGGCTGTAGTTCGAGTAGTATTTCACGCCTTCCTTCATGGGCTCTGCCATTTCGTGTACCGTCATCTTCATCGTGGCGAGCGAGTCGCCGTAGTAACTGTCGAAGAAGAGTCGGATGTCGCACGAGTCGGCTATCAGCTGTCCTTGGCTGTCGCGTCCGGCGATGGCCGAGCTGTCTGGCATGCCGCTGAGTCCGAAGTCTTCAAGGGTGTGAAACTGCACCATGAAGTTGCCGGTGATGAAGGCTCCCGTCTCAGGGTCTTTCACCCTTCCGAGGTATCCTTTTGTGTTTCTCGAGAACACCGAGTCGGCCATGATCGACCGTGTCGCTACGCTGAACGAGTCGGTCGAAATCTTCAGGTTGTCCATACTGTCGGTGAGTGATGTTCCGATGGTGTCGGTCGTATCGTCGCAGGCTGTCATTGCCGTCGTCAGCAAGACGAGCGCTGCCATCCATTTGTTCTTCATTCTTGAAAAATCTCCTTTTGTTGTTTCCGGCGCTTTTTTTGTGCGTCGGCTCCTGACTGTTATGTTGCTACCCCTCCATGAGTGTGTCGTAGAAGGCGTCGAGCGCATCGCCGAGCTGGTCGTCGGCGGTATGGGGCATGAAGGGCTTCTTCGTCTTCTGCACGTATCTCATCAGCTTGGGCTCTACGCCGTCGCCGCCTTCCACGATGCCGTCGCTATAGTCTACGGCAAGCTTCTCCAGCTCGATGAAGTCGAACTTCTTGTTGTATTTGTCGAGCAGCTCGCTCTTGGCATCTCGGAAGTCGACGGCACGTTTGAAGTCGTCGCCGAGCTGTTTCTTCAGGTGGTTGGCAAAGAGGGATGTCACCACCTTGGTGTTAGCAAACGACGGTTCGTCCTGATAGGCCTTCTTGATGTAGAACGGGACGACGCTTGTCATCCATCCCTGGCAGTGGATGATGTCGGGCACCCAGCGCAGCTTCTTCACCGTCTCGAGCACGCCGCGTGCGAAGAAGATGGCGCGTTCGCCGTTGTCGTCGCATTCTATGCCTTTCTCGTCGAAGGCCATCTGCCGGTGGTTGAAGTAGTCGTCGTTGTCGATGAAGTACACCTGAATGCGTGTCTGCGGGATGGAGGCCACCTTGATGATGAGGGGGTGGTCTGTCTCGTCGATGATGAGCATCATGCGCGAGAGGCGTATCACTTCGTGCAACTGTCCCCTTCGCTCGTTGATGATGCCCCATTTGGGCATGAATGTCCGTATCTCGTAGCCTTTCTCCTGTACGACGTGCGGTACGTGTTTGCCCAGCAGCGACATCTCGCTGTCAGGGACGTAAGGAACAATCTCCTGGTTGATGAATAAAACCTTCTTTGCCTTCATGTAGATTCTGAAATTATTGTGCAAAGGTACAAAAAAACGGGGAGATGACAAAATTGTTAGACAATTTTTAATTTTTATTGTCGAATCAACAGACTTTCGCCAGTTGTAGGAGTACAGGAGTTTCAGGAGTTCGGAAGTTCAGACAATACCTGCGTTCGGCTGAACAGGGGGTTCCAAAACAAATGTCTGAACTTCTGAAACTCCTGAACTCCTGAACTCCTGAAACTCCTGAACTACAATGAAGACAGGGTAAATGCGAAGCATGAATTATGTTAAAGAACGTAATTATATTTCTGTATGTTGAAAAAAAGCTCTACCTTTGCAACGCAACAACAGGGCTCGGCGTGTCGTGTCCCTACAGCAAACTCTTTTAACGGAAGTATAGGCAATATGATTACATTTACAATCAGTCTGGTAGCCTTAGTGTTGGGCTACCTGTTGTATGGAAAGTTTGTAGAACGTGTGTTTGGTCCCGACGACAGGGAGACGCCGGCGGTGAGTATGGCCGACGGTGTCGACTACATCGTGATGCCCAACTGGAAGGTGTTCATGATCCAGTTCCTGAACATTGCCGGTACAGGACCTATCTTCGGAGCCATCATGGGCATGTGGTTCGGTCCGTCGGCTTATCTGTGGATCGTCTTCGGCTGCATCTTTGCCGGTGCGGTGCACGACTATCTGACCGGTATGCTCTCGATGCGCAACGGCGGTGCAGGACAGCCCGAACTGATTGGCAAATACCTGGGACAGGGTGTGAAGAAGGTGATGCTCGTCTTCGCCGTGCTGCTGCTGGTGATGGTGGGCGTAGTGTTCGTCTACAGCCCGGCCATCATTCTGAGCGGCATTTGGGGCGACCGTCTGATGTGGATTGGCATCATCTTCGTCTATTACATCATTGCCACGTTGATGCCTGTCGACAAGATCATCGGAAAGATATATCCCCTCTTTGCCTTCTCGCTGCTGTTCATGGCTGCCGCCCTGATGGTCGGGCTGTTTGTGAAGCAGCCCCATCTGCCCGAGCTTTGGGACGGCCTGGGCAACATGGGTGCCGAGCAGTTCGGCATGAAGAATCCTATCTTCCCCGCCTTGTTCATCACCATCGCCTGCGGTGCCATCAGTGGCTTCCATGCCACGCAGAGCCCCCTCATGGCACGCTGCGTCAAGTCGGAGCGGATGGGCAGGCCCATTTTCTACGGCAGTATGATTACCGAGGGTGTCGTAGCCCTCATCTGGGCCACCATCTCGTCGTATTTCTTCTTCGACGGCGGTTGGAAGGAAGTGGTGTCGGCTGAGACAGTTCAGCAGTTCAACGACAGCGGCAAGACGCTCATCCAGTTCTTCGATGCACCGGCCGTCGTGAAGGAGGTGTGCAGCGGCTGGTTAGGCATCGCCGGTGGCATCCTGGCCATGCTCGGCGTGGTGGCGGCACCCATCACGAGTGGCGACACAGCCTTCCGCAGCGCCCGTCTCATCATTGCCGACTTCCTGCACATCAAGCAGCGCGGCATGGCGAAGCGCCTGATGATAGCCATTCCGCTCTTCGTCGTCTCGCTCCTCTTCCTCGTCTGGCAGATGGAGAATCCCGACGGCTTTAACGTCATCTGGCAATACTTCGGATGGAGCAACCAGGCACTGAGCGTGTTCACGCTGTGGGCCATCACCGTCTATCTGACGCGCCAGGGGAAACCCTACTGGATAACGCTCATCCCAGCCCTGTTCATGACAACGGTGTGTTCGACGTTCCTCTTCATCTCGAAGCAAGCCTTTGGTCTTGATGCCACGCTGAGCTACTGCCTGGGTGCCGCCTGCCTCCTGGTTGCCGTCGTCTGGTTCTTCGTATGGAAGAGGAAAGCAACGCATTAAGGAGTTCAGGAGTAAAGGAGTTCAGGAGTTACAGACATATCCTGAAACTCCTGACACAGATAAATAAACAGTAAACTTGTAATTCTTAATAAACATGAAGAAAATTGTATTGATGATCGTCGCACTGACGATGACCATGGCCGCCAAGGCCCAGTATTATCGCTTGGAGACGCCCTTTACGGCGGGCAAATATTTTGTGGGAGCCTCGCTCAGCGGACTGAACCTGAACTATTCGGGAGCCAACGACCTCAGCTTCGGCGTGCAGGCGCAGGGCGGCCTGATGGTCGACGACAACGTGCTCGTCTATGCCACCGTAGGCTTCGACAACAATGGCAAGGGCTGCGATGCCTTCACCGCCGGAGTGGGCGGACGCTACTATATCGAGCAGAACGGCATCTTCCTCGGATTGAATGCCAACTACAAGCACATCCAGCCCAGCTACAACGACCTGATGCCCGGCGTGGAGGTGGGCTATGCCTTCTTCCTGAGCCGTACGGTGACCATCGAGCCTGCTGTCTACTACAACCAGAGCTTCAAGAACCACTCCGACTACAGCGAGTTCGGCCTGAAGGTGGGCTTCGGCATCTATCTGTAATCGTAAATAGTAAATCGTAAAATCGTCAATAAATAGTAAATAGTAAATCGTCAAATCGTAAATAAACTCGATGTTAAGTGTAGACCAGTTAGAAGACCGCCTGATTGACCTCGCCTTTGCTGAGGACATCGGCGACGGCGACCACACCACGCTGTGTTGCATCCCCGACGATGCCATGGGCAAGAGCCGCCTGCTTATCAAGGAAGACGGCATCCTGGCCGGTGTGGAGGTAGCCAAGAAAGTGTTCGCCCGCTTCGACCCCACCATGCAGGTGGAGGTGCTGATGGGCGACGGGACGAAGGTGAAGAAGGGCGACGTGGCCATGATCGTTACCGGCAAGGTGCGCTCGCTGTTGCAGACGGAGCGCCTGATGCTCAATATCATGCAGCGCATGAGCGGCATCGCCACGATGACCCACCGCTATGTGGAGCGCTTGGAGGGTACGAAGACACGCGTGCTCGACACCCGTAAGACCACTCCCGGCATGCGTATGCTCGAGAAGCAGGCCGTCAAGATCGGCGGCGGCGTCAACCACCGTATCGGCCTCTTCGACATGATCCTCCTCAAGGACAACCACGTCGACTTCGCCGGTGGCATTGCCAACGCCATCCACCGTTGCCATGAGTACTTGGAAGAAAAGGGCCTGAAGCTGAAGATAGAGATTGAGGTGCGCAACTTCGACGAGCTGCAGCAGGTGCTCGACTGCCAGGGCGTCGACCGCATCATGCTCGACAACTTCTCTGTCGAGGACACGCGTAAGGCCGTCGAGATTATCGGCGGACGCTATGAGACAGAGTCGAGCGGCGGACTGACCATCGACACCATCCGCTCGTATGCCGAGTGCGGCGTCGACTACGTGTCGGTAGGCGCCCTGACGCACAGCGTGAAAGGTCTCGACATGAGCTTCAAGGCATGCTGACGGCATTGCTCCTCGCAGCCCTTACCTACTGCTCGCCAGTGAACTTCCCTATTTCATTGGCGGGCAATTTTGGTGAACCCCGGCCCAACCATTTCCACGGAGGCATCGACGTCCGTACCGAGTTGGCCGTGGGCAAGCCCATCTTCTCCGTTGCCGACGGCTATGTGGAGCGTGTCACCGTCGGCATGTATGGCTTCGGCAATGCTGTCTATGTGCGCCATCCTAACGGCACGACGAGTGTCTATTGCCATCTGAAGAGCTTCGCACCCTATCTCAACCGCCTCGTAGGCCACCGCCTGCAGCTGGCACGGCAGTATGCCGACCCCATCGACGTGCATCTCCGCCCCGGACAGTATCCCGTGGCGGCAGGACAGCTCATCGCCGTCAGCGGCAACACGGGCAGCAGCGTGGCTCCGCACCTGCATCTTGAGATCCACGACACGCGGACATGGGCCATGATGGACCCGCTCGACTTCCTCAAGCAGTATCTCCACGACACCACGCCCCCCGAGGCTCATGCCTTCAAGGCCTACCCCATGCCCGGTGAGGGCATCTTCTGCGGCAGCAGTCAGAACCAGGTGTTCGGCTTCCCGACGGCCGACTTCTCGTCGGTGGCGGGCGAAGGCAGCGTGCGCAGGGCTTCCCTCGGGCGTGTCTTCACCGCGTGGGGTAGGGTAGGCTTCGGCATCTGGGCCGACGACTATATGGAAGACACCTACCATCACTACGGCATCCGCCGCACCGAACTGACCGTCGACGGCGAGACCGTCTTCTACAGCGATGTCGACAACATCCCCACGGAGCACAACCGCATGGTCAACTCTTGGGGCGACTACGACCACTGGCGCCGCCATCGCACGTGGTACATGAAGTCGTTCGCCGATCCCGGCAACAGGCTGCGCATCCTCCACACCGACGACAACCGGGGCATCGTCTGCTTCGACGAAGAGTGCGACTACCACCTCGCCTACCTCCTGCAGGACATCTACGGCAACCGGGCCGAGTATTCGTTTGTCGTGCGCGGAGAGCGGCAGCACATACCGTCCTCTCCCCGCCAGCCACAGAGAGGCTTCGCCCTCCGTTGGAACGGCGTCAGCCACCTGCAGATGCCTGGTATGCAGCTTGTCGTCCCGCCGCAGAGCCTTGCCGACGATGTGCTGCTGCAAGTCACGGCAACGACTGCGACGAATGGTTTGTCACCGGCTTTCACCTTCGTCGCTTCTTCAGCCTGTGCGCCAGCCTCCACCCCCTGCCCCCTTTTCAGCTGGGCCCAATTGTCCATCCGCGTGAGCCGTCGCGTTGCCGATCCGAGCCAATTGTGCATCCTCTGCAACGGACAACCCATCGGCGGCACCTATCGCGACGGATGGCTGACAGCCCCCGTCCGCGAGCTCGACGCCACCTATCAGGTGGGCATCATGCCATAGCCCAGCTACAAGGTTCACATTTCATACTAACAAACAAGAAGAATCCAAAACAGACAATATCATAGCAGACAAGACAATGGACAACGGACCAATGGCCGACAGCCACCAGGAGGAAAGAAAGGGAACGAAAGACTTGTTCTTGGAAACGCTGACACGGTTAGGTTGTCAGTATGAGATAGATGACGAAGACGAAGCCGATATCCGCTTCGCCTTCCAGGGAGAGTTTTTCGTGGTGAGGGCAACCAACGAAAGCCCCTTCCTTCACATCTACGACACGCAATGGGAGCAAATAGACCTGTACGACATCGATGAGTTTTCACGACTTAGAAAGGCCATCAACGAGTCGAACATCGCAAATAGCGTCATAACGGTGTATACCATCAACGAGTCGGGCGGCACTGTCAACGTCCACAGCAAGTCGGCCATCCTGTTCATACCGGAGATACCCGACATATCAGACTATCTGCGCTCCGCATTGGGCGAATTCTTCCAGGTACACGAGACCGTCAGGATGGAGATGGCTAAACAACGAGAGCTGGAGAAATCTCATCCTGATTGAAGGAACAGATTGATGTAGTTACTCAGCCCCTTAATATGTGAAATGCCGGACACTGATAACGTATATAGATCGTATATGCGCCAAATACAGTTTGTATATGTGGCAAATACAGTTTGTTTATGCGTCAAATACAGTTTGTATATGCGTCAAATACAGTTTGTATATGCAACAAATACAAATTGCGCGGCAGGCCTTGTAGGAGGCGACGCTTCCCAGCGTCGCAACAGCGCATAGGCAGCGCATACGTGGCAGGTGTCACGCTGGGAAGCGTGACCTCCTACGTTGGCGCATCGGCTGAACGGGCGGAAACGCTGTTCCGCCCCTACGGTAGGCGGGTAGGCGAGCGTAGCTCGGGCACTCGGCCCTTGGGACGCTTTGCTAGGCAAAGAATGGCGTGACCTCCTACATTGGCGCATCGGCTGAACGGAAGAATCCCCCTGCGGCTGCAAGGCTGCGGGGGGATTCTTCTTTCAGGGGAGTTGAGGAGTAGAGGAGTGGTGGAGAGAGATTACTGCCTGTTTTTCCTGACCACCACTTTCTGTCCGTTGTAGATGTAGACGCCGGGCTGTTTGGGCTTGTCCGTGCCGTAGCGGATGCCCTGCGGGGTATACCACACACCATCTTCGAGCAGCGGGCGGCCGTAGATGGCCGTGGCCGTCGTCATGACATTGACGATGAGCGGTTCGGCGGGCGTTCCTATGATAGCGTCGGCCGTGAAGTCGATGCCATCGGCCGAAGCCATTGTCCTGCCGTTGTGGTCTGCCATCATGAACGTCAGTCGGCAACTATTGTCGCCGGGTACCGTGAGGAAGGCATACCCCATATCGTCGGTCATTGCTGCCGTGCGGCACTCGTCGCCGGCAAATACGGCGAGTTCGCATCCCGAGGCTATCTGTCCGTCGGCATATAGCTGAGCGACGATGTTCATGTTGCTGGGATAGAGATGATGGTCGATGGGGGTAAATACGCCTCCCGCCACTCCGAGCCTGCCTTCAGCCACCTTCAGAGGGGCATTGCCTCCGGCCGCTGTTGCAGGATAGGCGAACGTCTTGGCCTTGCTGCCTGTATTGCGGTACATATATCCGCACCCTGGAGTGAGAGCCTTCAGTGTTCCTGTCCATTCGTAGCCGTCGTAGATGGCGAAGTCGTGCTGGCTCTTGATGACATCGCCGTCGTCGGCCTCTATTCCTGCCAAAGCATCAGCCAGTGCGATGATGCGCGACCCGTTGTAAGCTATCCAGTTCCACCCTCGCTCGAGGGAGATCTTCTCATTGGCGACATCCACCTTGGCCCCCGTCACCTTCAGTGTCCGGCTGTCGTTCATGCTGACCATGTACATCTCCGTGTTGTTCATCACGACATGGTTGCCGCTCCACTTCTCGCCGTCGCTCATCATGAAGCCCTGCTTGCTCTTCACCAGTCGGGCGGCATCGGTGACATCGCCGAAGACGCCGGGTACGCTCATATCGTCGGCCTTGACGTAGAGCGACATCCACGACCACCCCTTGCTGAGCAGCATCTCTTGTTCCAAGAGGTCGAGTGCTGTGAACACCACGGGCTGTGCGTTCCTGCCGACGAAAGCATTGGTGATATAGCTCATCGAGGCGCTGGGCTGTACGACGGCATAGGTAGTGCCGGAGGCGGCATCGTAGGCCTTGAAGACGATGTGCTTTCCTGCATCGTCGGCACCGCCATAGATGTTGAGCATGACGAGATAGCTGTCGTAGCGGGCACTGTAGACAGAGTGGGCCACTCCTCGACACTCATTGTCGATGAAGGCTGCAATCATGTCGTCGGCATCCTCGCTGGGATAGTCGGGGAACATGATGGTGCCCACGACGTTCATCGACCCCTCATAGTCGGCGGGGTTGACCGTCCATTGCGGTGCCTCACCAGCCACGTTGATGTGCAGCAAGAGCGGTGTCTCTATGCCGTTGTTGCCCATCAGGTAGACCGTCTCTTCGTACTTGCCGACGGGTGTGCCGGGCTGTATGGTGAACACGACGTCGGTCTCTGCCAGGGGAGCGATGGTGCCTGCTGACGGGTCGGCCAGGAGCCATGCCGGCATTCCGGCGAGTGTCCACGTCTGCTGTTGGCCGCCTCTGTTGGAGAAGGCTGCCGTGAAGGACGTCTCGCTGCCTGCCTGATGGTCGACGCTGAGAGCCGATGTAGCCCATGCCAGTTCGTTTCGGCTGACGAAGGCCGACCAGCTGACGGGCTCGGAGTAGTTGCCGTTGACGTCGCGCACGTCACGGACGGTGAAGTTGAGCGTGCACCCTTCGATGGTGGCCGGATCCTCGTCGATATCGATGACCACCTTTGTGTCGGAAGCGGTGAACGAGAAGGCCACGTTCGTCTCGTTGGGCTTGCTGCGCAGCGACGGAGCCTCGTTGGTGTAGGCCAACTCGTCGGCCGTCCCATCTTGCATGCAGCGCTGCACTTCGTGTCCGCTGCCTGTGAGGTCGGCGGGCGAACTGGTGGTGACGACCTGGTTGTAGTCGTCGAGCTGCTTTGTCTCAAACGGATAGTAGGCCACCAGTCCGTCTTCCCGACCTGTCAGCCGCCTCTTGCGGTTGGCAGCGATCTGCGTGGCGTTGAGCGTCGCATCCCAGACGCGCAGTTCGTCGACCTGTCCACGTAGGAAGTCGGAGTGTTGCGGGAAGAGCGATGTCGTATCGTTGGTGAGTCGTGCTCCGACGATGATGAAGTCGGTGGCGATGTCGGCCACGTTGGCAGCATTCGTCGTCAGTCGGCGTTCGCCATCGACATAGACGGCAGCGAAGCCTTGCCGCAGCACGTTCAGAGCCACGTGGTGCCATACGTTGTCGGTGAGCGAAGCGTTGCCGGCGTCGAAGACCGTCGACTGGCTGTTGCCGTCGGTACTCTCCAGCATCAGCCTTCCGTCGGCATCGAGCCAGAGGCCTACCTTTCCGGCTTGCAACAGTTGGCTCTGGCCCTCCTGGCTGTCGGCCCTCATCCACAGCTCGACGGCGTAGTCGTCGGTTGTGTTGTAAGGCAAGTCGGAGGCCGTGATGCTGAGCCAGCTCTCGCCATCGAGTTCGGCTGCTATATTCTCGTTGTTGATGTACCATGCCTCCTCGGCCATCGCCAGGTGCCGGTTGCGTGCATAATCACGGACGGTACGCCCTTCCCCTTCGTCCATCTTCCAATAGCCGATGAGGTGACGTGTCGCCGGACTCTTTGTCTTCGAGCGGTTGAGCAGTGCCGTCGTCATGTCGTGCGCCTCGTCCCAGAGGAGGAGTTCATGGATGGCCCCCTTCTCATGCCTTCCCACGCTGAGCTGCCCGTTGCCGTTGTAGGGCGGTGCCGACAGGTCGGTGAGGAGCTGTCCGGTCACGTCGTCGAAGGCCACTGCAGCATTCAGCACACCCCGTTCGTCGTTGTCGGGAGCGTGATAGCATAGCGTCAGGAAGGCCCACTTACCTTTCGGCAGGGCATCCGCCGACGTGAATGTCTCGCCGCAGAGCGCTACGACCAGTTTGCCGTTGTCGTCGGTAGCGACAGACAGTTTGTTTGTGCCGTTGCCGTGGGTCAGTATGGTTCCCTTGCCGTTGATGTTCACCCATGCGTCGATGCTGAAGTCTTTGTCGGCAAGGTTGATGGCCACCTCTGTGGCGGCTGTCGCCTGTCCATTGTCGTTGCTGCCCGTCATGCTCAGTGCCGTCTGGTGGTCGACTGCGGCCCCGTTGAGCACTCCGGTCACGAGGAAGTTTGCCTCCTGGGTAAGCTCACCTCGGAGGAAGGGTTCGTTGAAGACGATGCTGAGCTCGTCGCCGATGGCCAGGATGCCGTCGGTGGGTTCGGGCTGTCCGAGGCTCCGTGGTCGCATCATATCCTTGACGAGACTGATCTCGTCGCTTGTTCGGTAGACCTCGTCGGTGCCATAGCTACTCACGGACAGACAGCGGAAGAGGTAGTTGCCGTCGCTGTAGTCTGCCATTGGCAGTTCATAGCTGACGGCAGCCCCTGTTGCGGGCAGCATTTCGTTGTTGTCGGTCTTGTCGTCGGCGTTGACGACATACTCCTGCAGGAGCGTCCAGTCGGTTGCCCCCTGCTTCTTATATTGCAGTCGGAATGCCTTGAGGTTGTGGTACAGGCGGTCGAAGTTGGAGAAGGATAGTGTGAGGTTGCTCCCCGTCACCGTATTGAGAGTTGTGTTGGAGAGACTGAGCGTTACGGGCGACGACGACGGCACGTAGTAGGCCGAAATATAGACTGTGTCGGCTATTGTGCCGGGCTGCGACTCCGAGGCGAAAACGATGGCGATGTCCTCGTAGTCGAGGATGCCCGTATTGGTCTGTCGTAGCTGCAGTGTCTTTGTGAGTGTCTGGTTGCCCGGCACCTTGAAGAGCCGTCCGTCGGAGACGGTCTTGCCGTCGACGGTGATCTGTGCGCCGTTGGGATTGGTGTTGTCGAGCACGAAGAGTCGGTAGGTGACGTCGGCCCCTATCTCGGAGGCATTGCTCAGTCGCAGCGTGTAGTCGGCCGTCGAGCCGGAAGGTATGTCGCTGACGATGGGCACCTCCACGTCTATCTGTGGCACCTCTATCTGCATGGTTGGTTCATGAAGCGTTGTCACCGGCTTATAGTAGTGTGTTTCCTCCTTCCCCTCGTACGGGTTGCTTGTCTGTCCGCCCCGTGTGTGGAAGATGGGGCTGAAGTTGCCATACTGCATGACATCGACTGTCAGTGCGTCGTTGCCCTCCTCTGCCAGGGTATAAGAGAAAGTCAGCACGTCGGTGGTCGACTCCTCGTCGTGGAAATGTTTGCCTCCTCCCGTGTCTGTTCCGATATCGACGGTGATACCCACCCAGTTGATGGCTGCTCCGGTTTTATCGCCTATAGTAACGATGTTGTTGACGGTACAGTCGTAGACCGTGCCATCGTGTAAGCTGTCGGTCTCCTCGGTGACGGTGACTTTCGATCCGGCATCGAACGAGCGGTTGACATACTTCACGAGTTCCGAGTCGTTTCGCTTCTGATAAGCTTCCACCTTCTCGCGCTCGTTCGTTTCCAAGTGTGTCTTCCATGTGCGTATCTGGTCGTTGCACCATTCCAGGCTGTCCTGATGTCCCTCTGGATTATCAACAGGCGGCACCATGGTGTAAGAAGGTCCGATGCTGCTTGGTTTTTCGGTGGCTTGGTTGCCCCACACCTCCTTGTCGTGGTTGCTGGAGCCGTAGCGCGGGTCGTCGGGTGTCAGTGTGGTGAGGTAGACGGGAGAGCTTCCCGTATTGGTGTATCCCGTGACATCGCTCACGGTCTGCAGCTTGTTGTTGCGTATCATCCCGAGGTTGGGTATGAGCACATCCTCGATATATCCCTGCGTATAGGCAAACTGCGTGTCAAACTGCAGCCCGGTGGTGATGCCGTCGTCGACAGACAGTGCCACGTTGTTGGTTCCAGGCACGCGCTGCAACTCGACGTTGCGTGCCTTACCGAAGATGATGTTCGTCGAAGACCCCACAAAGACGTCACCTCGCGACCCGACGAAGGCGGGGTCGTCGCTGGTGCTGATGGTACGTGTCGCCGTGACGGTTCGTCCCCAGGTGGTGGCGTCCTCCCCCGTGATGTTGACCGTCGTACCTACTATCAGGTCGTTTTTCGACTTGATATCGTTGACGACAGCCAGTCCCATGCCCTCCACGGTGGTGAGTTTCACGCCCAGATGTGAGGTGGTCGTGATGTGGTTTGAACTGCTCCAGACGCCCCCCCGCGAATGGTAGCTCGACTCGATGGTGCCTTTCGTCCATTGTGCCGACGACCGGCTGCCCGGCGGGTCGCGCAGAATCATGTCGAGCAGTGCGGGCCCGGCCGTGACGAAATTGTTGCCTGTTGGCAGCGAACCGATGACGGCCCCCGTCAGGGGTACGCCGTCTCGCCAGCTGTAGGGCCGGTCGCCAATGGTATAGTTGATGGCGATGGTACGCGTATAGGGTGTCGAGACATTGGGGAAGCCTGCTGCCCAGATGTAGGTGGCGCATCCTATGCTGTCGAGCTCTATCTGGTTGCTCTTCAGCTCGTAGACGCTGCCCGGCTCCTCGCCGGCCTCGTTGCCCTCGATGAAGACAGCCTGCGACTCCGACAGCGCGTTGTTGATGGTGACGATGGTGCCCGCCATCGGTACGCGTGTCGTCATGGGATGGGCGGCATCTTCGTCGTAGTTGGCATATTCTTCATAGCCCTCAATGTTGAAGGTGTAGCGATCGCCCTGGAGGAAGAGCGCCGCGTCGTTGTATTTGTACTTCACCTGTCCGTCTTCGACGCTGTAGATGTCGCGGACAACGATGGTGCCTTCGGCATCGACCACCTCTAAACTGTCGATACCGAACGAGCCGTCGTCGCGTCCTTCCTGCACGACGTTGAAAGTCGGCTCGCTGTGGTAGCCGTAGCGCAGGGCTCGGTTGTAGGTGTAGTAGTACTTGCCCGTTTCGTGCTCTATCGAATCAGTATACGAAACCTGCGGGTTGGAGAGGTCGACAGCAGTAGCGCCGCCAATGTCCTGCCCGGTCTTCACCACCTTGATATTACCTATATTATAATGTAGGGGTGGCACCAAGGCCGAGAATTCGCCTGTTGTGGGGTCGGTGTGGATAACGATTTTCTGGCAGTCGGCCTTCGTCGTGCCGCCGGTGCGCCATGCCGTGCTCTGGATGCTGATGGTGTCGGAAGCGACGACGACGCTGTCGGGGTTGTTGTCGTAGGATGAGGTGGTTCCCGTTTCCTTCTTCACCACGTTCAGGCGATACTTGTCGTTGGTGGCGGTGAGCGTCAGCTCGGCCACACCGATGTTGTTGACGCTTTTGGCAAAGCCCAGCGGCTTATCCTCCTCTATGTGTCCGCCGACGACACGTCCGGAGAAGTTGACGAGCGTCTCGTCGGTGAAGTCCATCCCCTTCTTCTCGCTGTCGAAGTTTTTCCGCTCGCCGGTATTGTTCGGATCGGGTGGAAATCGTCCACCATTGGCGAAGACATGTCCGCTCTTCGCCACTTGGATGAAGTGGTCGCCGATGGGCACGCTGATAGTGTACTCGCCATTCTGGTTGGTTTTCACGATTTCGCCATCCTTCGAACAGATGGTGCCGTCGACATAGAAGGTGACATCCTCTACGGGATAGTCGGTGCCGGCATAGCGTATCTTGCCGCTGACGGGGAACGACGAGACATCCTCGAAGTCGACACCACTATGTACGAGCGATGACTGGCTGACGAAGCGCGACTGCTCGTTGGGCGTAAACTCGTGGATGCCCATCGTGGGTATGATGCTGTAGGGCGTGCCGTCGCCGGTGAAGGCGACGCCTCGGATGGTGTAGTTGCCGTTGATGTCGGTATACGTCATCTGGCTCAGCTGACTCTCCGAGGGCAGGTGCTTCGTGCAGTAGGCCGCTATCTTTGTCGTGGCGTGGCGACCGTTGGCGATGCCGTCGGTCTTGGAGAAGTCGTAGGCGATGGTCTGCACCTCGAGTCCTTCGTCTAAGGGGTAGTAGATGGCCAGCCCGTCTTCGTTGCCTGCCAACGGGTGGTTGTAGTTGCGTTGCACCTCCAGGTCGGTCAGACTCTTGGTGAAGAAGCGCAGTTCGTCTACATAGCCTCGGAAGTTGCTGATGGAGTCCATTCCGCCGGCATTGCCGAAGGCGATGTCGTTGGCTCTGAGCGCCTTCTCCGACCAAGCCACCTGCCGGTTGCTGAGGATGGTGTCTCGCTCGGCTGTTCCGTCGGCCTTGCTGACAATCACCCTCGTGTGCTTGTCGGCATGCGAGTGGGCGAAGGTGAGGTGGCTCCACGTGTCGGCGGGTATGTAGAGGTCCGACCGCTCGTTGCCGCCCATCCATCCCCCCACTTGATAGGCATTCTTGTCGGCATCGTACCAGAGTCGCACGGTGAAGACATTGAATACGTCGAAGGCCAGATAGTCTTGTGTGGAATCGTTCATCTCTGCCGCCATGGGATAGAGGTACATCTGCACGGAGAAGTCGTCGGCGAAGAGGTCTTTCACCTCGTCGTTGTCGGTATAGTAGGCCAGTCCGGCACCGTTGCCTTGCAGTCGGAGGGAGTACATGCTGTTGGCATCGGTGCTGCCGTCGCCGTTCTGTTGTCGGAGCATCACCTTCACGCCCTCGACAGCCGTTCCCGTGCCGTAGGCGATGCGGCCGCTCACCACGCCTGTCGAATAGGTAAAGCCGTCGGTCTTCATCGTTGACGTGGGGATGATGTGTCCCTCGTCGTCTTCGCTCATGATCTGCACCCGATATTCGTTGTAGGCACCGCAGAGGGCTGTGTTGTCGTCGTAGCTGTAGTTGGTGCCGTTGCCCGATGTGGTGTAGATGTTGATCCAGCCTTTGTCGTTGTCGTCGCACGCGCCGAGCGGTCGGCGGGAGACGGTGAAGCTTGTCTCGTTGGCCCCCACCTGCTTGACGGTCCACGACAGCTTCACCATGTTGTTGTAGTCGCCTCTTGAGGCCCGGAAGCCTGTCAGCTTGGAGCCGCCCGTATGGACGTAGTCAGAGCGGACGGTGTCGTTCATCTCCAAGAGGTTGATGACGAGGCGATACTGGTAGGTGTGGTTGGCCAGGAGGTCGTTCTTGTCGGTGTAGGCCCCGTCGTTGGTTGACGAGCTGCTGATGACAAAGGTGGTCAGCTCGTCCCAGGTCTTTCCCTTGTCGGCTGTCCGCTCGAGCTTCATGGTGTAGGTGTTCGAACCGGAGGCATCCTCGATGGGTGTATGTGTCCACTTCAGGCTCACCTGCCCGTCGTCGACCACCTCGGCGGTGAAGCTGTTGATGTCCCAGCGCCGGGGAACCTCGCGGCTGATGGATGCCGTCAGCGAGCTGACCTTGGTGCCGGTGGGCAAGTCCTTGGGAATGAAGGCCACGGTGTAGTTGTACGGTGTGTCGTAGTCGGGCACGTTGGTGTCGGTATACGTTCGAGGCGAATAGCTCAGCCCACTCGCTATCTCCTCGCCGTTGCGGTAGATGCTCCATGTTCCGTCTTTGCAGCGGCCGTTACTCTCATCGACTTGCCAGCTGAGGGCGACCGACTTCTTCCACATGTCGGGAATGGCTGACAATTCTTTCGGATAGACAAAGCCGGCGACAGGCACCTCATACCATTGATAGAAAGTTGTCGTGAAGTCGTCGGCCGTCAGGGGCAGCAGATATTCCACAGCGGCCACGGAGCCTGTCTTCTGCTGCGTGTCGTTGCGGCTGTGCTGGCAGGTCAGCGAGCTGAACGACCCTTGCCCCTTGCCGAAGTCTTGTGCGCCGTAAAGGCTTCCCTTTTCCACGAATTTGCCTGGCGAATAACATGACTCTGTCTGATAGACTCCCACCGTCGTCGGTCCGTAGCCAGTACTGAGGTTGCCGCTGAGGGCCACGGTGTTGTGGTTGGTCATTGTGGCCGTCGGGCTTCCCGACCAGGGCGCGTCGAGGGCATTGGTTGTCCAGACGTTATCTACCCAATAGTCACGGGCGCATGATGCCGTTCCGCAGCCGTCGAGGTGTCGCCAATGTCCCCTGATGCGGACGGTGTGTCTCGATCCTACCTCGAGCTTGCTGATGTAGACACACATACGCACGGAATACTTCTTATGGCCCGTTGTGCTGCACGAGCGATAGGGGTTGTAGAAACGTACGCTATAGTCGATGCCGTTGTGGTTCTTGGTGTAGTTGGTGCCGAAGAATCCGTCGTACTTGTCGGCGAGGTCGGAAGCTCCGTTGCCGTTGCCTGCCTTGTCGCCACCAGGCCAAGCCAGTTCCCAGTCGGGCGAACAGATGTACACGCCGTCCACCCAAACGGCTGGTCCGTCGTGGGTGTCGTCGCCCTTGTCGTGAAGGAAGAAGGCATTCGAGTGGGTTGTCCAGTCGTAGTAGATCATCTCCAGCGTGATGTAGGGATGACTGGCACTGGGCTGCTCAACGATGCTGCAGTGCTCGGGGAAGTAGGTCCAGTCGTAGGCTCTTGCCTTGCCAAAGCTGATGAGGAAAAGCGTCAGACACATTAGTGCGGTGAAGCCCCCCCGGCCACCGAAGGGGGAGGAAGCCTTCTGGCCCCCGAAGAGGGGGGTGAGGGGTGAGAGGTGATGGGGTGAGAGTTTTGCTTTCATATCCTTCTTGTTTTTAGGGGTGAGGGGTAGTTTTGCTATACGATGGCAAAGATAATAAAAAATAAGCAATCGAACATGGAAAAACATAGGCAAATTTGGTTTTTGCCCAAATTTGCCTGTCCTGTTACATGTTTTGCCGGTATTCCGTGGGTGAGATGCCGTATGCGTTTTTGAACTGCGTGCGGAAGTTGCGTTGGTTGAAGCCTACCGCCTCGGCGATGTCGGCTATCGGCCGGTGGGGTTCATCGCGTAGCATCTTGCATGCCATGTTCAGCCGCACCTTGTTGATAAAGGCTGGCAGCGACTGTCCGTCGGCGAAGTCGTTGAGCAGCTGGTTGAGTGTGTGTCGGTCGATGCCTAACTGCTGGCAGACAGCCTCTCGGTCGAGCAATGGGTCGCGGTAGAGCTGTTGGTCGTAGATGAGCGAGTTCAGCCGGTCAAAGGCCGATGGGTCGGCAACGTGGTTCTTGCAAACGGAACGGGGGGGCGCGGAGGTGCGAGGGTGCGGGGGTGCGAGATTGCTGTTCGAGGGTGCGGGTGTGCGAGGGTACGGAGGTGCGAGATTACTGTTCTGCTCGTCGATGAGTCTGACCAGTGCTTTGTTCTTCAGTGTTGTCTGCCTGCGTTTATAGAAGAAGTAGAGGGCGAAGGCGATGGCGCAGGCGACTGCTATGAGGGCGAGACACATTGTCGTCTCAGCTTGCTGGCGTGCCATTGTTTCTTTCTGCCGTGCCTCCGTCTCCTCCTGCAGGTGGTAGGCGGTCGAGAGTTCGGCCATCTGCTGTTGCATCTGACGGCTGTTGAGCGAGTCGCTGATGGTGTATGCCCGCTCTAAGTAGGCGAGTGCCTGGGCTGTCCGGCCCCGTCTCTTGGCTGCGATGCTCTTATTGCGAAGGATGATGAGGTAGTTGTGTGACAGGGTGTCGGTCGTTCGGTCCTCGCTTCTCTGAAAGGCGCTGTCGAGTCTGTCCCAGTCGCCGATGGCGAGATAGGTTGTCATCATCATGCGGTCGCAGTCTAATGTCTTGCTCCACTGTGTGCGCTGCATCTCGCTCTCCCACCGTCTGACCTCCGCCTTTCGCCCCAGCAGAGCATTGGCAGCACAGAAGAAGGCGCAGCTCTGTCCGCGTGCGAAGTCGATATAGTCGGCCAGGTCGAGATTCTCGGGCACGACGAACCGCTCGGGGTGGTCGTGCAGCTGTTCGATGCGGTTGAGCATCGTTTGACAGACGGGCAACATTTCGTTGTATTGTCCCTCGTCTATCTGCAGGTGGAGCAGCTGTTTGGAGAGTGAGAAGTAGGCGTTTACGCCTTCGAACGAATCGGCATCACGCAATTGGCTGATTGTTTGCTGCAGCAGGTTGAAGGCTTCGTCTGTGAGTCCCTGATGCTGTTTCACCTCGGCGATGTACCCGGCCATTTTGGAGACTTCGGCGGGCCGCCGCAACTGATGCGCCAGTCGCGAAGCTTCCGTAGCATGCCGCAGCACTTCGATGTCGTTGCCCAAGGAGCGGCCGATGGAGGCCAGCAGGATGTGCGTTCCGGCTGTCGTCAGCGAGTCGGCCAATGATGGTTGCGCGGGTGCCTTCTCAGCGAGTAGGTCGAGGCACATCTGGCGTGACTTGTGGTATTGGCCCAGCCCATTGTAGAGGGTGAGTGCTTTGAGATACTGTCCGCGCCGGGGGGTGATGTTGCCCGTGGCGACGGCCGAGTCGGCAACGGCGAGGGCCCGTTCGGGATTTTGTCGGAAGAGGCTCATGACGAGTTGTTCCGTATAGGAGGCCCCCCCAGCCCCCGAAGGGGGGGAGGAGGAGCATCCTACGAGGGTTGTTGCTATCACGAGTAGCAGGAGAAGAGTCTTGTTGTTGATCATGATGGGTTATCTTTGGCATCGGTGATGGTCAGTTGGCGCAACTTCCTGCCATCGTTATTCTCTGGCTCATCGGCATCCGACGAGCAGGCTACCATCGCTACACCTAACATCAGGCATGCCATCCAAACGATGCCTGTTTGCGTGTTTATATTCTTTTTCATTTTCATAGTTGTTGTTACTATTCGCCTTGTGAGAATCCCTCGTCTTCTTCAGCTTCATCATAACCGGAAATGGTCACTTTCAGTCCGTTCTCGTTACTTCCCGCAAGCAGATGCAGCCTTCCTTGTACCTCAACAATCCATACTTGAGGTTTCGAATATTCGACTTTCATTGTCATTAACCTGTTTATGAACACCTTAAAAGGAGTAATACCTATATGGATGGGTGCAAAATTAGTAAAAAGATGCGAATATGCCAAATAATAGAACCAAAAAAATGGAATTATTTTGTCATGTCGTTTTTTGTTTTTACCTTTGCAGACGATTAAATAATAGATTCATCATGAAAAAACGTATTTTGACAATGGCTTTGCTCGGCGTCTCTGTCTACGCCGCAGCTTGTACCAACTTCATCGTGGGCAAGAATGCCAGCACCGATGGAAGTGTGTTCTGTTCCTACAATGCCGACGACTATGGTCTCTTCACGGGCTTGTGCCACTATCCTGCCGGCACGCATGCCAAGGATGAGAAGCGCTGGATTTACGACTACGACACAGCGAAGTGTCATGGATGGATTCCGGAGGCTCCCGTGACATACAACGTCATCGGCAACATCAACGAATATCAGGTGAGCATCGGCGAGACCACCTTCGGCGGACGCGAAGAGATGGTCGACACGACGGGTATCATCGACTACGGTTCGCTGATGTACCTCGGTCTGCAGCGTGCCAAGACAGCCCGCGAGGCTATCCGGGTGATGACCTCGCTCGTTGAGACCTACGGCTACTGCTCGGAAGGCGAGACCTTCACCATCTGCGATCCCAACGAGGCGTGGATCATGGAGATGATGGGTCGCGGACCCGGTTCGAAGAATGTTGTCTGGGTGGCCCTCCGTATTCCCGATGATGCCATCTGTGCCCATGCCAACCAGAGCCGCATCCGCACCTTCAACCAGAAGGACAAGCAGAACGTGATGTTCTCGAAGACAATGATCAAGTATGCCCGCGAGATGGGGTGGTTCACAGGAAAAGATCAAGACTTCTCCTTCTGCGACGTCTTCGCTGCTCCCGACTTTGGCGGCCGTCGTGCCTGTGAGGCCCGTGTGTGGAGCTTCTTCAACCACTTCTACGACATGTCGCCGTGGCTCGACTTCGCCGCCGGCATCAAGAAAGAGGCTGAGCCCATGCCGCTTTGGATTGTTCCCAACCGCAAGGTGTCGCTGCAGGATGTACAAGCCTGCATGCGCGACCACTACGAGGGTACACCCTTCGCTCTTGACAAAGATCTGGGTCAGGGCATCTGGGAGATGCCTTACCGTCCGACACCGCTGCAGTTTGAGCACAAAGGCAAGAAGTATTTCAACGAGCGTCCCACATCGACACAGCAGACAGCCTTCTCGTATGTCTGCCAGCTGCGCTCATGGATGCCGCGCGAGGTGGGTGGTATCATCTGGTTTGGCAACGACGACGGCAACATGGTGGCCTACACGCCGGTGTACTGCTGTGCCACACGTCAGCCCGAGTGCTACCACACACCGGGAGCCAATGCCGTGACCTTCTCCGACAAGAACGCCTTCTGGGTGTGCAACTGGGTGGCCAACATGGTCTATCCGCGCTACAGCCAGATGTTCCCATCGCTGAAAGAGGTGCGCGACTCTTTGGAGCAGTCGTATTTCCGTCTGCAGCCAGAGGTGGAGCGTAAGGCTGCCGACCTGCTGACGAGCGACCAAGCCCGCGGTGTGGAATACCTGACCAACTACAGCGTCGACAAAGCACAGCAGATGCTCGAGCGCTGGAAGCAGCTGGGATGGTATCTCGTGGTGAAGTACAACGATATGGCCGTGAAGCCCGAGAAAGACGGAAAGTTCCTGACGACTCCCGAAGGACTGGGAGCCCGTGTCACACGAGTAGGTTTCCCCGAGAAGACCAAGGAGATGCTCATCGAGCAGACAGGATCGCGCTTTGAGGTGCCCACGTGGGAGAATTGAGAATTGAGAATTGATAATTGAGAATTGACAATTAAGAATTGACAATTAAGAATTGACAATTGATCATTGAATTTGCGTGCTTATATAGTAATAGGTGTTGTCTTGTTTCTCCTGACGGCTTGTCGGGAGAAGCAAGACGACAGCCGTATTGTAACCCCGTGGGGCGAGATACAGACGGACAGCCTGCCTGAGTCGGACAACTTCACGCTGAAGGATATTGTCACTGGCGGCGAGATGATCATGCTCACCCTGCCCGGACCGGAAACCTATTACGACTATCACGGACGCGGCATGGGCGCGCAATTCTTGCTTTGCGAGAAGTTTGCGCAGAGTATCGGAGTGTCGCTACGAGTCGAATTGTGTAAGGATACAGCTGAGATGATACGCCGACTGGAGCAGGGCGAGGCTGACATTATCGCCTTCCCCTTGCCAAAGAAATACCCCGGCACCGACTCGCTGCGCTTCTGCGGTATGGCGTCCGACTCGCTAAAGACTGCCGGCTGGGCTGTCCAGCCGCACAACACCGAACTGGCGCAAGCCCTCGACAAATGGTTCGAACCCGACATGCTGGCCAGCATCAAGCAGGAAGAACATCAGCTGCTCACCCAGAAACGTGTGCATCGGCGTGTGTTCTCACCCTTCCTCAACCGACAGACGGGACAAATCTCGAAATACGACCATCTCTTCCAGAAGTATGCCCCACAAGCACGGTGGGACTGGAGGCTGATGGCAGCACAATGTTATCAGGAGAGCTGCTTCGACCCCAATGCACGCTCATGGGCAGGAGCACGCGGACTGATGCAGATTATGCCCGGTACGGCAGCTCACTTAGGACTGTCGATGGACAAGATTCACTTGCCAGAACCCAATATCGCCGCAGCAGCGAAATACCTGCAGGAGCTGATGTCTACCTTCCGCGACATCAGCAACGTCAGCGAGCGGCAGAACTTCGTGCTGGCTGCCTACAACGGTGGCGCCAACCACGTGCGCGACGCTATGGCCCTGACACGAAAGCATGGCGGCAATCCGCAGCGATGGGCCGATGTGGCGCGCAACATGATGTTGCTGCGCGAACCGGCAGGCTACAACGACCCCGTGGTTCGTTATGGCTACATGCGTGCCAACGAAACGGTTGAGTATGTGGAGAAAATCCGCGAGCGCTATGCCCAGTATCGTGGCGTGCCCTTCCGCAGCTCGGCCTCAAGTTCTACTCCTACCTACCAGATGGTAGAACCGCGTAAAGCCAGGAAACCCCACCGCTTTAAAAACAACTAAAAACAAACGAAAATGAACCAAATCAAAAAACTAACAATGGCATTCGTGATGATGGCCACAACGTTACAGTCGAATGCGCAGACACACGACAGCTTCGCTAATTTTGCACGCTATGCCAGTGCCAACAAGCAGCTCGCCGAACCGAAAGAAGGCGAGTGGCGCGTTGTTCTGATGGGCAACTCCATCACCGACAACTGGCCACAGACACGACCTGAGTTCTTCCGCGAGCATCCGAACATCATCGGGCGTGGCATCAGCGGGCAGACGTCCTACCAGTTTCTGTTGCGTTTTCGTCAAGATGTTGTCAGTCTGCACCCTGCTGTCGTCGTCATCAACTATGGCACCAACGACATCGCCCTGAACACGGGTCCCTACGACGAGAAGCAGACCTTTGACAATGTATGTTCGATGGCTGACATTGCGCAGGCCAATGGTATCAAAGTTGTCTTGGCCAGCTGTCTGCCGGCAGGCGGATTCGGCTGGCGACCAGAGGTGACCGACGCCATGCAGAAGGTGAAAAGTCTGAATGCCCGTGTGAGAGCTTGGGCAAAAGAGAAGCGCATTCCCTACATCGACTATTTCTCGGCCATGCTCTCTGCCGACGGCAAGGAGATGAATCCTGCCTACGCCACTGACCGTCCGGGCATCCATCCCAATGCTGCAGGCTATCGGGTGATGGAGCGCTTGCTGCTCGAAGCGCTTGGGCAGCTGAGATAAGCACCCCGTTTCCCATACGCAAACAATAGGTTTACGAAACGTAAATGCCGCATTTGTCTGATGCAAATGCGGCATTTGTGATATGACATTGACCGTATGTTACAATTCTGTTGGCATGGTAAGCTTCTGCCGTTCGCGAATACGCGTCTCAATACTTCCGTAGATGTAATAAGCTACGAAGAACTCAATCAACGAGATAAAACCATAGACAAAATAGGTGGCCGTAGAAACACCGAAGTTCAACCAGCCGAACCATCCTGGCAATCCACTCTCGTCGCCCCCGAGGATGCCTGCCTGATTGAGGTTCTGTACAGTCTGGACAACGTACATCGGCAAGCAAAAGACCAGCGAGGCGATACCGATGCAGAGGCTCAACAGCAATATGCACACGAAGATATAGCCCCAGTAGCGCAGGCCGCGTCCGTAGCAGCCGAACATGGTGGAGAAGAGTTTCTTGTCGGGTTCCATCAGGTATTTCGGCAGCGGATAGAGGAAGGGAAGAATAAAAATCATAACGATGACCGTCAAGACGGCTATCATCCCGAATATCTTTAATAGAGCAACGCTCTGGTCGGCAGGCATCGTTGTGGCGTCTGTCATCGTGGCAGGATCGACAGCTCCCTGTCCGAGCCCCATTACGAGTATCCAGCCGACGAAGATGAGGCCGATAACAACAGCTAAGGCTAACCAGAAAAGTATCACCTTGGTGACACGGCCGATGTTCCACTTCATCGACTGTTCGTTAAGCATTGTGCACACCTTGGCATACAAGAGGATGTCCGTTGCTGTTATGATAACGAACAATGCAATTATGGCAAGGCCTAACAGCGGTGGCGTGTCTTCTCTCATGTCTCCCGCGATGATTGTCCACCCGCCCATAGCGAGGGCAAAAAGCAGGACGTAGATCCACGTCTGGCGGAAAATCGCCTTGAAGTTGTCGGCCAGCAAGTGGTAACCAGCTCCGAGCGTGGCAATATAGCCACGGTTTTTCATCAGTTCTTCTTTCTTTAGTTCAATCATAGTGTTATGCTTTTTTTACGGGTTTGTGGCTTTGTGAAGCACTTATGCGAGGAATCCCTGATGCCGCAACGCGTCGAGAAGCGTGGCTGAAAGAGCTTCGTTGTCGTGCCGCGTGTAGCGTATATCGGTGAACACCTGGGCGAGTGTCTCCTTCTGGTTGATGCGTACAAACTCTTGATTCTCGGACAACTGCTCCTTGGGCGTATAGAACTGGTCGATGCGCTCAGGGGTATAGTCGCGATAGGTTTCTTGATGGACGATGGCATCTAAAGGCAAACGGTCCGACTGGGCTGGGCACTCATCAGGCCAACCGAGTGTGATGGTAGCTACAGGCATGACGAGCTGCGGCAGCTGAAGTGTCTCGATGATACTCATCGGCTGGTAGACCGTGGTGCCGAGATAGCAATAGCCCAAGCCTACCTCGTCGGCCAGGCAGCAGAAAGTCTGTGCATAGAGTAGTGCGTCGGTAGCGGCATTGATAAAAGAGAGGAAGTTGTCGTAGCCCGGGTCGGCCTTTCGGCAGCGGGCCCACTGTGTGGTGCGCCGGAAATCGGCACAGAAGGTCAGCACAACGGGAGCCCCTGTAACCATCGGCTGGTTGAAATGTGCCGGCGCCAACTGTTGCTTCTTCTCTTTGTCGCGCGTCACAACGACGCTGTATAGCTGCAGGTTGCCCATCGTCTGCGTGCGCAGGGCTTGCTCAAGAAGGTTGTTCAGGAGTTCGTCGGTCACTTCCCTGTCAGAATATTTGCGGATGCTCCGCCTTGTTTCCAAGTTTTTCATGATGTGTATATTACCTCTTTTCTTTTTATCAGGGTTAATCCTGTTGTTTCTTAATGGTTGAACATGTTACAGCTGTTGGATTTCTGCTTCAGACAGACCTGTGACGGATGTGATAAAGGCAACGTCAGCTCCCAAGGCTTTCATCTTTCTTGCATTCTTGATCATCGCCTCTCTCTCGCCTTCAGCTCTTCCTTCAGCTCTTCCTTCAGCCCTTCCTTCAGCCCTTCCTTCAGCTCTTCCTTCAGCTCTTCCTTCAGCCCTTCCTTCAGCTTTTCCTTCGGCTCTTGCTGTATCAATATTGTCACGCAGGATGACTACGTTGTCAAGATGACGGTAGTAGGAGTTGAGTTCCGATTTCGTCATACGGGCAATCTTCAGCTTCTCGCGGGCCTCGCTGAGTCCAGGCGCATTGGCATCGTCGGGAATATCGCCGGTGCAGAGCACGTAGATCCACTGCTCCAATGGTTCTTTTGACCATTTGTTGAAGTCGTTGGCTTTCAGGATGTAATACTCCGGGTAAAGGTCGCTGACGGCATCCACCTCAAACTTCTGCCTTTGGAAGGGCGACAGTTCTAATATGTCGTTGTCGTGCAGCCCTCTGAATTCGGTCTTCCCGTGGTAGACATAGTCTTTGCCTTGTCCTAAGTTGAAGTAGACGATGTTGATGCTGTACACTTTCCGGATATTCTCGTAACCTTGTCCGCGGTTGATATACTCCGTCACGAGCTTAGAGGCCCCGAAGAGCATACGTTGGAAGTAGGCCACCTCTGTCTCATTCTGCACTTCCATGAGGTAAAATGCGCCCTGCTCGTCTTCTGCCAACAGGTCGACGCGGTTTTGCTTGTCGTTATCGTTCTCCTGGTTGCTTTCGCTCTCAAGCAGTTTCTTGATAGTTATTTTCTTGCCTAACAGCGTTGTGATGAGTCCTTCCAGCACCACATAGTTGGCCTTGTCGCGTAACAGCCGCTTCATGGCCCAGTCGAATCTTACATATTGTTCTTTGTCTTGCATGATAGTTCCTTTCTTACTTGTTTTCACTTGCAAAGATATGTATTTTCCTTGAATTGACCAAATAAAAAGACAAAAAATAAGACATAAGAAACTCAGCCCACGTTTTATTCATGAAAAATACCTTTTTAAAGCCATTTTTTAAGTATTTGTTTGGTGAAGTTTGTATTATTTATTACTTTTGCAAAAAAATATAAAGTCATGACGAAGAGGATTATTCATATTATTTATTTAATAATAGCATCATTTTTTTCTCAACAATATGCAAAAGCATCCGACTTTGAGGTTAATGGCATATACTATAGTTTTCTCGACGAACATGGAGTAGCTGTAGCACCTTGTCCTGTTGACCACGTTTACAATGGCACTATAGAAATACCTGAAAGTGTTGTTTACCAAGGAGTTGTCTATGATGTTCTCTCCATTGAAGATTACGCTTTCATGGGAACATCCTTGACAAGTTTGGTTGCTCCTTCAGTTCAGATTGTTGGCCAATATGCTTTCTACAATGCCAAAGTATTAGAATCAATTGATTTGCATTCTGCAACCAAATTAGGGAAATGGGCCTTTTATGCTTGTTCTCTGTTGAAGAATATCTCACTTCCAAGTGTAAATGAAGTGGGGCAGCAGGCTTTTTACAGATGTAAAAATCTGAGGGATGTAATTCTGCCTTCTGCACTGTCGGTATCCTCCAGCGCTTTTTGTGAGTGCTCGTCATTAAAAAGTGTTTCTCTGCCCCAGGTGACAGTCGTAGGACAAAAAGCATTTGCAGAATGCTATACGTTGGAACAGGTCCATTTGCCATGTGTTCAAGAGATAGGTGACAAAGCCTTTTGTGAATGTGAAATTCTGAAAGAATTGTACTTGCCAGCACTGAAACAGTTAGGATCACATGTGTTCATGGATTGTGGAAACATCCAAAATGCTTATTTGCCAGTTACCATAACTATTGGAAATGGAGCATTTGATAATTGCAGAAGCCTTCAAGTTCTCAATCTTTCAAAAGCAGAAAATCTGGGCGATAGTGTTTTCTTTAATTGTTCGGAACTTACAGTCATGGCGCTTCCTTCTGTCAAGCATATCGGCAATTCGGCCTTCAATTCCTGTTTTAATATCACCCATGTTAATCTTCCTGTTTGTCGTTCCATCGGGAATAATGCATTTTGTCGTTGTTGGTCGATGACATCAATAGATGCTCCTGATGTTTGTTCTGTTGGAGATTCCGCTTTTGCCGAATGCCGGAGTTTGAAGGAGGTTTCATTCAGTCGTGTTACTTCCATTGGAGAGTCGACATTCTTCAATTCCAATCATTTACAAAAAGCATTCTTACCGATGGTCAAGACGATAGAATCCTCAGCTTTTAGTGGATGCAAGATGCTGGAGAGTATCCACATGCCAATGGTGGAAAAAATAAGCAACGCTGCATTTTATGATTGTAAGATGTTGGTCATTGATTCTCTTCTTCACGTTTCAGAAATTGGTGTCAACGCCTTTCGAGGATGCTGTAGCATTGTCAGTGTTTGTGCACCACAGCTGACCGTTTTGCATAATAGTTCCTTTTCAAAGTGTACGAATATTGTATCCATAGAGGCCCCAATGATAGAAAGTATCGGCGAATCATGTTTTTCTGGGTGTTCCAGCTTGCTTTCCGTCAATTTGCCACATGTAGCGGCTGTTGGTCCATCTTGCTTTCTTGGTTGCAGTAGTTTGGAAGATGTAGTTTTACCAAAGGCGACATCCATTGGAGCCTTTTCTTTTGCTTCTTGTGGAAAGCTGAAGAGCATTAATATTCCATCAGTCAATCGTATTGCGAATAGGGCATTTCAAAATTGCCAAAGTATCGACACATTGCGCCTTCCTCGTTCTTTAGAAGTGATTGGTGAAAGTGCTTTTTTAAGCTGTACCAACCTTGTTAGTCTTTACATCCCTGAGAATGTAGCCGAAATAGGAGAAAATGCTTTTATTGGTTGTCGTCAACTGATGAATATCCATTGCGAAATTAAGAATCCTTTCGCCATCCCTCTGTCTGTTTTTGAATATGACACCTTTATGAAAGGTGAACTCTATGTTCCTGAAGAATCTAAATGGCTATACCTTGTGACTGAAGGATGGAAGTATTTCAGTGAGGACAGAACCCATGCAATGGAAAAAACTGCTGTAGAAAATAAGACATTACCAGTTCCGACTATAGATGTAAATGATTCAGGAGTAGTTGTGTCAGGAGTTCCCAATGACTCTTATGTTCGGCTCTTCTCTGTGAACGGAATGATGTTGGATAGCCAGAGAGTTCAGAATGGAAGAGTTGTATTCCGGCGGCCATTAACAAATCTGGTAATTGTAAAAGTAGCTAATTGTAGCATATGCATAGTTCTTTGACGATTGTATAAATATAAGATAACAACAGGTACATTTTCATCAAACGAATAGCAAAACAGTTGGCCTGTCAGAACGCAGAGTGGACAAGACGCTGACACAGTATAAGACATCTCCCGCCTGGCTGACGGCACAACGCGTAGGGTGGTTGTGAGATAAGTTGTTTACAACACCTCACCAAAACACGCGGGAAACCTTTGTGGACCGGCGTTTCAGATGGTGGGGTGTTGACGGAACACCTCACCAGACACCTCACCAGACATCTCACCAATTTGGGTGATGGGTGTTGAGTGATGGGTGTTGAGTGATGGGTGTTGGGTGATGGGTGTTGAGTGATGGGTGTTGAGTGATGGGTGTTGGGTGATGGGT
>CAMORS010000018.1 GCA_946624005.1 uncultured Prevotella sp. | reverse complement strand
GAGGTCAGAGATGGTCTGCGAGGAGGTCAGAGATGGTCTGCGAGGAGGTCAGAGACGGTTGCAGCCACAACGTTATTATATCTCTTTAATTGTTTTGTATTTTGCTCGCTTATTCGTACCTTTAGATAAGATACTCCATCTCTACATAAAAAATAAATGAATTTATTTTGTTCTGTCCTCGATTTTTCGTACCTTTGGCTTCGCCGAAGGTACTATCGTTCGACAATAAAAACAAAAAAAATCGTTTTTTGTTTTGTATTGTTCTCACTTATTCGTAACTTTGCACCCAACAAACCGAAAATACCAAACATCGTGGCAGAAACAAAGTATATCTTCGTGACGGGCGGTGTCGTTTCCTCATTGGGAAAAGGCATTATCTCATCGTCAATCGGCAAGCTCCTGCAGGCCAGGGGCTACAACATCACCATCCAGAAGTTCGACCCCTACATCAACATCGACCCCGGTACGCTCAACCCCTACGAACATGGCGAATGCTATGTCACCGTCGACGGTATGGAGACCGACCTCGACCTGGGCCACTACGAGCGCTTCACCGGCATTCAGACGACGAAGGCCAACTCGCTCACCACTGGGCGTATCTATAAGGCTGTCATCGACAAGGAGCGCCGCGGCGACTATCTGGGCAAGACCATCCAGGTGGTGCCACACATCACCGACGAGATCAAGCGCAACGTCAAGCTGCTCGGACAGAAATACCACTACGACTTCGTCATCACCGAGATAGGCGGCACGATCGGCGACATCGAGAGTGCACCGTTCATGGAGGCCATCCGCCAGATGAAGTGGGAGATGGGCCGCAACGCCGTCTGTGTTCACCTCACCTACGTGCCTTACCTGAAGGCTGCCGGCGAATTGAAGACGAAACCGACGCAACACTCCGTGAAGGAGCTGCAGAGCGTGGGTATTCAGCCCGACATCCTCGTGCTCAGGACAGAGAAGCATCTGGGCAAGGACATCCTGGAGAAGGTGGCACGCTTCTGCAACGTCGAGCAAGACTGCGTCGTACAGAGCGAAGACTTGCCCAGCATCTACGAGGTGCCCGTCAACATGCAGAACCAAGGACTCGACACAGCCATCCTGCGCAAGTTTGGCTTAGAGATTGGCGAGACGCCTGCCTTGGGTCCGTGGAAGAATTTTCTGGACCGCCGGAAGAAGGCCACGAAGGAGGTACACATCGGACTTGTCGGAAAGTACGACCTGCAGGATGCCTACAAGAGCATCCGCGAGAGTCTCTCGCAGGCCGGCACCTACAACGACCACAAGACGGTGCTCACCTTCATCAACTCGGAGAAGATAACGGAACAGAACGTCGAAGAGATGCTCAAAGGTCAGGACGGCATCATGATTTGCCCGGGATTCGGACAGCGTGGCATCGAGGGAAAGATTATCGCTGCCCACTATACCCGCACGCACGACATACCTACCTTCGGCATCTGTCTCGGCATGCAGATGATGGTCATCGAGTTTGCCCGCAACGTCTTGGGCTATACCGATGCCAACAGCCGCGAGATGGACGAGAAGACCGACCACAACGTGATCGACATCATGGAGGAGCAGAAGAACATCACCAACATGGGTGGCACGATGCGACTCGGTGCCTACGAGTGTGTGCTGCGTCAGGACTCGCGTACCTTTAATATATATAAGAGCGAGCACATCCAGGAGCGCCACCGCCACCGCTACGAGTTCAACAACCGCTTCATCACCGAATACGAGCGCAACGGCATGATGTGCGTGGGGCGCAACCCGGAGAGCGACCTCGTGGAAATTGTGGAGATTCCCGGGCTGAAATGGTACATCGGCACGCAGTTCCATCCCGAGTATCAGTCGACGGTGCTCCGTCCGCATCCCCTCTTCATGGACTTTGTCAAGACTTGCATCGGATAAGGAAGAATGAATCAGTCCAAGACGACGCTGCTGACAAGACTGACAACCCTCCTGGTCATCGTATTCGTGACCTTAGCCGCCTATCCCCAGACACGAGGTCTGGCCAAAAAGCGAGTGAGACTGGACAGTCTGCTGACGGCCCGCTACTTCCGTTCGCACTACGACACCAACTACGTGGTCAGGCCCGAAGGCAAGCTGACGCTGAAGGCAAGGCTGAACCAGACAGGCAACGACTTCCACTCCAGTGGAATCGAGAATGGCAAACACTTCCAATCGCACCTCAGCACCAGCCACAAGACCACCTTCTCGGTGGGTGCCATCTATCGCGGAATAGGCCTTGGAGTGGCCATCAACCCCGCCAAATGGAGAGGAGCATACAAGGACTACGAGCTGAACCTCAACTTCTACGGCAGCCGCTTCAGTCTCGATGCCAGTTATCAGATATCACAATCGCTTTCAGGCGACTTCGACACCGACGAAGAGAAACAGACGCTGCAATCGGACGACGTGGAGCTGAAGATACTCAACCTGGCAGGTTACTACACCTTCAACCACCGCCGATTCTCCTTTCCCGCTGCCTTCACGCAGAGCTACATCCAGCGTCGATCGGCTGGATCGTGGCTTGCAGGCATCAGCTACCAGGCCGGCAGCCTGAAGACGACCGACCATCTGACAGCGAGGTATCCTAACGCTCAGGATGTCCGCATCTACGTGGGGCATTTCGGCATCGGCGGCGGCTATGGCTACAACTGGGTGATCGACCGCCGTTGGCTGCTCCACTTCTCGATGCTGCCCACCTTCGTGGTGTTCAACCGCAACAATATGACCATCAACGGCGAGCGACAGAAGGCACAGCGCCTACGGTTCAACATGATCTTCAACGAGCGAGCCGCCATCGTCCACTATTTCTCGCCGCGCTATTTCGCAGGATTGTCTCTCGTGATGAACAATTCCATCTTCGACGACAACAACGTCATTGTCAACCAGAACAAATGGCGCGCACGAGCTTTCATCGGGATGCGAATTTAGGGCTCTTCTAAAGAAAACTTAAATATTCATCATAAGCAACGGAGGTTCTGTTTTTTTTGTGTAATTTTGCACACTCATAGCAACAACATCAATCAATAGTAAAAAGTAAACAATAACAATAGTGGATAAGAACACCATCATCGGATTTGTGCTGATTGCCGCCGTGCTGATAGGCTTCAGCTGGTGGAAACAGCCCTCAAAAGAGCAGATGGAGGAGATGCGCAAGCAAGACTCCATCGCATTAGTAGAACAAAAGAAAGCCGAGGAAAAGGCTAAGATGGCGCAGATAGCCGCACAGAAGAAGGCCGAGCAGGCCAAGGCCGACGCAGCTCAGGACTCTACGGCCCTGTTCCATACGGCCCTCACCGGTCAGGCTCAGGACGTCGTGCTGCAGAACGAGAAGCTCGCCCTGACGCTGTCGACGAAGGGTGGCACCGTCACGAAGGCCGTTGTCAAAGGCTTCAAGGACCATCATGGCAACCAGGACGTGACCCTCTTCGACGGGAAAGACCAGCAGCTGAACTTCCTCCTCGCAGCAAAGGATGTCAACATCATCACACAGGACCTCGTCTTCACACCCTCCAACCAGAGCGACACCACCGTGACGCTGACGGCTGTGGCCGCTCCCGGCAAGCAGCTCACCATGAGCTATACGCTGGGCAAGGACTACATGCTCCACATGACGATGAAGGCCGAAGGGATGAACGGAATGTTCAGTCCCACCTACAAGGAGATGGACATCGAGTGGACCGACCGTTGCCGCCAGCAGGAGAAAGGCTTCACGTTCGAGAACCAGCGGTCGGCACTGACCTACCACTTCACCGACGGCGGCACCGACTATCTCAACGAGACAAAGAGCCAGAAGGACAAGCAGATAGAGGAAGCCATCGACTGGGTGGCCTTCAAGAACCAATACTTCTCGGCTGTGATGATCGCGAAGGACAACTTCGCACAGAACAGTCTGATGACCTCTATGCCGCAGGAGAAGGAGACCCACTACCTGAAAGAGTATGGTGCCAAGCTGAAGGCCCCCTTCGACCCGTCGGGCCTGAAGGCTTCGGAGTTTGAGTTCTATTACGGACCGAACGACTTCCGCCTGCTCCAGCGCATGGAGAAGCAGAGCAAGTTCGGCAAGGATCTGCAGATGGAGCGTCTCGTCTATTTAGGATGGCCGCTCATCCGCTACATCAACCGCTACTTCACGCTTTATGTCTTCGACTGGCTCACGAAGTTCGGACTGAACATGGGTATCGTCCTCATCCTCATCACCTTGCTGCTGAAGGCCATCACCTATCCATTGGTGAAGAAGAGCTACATGTCGTCGGCCAAGATGCGCGTGCTGAAGCCCAAAATAGAGGAAGCCACGAAGCAGTACACCAAGCCCGAAGATGCCATGATGAAACAGCAGGCACAGATGCAGATGTATGCCAAATACGGTGTGTCGCCGCTGAGCGGCTGTCTGCCCATGCTGATACAGATGCCCATCTGGATAGCCATGTTCAACTATGTGCCTAATGCCATCCAGCTGCGCGGCGAGAGCTTCCTCTGGATGAACGACCTGAGCACCTACGACCCCATCATCGAATGGAGCAAGAGCATCTGGGCCATCGGCGACCATATCTCGCTCACCTGCGTACTGTTCTGTGTGGCCAATATTCTGTACAGCGTCATGACAATGCGCCAGCAGAAAGACCAGATGGTAGGTCCGCAGGCCGAACAGATGAAGGCTATGCAGTGGATGATGTTCTTGATGCCCGTGATGTTCTTCTTCATCTTCAACGACTATTCGTCGGGTCTGAACTTCTACTACTTCATCTCGCTCTTCTTCTCGGCAGCCATCATGTTCCTGCTGCGCAAGACGACCAACGACGAGAAGCTCCTGGCCTATCTTGAAGAACGCCGCAAGGAGAATGAGAAGAACCCGAAGAAGGCCAAGGGTCTGGCAGCCCGTCTCGAAGCCATGCAGAAGCAGGCCGAAGAGATGCAGCGTCAGCGTCAGCAGCAGCTGAACAAGTATAAATAAAGAATCATAAGCGTAAGGCGCGGAAGATGGACCGGTCGAAATCGGGGTTCATCTTCTCCAACTGAGAGATAAGATGCTTCATGTCGGTCCGGCGTGAAGCATCTTCGTATGGACAATTCTTCACCTGTCGGCGATAGCCCTGTGCCGTAGCAAAGGCTTGGACATCGGCTTCGCGGATGAGGCACAGTGGCCGGACTATCTGCATGGGCCACTTGTCCATCTGCATCTTCGGCTGCATCGTCTCGAAACGTCCCACGAAGACAAGGTTCATCAGAGCCGTCTGCATGAGGTCGTCCTTATTATGCCCCAGGGCTATCTTGTTACAACCCAGCTCGTTGGCAAGGTCGAACAAGGCCTTCCGACGCATCCACGAGCAGAGAAAGCAATGGGTATGCCGACGGTCGGTCGACTCGTCGAAAGCCGTTTCCACGATGTGCAGACGCACATCATTCTTCTGGGCAAAGTCCGAAAGATAGGTTTCATCGTTCTGATAAGGAATGTTGGTCATGCGTATGAAAGCCGCTTCAACCGTGAAGCGGGGTCTGAACACCTTGGCACGCTTGGCCAACAACTGCAATAGGGCCATCGAGTCTTTTCCACCCGACAGCCCTACCAGTATGTGGTCACCCTCCTCGACAAGCGCATATTGGCGCAGCGCCTTGTTGAAGAGGCGATCGATGTGTTGCTCGGTCGTCTTCATAGACCTGACGTAGATGTGCTACTTGGCCGACTCGAACTCGCGCAGGAAGCGGGTGTCGTTCTCCGAGAACATACGCAGGTCGCTCACCTGATACTTCAGATTGGTGATGCGCTCTACGCCCAGTCCGAAGGCATAGCCGCTATAGACGCTGCTATCGATGCCGCAGAGCTCCAGCACGTTGGGGTCTACCATACCGCAACCCAGTATCTCCACCCATCCGGTGTGCTTGCAGAAGCCGCAACCCTTGCCGCCACAGATATGGCACGAGATGTCCATCTCGGCCGAAGGTTCGGTGAAGGGGAAGTAGCTGGGGCGCAGACGAATCTTCGTATCCTCGCCGAAGAGCTCGCGTGCGAAGGAAAGGAGCACCTGCTTCAGGTCGGTGAACGACACGTTCTTGTCGATATACAGACCCTCTATCTGGTGGAAGAAGCAGTGGGCACGGGCAGTGATGGCCTCGTTGCGATAGACGCGTCCGGGGCAGATGATGCGGATAGGCGGCTGTTGGCGCTCCATCACACGAGCCTGCACCGACGAGGTGTGGCTGCGCAGCAGGATGTTCTTCGTCACATCGCCCAGCTTCGACTGCTCCACGAAGAAGGTGTCTTGCATGTCGCGGGCAGGATGGTCGGCGGCAAAGTTCATCTTCGTGAACACATGCAGGTCGTCTTCCACCTCGGGTCCGTCGGCCAGGACGAAGCCCATACGCTGGAAGATATCGATAATCTCGTTGCGCACGATGGTCAGCGGATGGCGCGTTCCCAGCTCTACGGGATAGGCGGTACGTGTCAGGTCGATGTCCTCCTGCGTCGTTGCTGCCGTAGCGTTTGCTTCGCGCAGCGCATTGATACGGTCGAGAGCCGTCTTCTTCAGCAGGTTGATGCGCATGCCTAACTCTTTCTTCTGCTCGGCGGCAACCGTGCGGAAGTCGTTCATCAGCTCGTTGATTTCACCCTTCTTGCTCAGGTATTTCAGTCTGAGCTGTTCTATCTCTTCTGCATTGTTAGCAGTAGCCTCGCTCACTTCTTTCAGCAGCTGATCTATTCTGTCTATTAGTTGCATTTTGTTACTATTTTTCAGTTTTGCCTGCAAAAGTACATATTATTTGTGAAATATTGGCCTCAGCGAAGAAAAAAGATGATATTTTGCTTGTATATTTTCAATTTTTGATGTAATTTTGCAGGAAATAATCTTACTAAACATGAATTTAAAGCGAATAAGAAGAGTTTTAGCAGCCGTTGTTTTCGTATTGATAACGCTGCTGTTCCTTGATTTCAGTGGCACCATGCACGTATGGTTCGGGTGGTTGGCTAAGATTCAGTTCTTGCCCGCCGTGCTGGCTCTCAACCTCGTGGTGGTGATCGTGTTGTTGTTGCTCACCCTGGTGTTCGGGCGCATCTACTGTTCGGTGATTTGTCCGTTAGGCATCATGCAAGACCTTATCTCGTGGCTGCACGGCAAGACAAAGAAGAACCGCTTTAGCTATTCCGGCGAGAAACGCTGGCTGCGCTATGGCGTGTTGGGCGTGTTTGTCGTGGCCTTGGTGGCTGGTGCCGGCTCGCTGGTAGCCTTATTGGCACCGTACAGCAGCTTCGGCCGCATCGTCACCAACCTGCTGAAGCCCATCTACGAATCGGGCAACAACGTGCTGGCCTCCATAGCCGAGCACTACGAGAGCTATGCCTTCTATCACGTCGACGTATGGATTCGCTCCATGCCCACGTTCATCATGGCTGCCGTGACCTTCGTCATTGTGGCCGTTCTGGCATGGCGTGGCGGCAGGACCTACTGCAACACCATCTGCCCCGTGGGCACGGTGCTCAGCTTCTTCGCACGCTTCTCGTGGCTGAAGATTCGCTTCGATGCCGACAAGTGTAAGAACTGCAGTCTCTGCACAAAGAACTGCAAGGCTTCGTGCATCGACTACAAGACGCACACCGTCGACTACAGCCGCTGCGTAACCTGCGGCAACTGCTTGGACAAATGTAAGTTCGGAGCTTTGAGCTACAGCCATGCAGCCGGAAAGAAAGCTGAGCCGAAGCCTGTCGACGGTGGACGACGCTCATTCCTTGTGGCTTCAGCTATGGCGACGACGGCTGCAGCATTGGCACAAGAGAAGAAGAAGGTTGACGGCGGTCTGGCAACGATAGAAGACAAAGTGGCTCCCGCACGCAAAACACCGCTGACGCCGCCGGGATCGCTATCTGCCAGCAACATGGCGAAGCGCTGCACGGGCTGTCAGCTCTGTGTCTCTGAATGTCCCAACGGCGTGCTGCGACCCTCCACCGACCTATTGAAGTTGATGCAGCCCACGATGAGCTACGAGCTGGGCTACTGCCGCCCCGAGTGTCACCGTTGCTCGGAGGTATGTCCTACGGGAGCCATCAAGCCCATCAGCCTGGAAGAAAAGACCAGCACCCAGATAGGCCACGCCGTATGGGTGAAGAAAAACTGCGTCGTCGTGACCGACGGTGTAGAGTGCGGCAACTGCGAACGCCACTGTCCTTCAGGGGCCATCCAGATGGTACCGATGGACGAGAACGACGAGCTGTCGCCTCTTATTCCCGCCGTCAACGAGGCGAAATGCATCGGCTGCGGAGCCTGCGAGAACCTCTGTCCGGCACGGCCGTTCAGCGCCATCTACGTAGAAGGACACGAGCAGCACCACCAGATCTGACACTCATCACCCGCAGGAGGGGATTTGCAATCCCCGACCCATCATCATCCATCACCTAACACCCATCACCCATGAACAAAGATATATCCAGAAGAAACTTCCTGAAGACAGCCGGCGCAGCTGCCGTGGCTTCATCAGCATTGCTCGCTGCCTGCAAGGGAAAGAAAGGCGTCGATACGACTGGCCTATCTACCCAAGAGCCACCCAAGGACAAGATGACCATGCGCGTCAATCCCAACACGGGCGACAAAGTGTCGCTCCTCGGCTACGGCATGATGCGTCTGCCCGTAGAGGGCGGACTCAGCCTCCGCGACAACCCCGATGCCGCCATCGACCAGGAGATGGTCAACCGCGAGGTAGACTACGCCATCGAGCATGGCGTCAACTATTTCGACACATCACCCGCCTATTGCCGCGGTATGTCTGAAGAGTCGACGGGCATCGCCCTGCATCGCCATCCGCGCGACAAGTATTTCGTGGCCACCAAGCTGAGCAACTTCTCACCCGACACATGGCCACGGAAAGAGTCGATACAGATGTTCGAGAACTCGCTGAAGTACCTGCAGGTAGACTATATCGACTACCTGCTGCTACATGCCATCGGCGGCGGCTCCCGTGATATGGATGCCTTGGAGACATTCAACGCCCGATATATGGACAACGGCATACTCGACTGGCTCGTCGAACAAAAGAAGGCAGGACGCATCCGCAACCTCGGTTTCTCCTATCATGGCGACGTTAAAATCTACGATATGCTGCTGAAGTGGCACGACGAAGGCCGCTACCACTGGGACTTCGTACAGATAGAGCTCAATTACCTCGACTGGCAATGGGCCAACGAGATTAACGAAGACAACACCGATGCCGTCTATCTCTACGGCGAACTGAAGAAGCGCGGCATACCAGCCGTCATCATGGAGCCTCTGCTTGGCGGCCGACTGGCCAACGTGCCAGATCCTATCGTGGCAAAGATGAAGCAGCGCGAGCCGGAACGTAGTGTGGCCAGCTGGGCCTTCCGCTATGCCGGCACACCCGATGGCGTACTCACCGTGCTCAGCGGCATGACCTATATGGAGCACCTGCGCGACAATATCACGTCGCTTGCTCCGCTGAAACCCATCTCGAAAGAAGAGGATGCCTTCCTCATGGAGATAGCCGAGGACATCTACAACCTGAATACCATTCCCTGCAACGAGTGCAACTACTGTATGCCCTGCCCCTACGGGCTGAACATCCCGGCCATCTTCGCGCATTATAATAAATGTATCAAGGACGGCAACCTGGCCAACGTAGAGCGCGATCCTGAGGAGCGCAAGGGCGATCCCGAGTACTGGCGCCGCCGCCGGGCCTTCCTCATCGGCTACGACCGTTCCGTTCCCAAGCTCCGCCAGGCCAGCCATTGCATCGGTTGCGGCCATTGTGTGCCCCATTGCCCGCAGCGCATCGACATCCCGCAAGAGATGCGCCGCGTAGACGAATACACCGAGAAGTTGCGGCAGAACAAATAAAAAGCAGGCAGCCTCGATACACAAAGAAAACGAATCAGAACACAGCAACACCTCGTGATAGGAGACTGTAGCTAAGACATCTTGCTACTCTTCTATCTCGGCGAGGGTCTTGGCGAAGTTGGCCATGAAGTTGCTGGTGGTCTCGATGGGATTGAAGCGCATGAACTTGAAGCTGCGGCGGAGGTTGCGTCGAAGCACTTTGCTGTTGTTTTGAACCATGCCGTTGGTGCGCATGCGGAAATGCCAGTTCTCGGCCGTGTCGGCTGCCGTATGCGAGAGGGAGCGCTCCACGAGCTTCATGGCTGCCTTCTCCTGCTGGTGCATGAAGGGCAGCTCGTCGTCGTCGAAGTTGAAGAGGTTGACAAGGATGCTACCCTGCAGGGCAGCCATGCGCATCATGTCGAGGCGATGGAGCCAGTTCTCCACCTGCACGAAATCAACATTCTGCCCTTTCTGCCGGAGAAAGCGGCCCAGCTCGATGATGCCACGGAGCGAGATGCCCTGCGTGAGCGTCTGGTTGACGTTGTTGATGAGCAGTTGCAGGAGTTGCCACGTTTCTGGTGTCGACTCCTGGTTCTGCTCTTCATGTTTTTTCATCCGCTTCATCTTCCATTTCAACAGAATGTTCGAGAGCTCCGGATCGGCCTCGGCAATGGCTGCGACATAGTCGTCGACAGAGGGGAGACCTCCCCCTGCCCCTCCAAAGGAGGGGAGAGCTGATGGGAACAACTGGGGAGCTTGTGGAGCTGCCTGACGGATAAAGGGAACGACATCCTGCTTTTCAGCTATCTGGATAAGGCGTTGCCACTTGAAGGCTGACATGGGCTCCAGTGTCTCTGTGGTGTGGAAGGCTCCGATGCGGAGCAGGCGGAAGAGGTTGCGGTTGATGATATTGGGCATGGCTTTTGGGGGTTATGTCGCTGTAATACAGCGACGTACTGAACCTGGGGGAGGCAATTAGAGGGGACAGAACAGCAACGTACTGGACCTGGGGGAGGCAATCAGAGAGGACAGACAGCGACGTACTGAACCTGGGGGAGGCAATTAGAGGGGACAGAACAGCGACGTACTGAACCTGGGGGAGGCATGATGAAGCCTCTGGGGAGGGCGGTCAGAGGGTGACGCCGTTCTTGAAGATGGCAATCTCGCTGTAGCCGTTGGCCTCGTTGCGAGTGGGTTCGCCATTGGCGACGGCGATGACTTTCGCGATGAAATCGCTCAGCACATCGGCCATCGGTGTGCCTTCAGCCAGTCGGCCGGCATTGAAGTCGATCCAGTTGGGCTTACGCTGGAAGAGCGTCGAGTTGGTGGAAATCTTCATTGTGGGGATGAAGGTGCCGAAGGGCGTGCCGCGTCCTGTGGTGAAGAGCACCATCTGGCAGCCCGCAGCAGCCAGGGCGGTGGCAGCCACGAGGTCGTTGCCAGGAGCAGAGAGAAGGTTCAGGCCGTCGGTCTGCAGACGATCGCCATACGCCAAGACACCACTGACGAGGGCCTTTCCGCACTTCTGCGTGCAACCGAGTGCCTTGTCTTCGAGCGTGGAGATACCGCCAGCCTTGTTGCCCGGTGAGGGATTCTCGCCGACAGGCTCGCCGTGACTGAGGAAATACTCCTTGAAGTCGTTGATGAGAGTGACCGTCTGGTCGAATAGCTCGCGCGTCTTACAACGGTTCATCAGGATGGTTTCGGCACCAAACATCTCGGGCACCTCGGTGAGAATGGTCGTTCCACCCTGAGAGACGAGATAGTCGGAGAACTCTCCCACGAGCGGATTGGCCGTGATGCCACTCAGACCGTCGGAGCCTCCGCATTTCAATCCGATGCGCAGTCGGCTGATGGGACATTCCGTCCGTCGGTCGTTCTTCGCCAGATTGTAGAGCTCGCGCAAGATATTCATTGCGGCCTCCGTCTCGTCGCCCTCCACCTGTTGCGTGACGAGCAGGCGGATACGCTCCTTGTCGTAGTCGCCAAGCGTCTCCATGAAGGCTTCCGGCTGGTTGTTCTCACATCCTAAACCGAGTACGAGGACCGCTCCAGCATTGGGATGCAGCACGATGTCGCGCAGCACCTTGCGTGTGTTCTCGTGGTCGCCGCTGAGCTGTGAGCACCCGAAATTGTGGTGCCAAGCATGGATGGCGTCGATGCCTTCGAGGTGAGTCTCATTGTGAAGCATGTGAACCAGCCGTTCGGCGATGCCATTGACACAACCTACGGTGGGCACGATCCATATCTCGTTGCGGATGCCAACCTCGCCGTTCTTGCGCTGATAGCCCATGAAAGAAGGAGGGGCAGGGGGTGTCGCTGTACTACAGCGACTTACGCGACCCTGGGGAGAAGGGGCTTCCGGCGTGCTACAGCGACTTACGCAACCCTGGGGAGAAGGGGGAGACGCTGTGCTACAGCGACTTTCGGAACCTTGGGATGCCTCAGCCACCTCGGGAACGGGGTGGTATTCGTAGGAGAGCGTACCTGCGAGATTGGTCTTGAGATTATGCTCGTTGACCCACTGGCCAGCCACCAAGTCTTCAGTGGCATGACCGATGGGATAGCCATATTTGATGATGTCCTCGCCAGCGCGCGTATCCTTTATTAACACCTTGTGTCCTGCGGGTGTGTCCTGCAAGAGCGTTATCACTACGCCATCGACGGCTACGGTCTCACCCTTCTTCATTGGCGAGAGGCAAACAACGACCGAGTCGGCCGGGTTGATCTTGATGTATTTCTGCGTTTCCATTGTTGATGTATGTTGTTGTTTGATGCTTTTTGATGTGCAATATGCGTCTGACGGCGATACTACATTATTAATGTAGTCAGACTACCTTATTAATGTAGTGCGACTACTTTATTAATGTAGTCGGACTACTTTATTAATGTAGTGTTGCAATATGCCGCAGATTGCATGGCGAAACGCGTCATTTAGCGTTGGCAAACACGGCAGATAGCGATGCCAAACGCGGCAGATGGCAACGGTGTCCTATATCAGCGTACGACGATAGAAGTCGACATTCTCGGGCGTGAGCAGTTCGATGGGCATATAGTTGACGGACACCACCTCTTGTTTCAGCACAATAGCCTTGAAGAGCGTATCGACGCAGCCGTGACCTTGCACGAAGGCATGCTGGGCGATCAGGAACGAAATGGAGCCTTCGCGCAGGCATCGCGCGTTTTGGTTGACCATATCGTAGCCCATGATCTGTATGTCGCGACGGTTGTTTCGCAGCAGATAGGTGCCCACGAAATGAGCCCTTGAGCTCATCGTGATGCAATGGTGGACGTCGGGATGTTCGGCAAAGAAGCGGTCGAGATGGCTGTCGATCTCGCTCTGTTCGAACGTCTGCGGCAGCTCGAAGTCGACGATGCGGATGGCGGGAAAGTGGTCGGCCATATACTGGCGGAATCCCTCCTCGCGCAGGGCTTGCTGATTGCTGGCCGCCTTGCCGTCTTTGGTCTGCTTCATGAGCATGATTTCGGTTTCTCCATAAGCGATGAGCATGAGGATGCGCGCGGCAAACGACCCACTGCTGATGGGGTCTTGTCCGAAGAACGAAAGGGGCTTGAGCTCAGGATAATACGAGTCGAGCAAGACGAAAGGAATGTCGCGCTCGTGCAGCATGTCGGTGTAGGGCTTGGTGAGCTCCAGTTCTGACGGTACGACAACAACCCCATTGGGCTGGCTGTCGATGACCTGCTGGAACGTTTCGGCATACGATGCGGCGTCGAACCGCGTGAAATACTTGATCTGCAAGTCGACGTGGAAGTCGGTCATTGCCTCGCATGCTCGCTTCGCCCCCTCTTCCACCTCTTGCCAGTAGGCCTCCCGCTCGTGCTGTGGCATGATGATGAAGAAGGTGTACTGCTTGTTGTAAGCCAGCGCACTGGCATAGCGGTTGGGGCGATAGTTGATTTCCTTCATCACCTGTTCCACCTTCTCGCGTGCTTTTTTCGATACGTTGGGGCGGTTGTGCAAGATGCGGTCGACGGTGCCAACAGAGACACCCGACTTCTCTGCAATATCTTTTATCCTGATTTTCTGTACCATTCTTACCTATTGTATTCGAGTAGTTATTTTGGAGCAAATAGGCAGCAGCATGCTGAATTTGCATGCAAATGTAGTAATATTTTTTGAATTGTGCGAAAGCACAGCGTTTTTTTTGCCAAATAATCAATAAAAAAAAGAAAAAGACTTGGGAATTTGGCGCAGAAAGCGTAATTTTGTAGCCTACAAAAAAAATAATTATACATCAATCATTGAAAGAATATGTCGAGAATTATCACATTGGGCGAGATTATGCTTCGCCTTTCCCCCGAGGGAAACAACCGTTTTATCCAGAGTGATTCATTTCGTATCATCCCCGGCGGCGGCGAGGCCAACGTGGCAGTGAGCGTGGCCAACTATGGTCATGAGGCTTGCTTCGTGTCGAAGCTACCAAAGCACGAGATCGGACAGATAGCCGTCAACGCACTGCGCCGCTATGGTGTGGACACGCAGTACATCGTTCGTGGCGGCGACCGCGTAGGTCTTTACTATGCCGAGACAGGAGCATCGATGCGCCCGTCGAAGGTGATCTACGACCGTGCCCACAGCGCCATTGCCGAGGCAAAGCCAGAAGAGTTCGACTTCGACAAGATTATGGAGGGTGCACAGTGGTTCCACTGGAGCGGCATCACACCCGCTATCAGCGACAATGCTGCCGAGCTGACCCGTCTGGCCTGTGAGGCAGCCAAGCGCCATGGAGTGATGGTGTCGGTGGACCTGAACTTCCGCAAGAAGCTGTGGACCAGCGAGAAGGCTATCAGCATCATGCGTCCGCTGATGCAATATGTCGATGTCTGTATCGGCAACGAAGAAGATGCCGAGCTCTGCTTGGGCTTCAAGCCCGATGCCGATGTAGAGGGCGGCAAGACCGACGCTGCCGGCTACGAGAAGATTTTCCGCCAGATGAAGGAAGAGTTCGGCTTCAAGTATGTCGTCTCTACGCTGCGCGAGAGCTTCTCGGCAACGTTCAACGGCTGGAAAGCCCTTATCTACGACGGTAAGGAGTTCTACCAGTCGAAGCGCTACGAGGTGAACCCCATCATCGACCGTGTGGGCGGTGGCGACTCGTTCTCGGGTGGACTCATACACGGACTGCTCACCAAGCCGACTCAGGGCGAGGCCCTGGAGTTTGCCGTTGCCGCCAGCGCGCTGAAGCATACTATCAATGGCGACTTCAACCTGGTGAGCATCGACGAGGTGGAAGCCCTTGCAGCAGGTAATGCCAGCGGACGTGTACAGCGTTAACCTAACATAAGGCAAGTATGAAACAGTACGAATATAAAGTATTGACTTCGCTGATTGGAACGGAGAAAAAACTCAACGAACTGGGCTTCGAAGGTTGGGAATTGGTCGGTGTAGATCAATGCACGCTCTACCTCAAGCGCGAATATAAAGCATAAGTATGGCAAAATTCGATAAACTGGCCGTCATGGCCAAAATAGGACAGACGGGCATGGTGCCGGTGTTCTATCACAAAGACTTGGAAGTATGTAAGAATGTGGTGAAAGCCTGCTATGAAGGCGGTGTGCGCGCATTCGAGTTTACCAACCGCGGCGACTTCGCCCAAGAGGTGTTCGGCAGCTTGGTGAAGTGGGCCGACGCTGAATGTCCCGAACTGGCTTTAGGCATCGGTTCCGTCGTCGACGCACCGACAGCAGCCATGTACCTGCAACTGGGAGCCTGCTTCGTGGTGGGTCCGCTCTTCAATCCCGAGATAGCACCCGTCTGCAACCGCCGTCTGGTGCCCTACTGCCCGGGCTGCATGACCGTCTCCGAGATAGGCAAGGCCCAGGAATTGGGTTGCGACCTGACGAAAGTGTTCCCCGGCGACGTTGTCGGACCGAACATGGTGAAGGGCCTGAAGGCACCGATGCCCTGGTCGAAGATTATGGTGACCGGCGGTGTTTCGCCCGACGAAGAAAACCTGAAGGCTTGGTTCAAGGCCGGCGTCTACTGCGTGGGCATGGGCTCGAAGCTGTTCCCCAAGGACAAGGTGGCCGCCCAAGACTGGCAGTATGTCACCGACAAGTGCAAGGAGGCACTCGGATACATTGCCAAGGCGAAGGCATAACCAACGTATGCTGCATGGCCCAATAGGACTATTATGCCTGTTGGGCCTGCTTCTTTTTTCAGCTTGCAGACCACGCGAGAAGGCGAATGTCGACGAGCTGAACCAGAAATCGTATTACTTCCACTACCGCAGCCTGGACTCTACCAAGCTGTATGCCCGGCAGGCCCTCAACATAGCACGCGACAACAGCTACGACGACGGACAGGCAGAAGCGCTGAACAACCTGGCTTTCGTCAGCATTGCCCGCATGCGCTATGACGATGCGCGGCAGCAACTCGACAGCATCGGCCCTCTGACGGGCAACCAGATAGAGCTGCTGGTGTGTGCCATCCAGCAGATGAGACTCTGTCAGCGCGAGTCGCGCAACAAGGAATTCTACGAATACTATGAGCTGGCCAAGCAGGCACTCAACCGCATCGACGAGGAGAAAGACCGACTCAGCGAGCGGCAACAGCGCAGGATGGCCTACGCTCGGAGCGAGCTGGCCTGCGTCGTCTCTACCTATTATTATTATGTCGGATTGGAACAAAACTCGTCCGACGAGCTGTTGCGCATCGACACAAGAGAGATAGAGGGCGACACAGCACAACACCTCAACTACCTTTATCAGGTGGGAGCCGGCGGTATCATCCACGGAAAGACCCGCCAGGAGACAGCCCAGCAAGAGTGGGACTACCTGATGTACTGCTTCCAGCTCGCCTCGGCAGCCGGCATCACCTACTGGAAGGCCAACTCGATGCAGGCCATGAGCGAACATCTCTCCGACATGGAGGTGGCGCAGCAACTCATGATAGACAACCTGCCGGCCATGAAGTTCATCAACCCCGAACACGTTCCCGACTCGATGCTGGCGGGCTATCTGGCAGAAAAGTCGCTCTACATGTTCCAACAGTATGGCGATGTCTATCAGGTGGCAGGTTCCTACCGCACGCTGGCCTCCTGCTATTGGGCCCTGGGCGACTACAACGCGTCGGGCTACTACTTAGAGAAGGCATTGGCCGACACCGCCGTCTATCAAGCCCCCGACCTCGTGGCAAGCATCCGCGAGAAGCTGTCGCTCACCTACTCGGCCATCGACGACAAGCTGCACAGCGACGAAAACCGCACCATCTACATCGACCTGCAAGAGCAGACCCGACAAGACCGGCAGCTCGAGGCACGAGCCGACCGGCTGGCCCTCAACAGCACACAGCTCAACTGGATGATCGGCGGCGTGCTGATGATGATTGTGCTCGTGGTGTCGTCCATCTTCCTCTTCGACTATCTGCGCAGAAGGAAGATGCGCCGCAACCCCATCGAGAACCTCCTGCAACCGCTGCGCGAATGGGAAGAGAAGAACTCGCGCTACCTCAACAACCTGAACGAACGCTACGAAGAGGTCAACGAGACTTGTCAGCTGGGTCGGCTGCTCGTTGAGAACAACAAGCGGCGCTATGTGGAAAACCGTGCCAAGGTGTTCCTCGTCAACAGTGTGACGCCGCTCATCGACCGCATGACCAACGAGGTGAACTGCCTCATCGACCGGCAGGAGACACCACAAACCCGACAGGCACGCTACCAATATCTGACCGAACTGACAGAAAAAATCAACGAATACAACGCCGTGCTGACCGAGTGGATACAGCTCAGGCAGGGCCAACTGTCACTCAAGGTGGAAAGTTTCCGCGTACAGGATGTCTTCGACATCGTGGCACGCAGCCGCATGGCCTTCCAGCTGAAGGGCATCGACCTCGTCGTAGAACCCACCGACAATGTGGTGAAGGCCGACCGCATCCTGACCCTCTTCATGATCAACACGATGGCCGACAACGCGCAGAAGTTCACGCCAAGGGGAGGAAGAGTGATCGTCAGCAGCCATCAGACGGACGACTATGTGGAGATAGCCGTGGAAGACAACGGCGAAGGGATGGACGAAGAACAGCTCGGCGAGCTTTTCGACCACAAGATACACAGCGGGCATGGCTTCGGACTGCTCAACTGCAAGGGCATCATCGAGAAATACCGCAAGACGAGCCAGCTCTTCCGCGTCTGCACCATCCAGGCAGAAAGCCAAAAAGGGAAGGGAAGCCGGTTCTCGTTCCGACTGCCCATAGGTGTCGCCAAGGCCGTCACTGCCCTTCTGCTGGGTGTCTCGGCGCTGCTCTTCGGCACATACCCATCGGCTGCAACAGCTCAGGAGACAAACCAAGAGCCACGACTGTCGCCCGACATGCAGGAGGCCATGATCCTGGCCGACAGCACTTATCAATGCAACATTACCAACCGCTACGGCGAGGCCATCGACTTTGCCAACAGGGCTCTGGCACATATCTATCAGGATGTAGCCGACGAATATGGCCCCGATGCCGTTCGGGAAAACAACAGCAATTCGACCGAACCGCTCGAACTGCAGTGGTTCCACCAAGGCTTTGATATCGACTACGACCTCATCGTCTTCCTTCGCAACGAGATAGCCGTATCGGCCTTGGCCCTCCACCTGTGGGATGTCTACCAGCAGAACAACCGCATCTATACCTTATTATATAAAGAGAAGTCGGCCGACAAACATCTTGGAGAATACGTTCAGACCCTGCAACGCCAGGAAACCAACAAGACCATCGCCGTGGCCCTGCTCATCGGATTGCTCATAGCCATCGTCATGGCCTATTATCTGCTCTACGAGCGCCACCGCATCTTCTTCCGCGTCTGTGTCGAACAGGTGGAACACATCAACAACATGCTGCTCAGCGACCTCAATGCCGAAGAGAAGCTTGCCGCACTCGACGAGCAACTCGCACGCTTCAACATGCCGCAACAGCTGCAAGGCATCGTCATGCAGATACGCGAAGCCCTGCAGCGTGCCGTCGAGACGGAGCGCGACCAGCAGCTAAGCATCGAACTGGCAGAAGACGAACTGCGCCGCACCGAATATGAAGACCTGAAGCTGCACATCAGCAACAACGTGCTCGACAACTGCCTGAGCACCCTGAAGCACGAGACGATGTACTATCCCTCGCGCATCGGACAGCTCATCGACGGCACCGACCAGCACCTGCAGGCCATCCGCGAGCTGCTGGCCTACTACAAGGAGCTGTACACCATCCTCTCGGCACAGGCCATGCGACAGGTGGAGGGTATTCGTCCGGCATGCCGAAAGATAGAGATAGCACAGATTATTGGCTCAGAGGCTGACGGCGTCATCGTCAGAGGAGACGACGTCATGCTACGCTATCTCTTCGAACTGCTCAAGCGGCAGTCGGGCCAGAAGCAACTCTTCCCCCAGATAGAGGCCACCGACGACCGCTATGTCAGAGTGCTGCTGACCATGCCGAGCCTACCCCATCGCGACTTCTTCGTGCCGTCGATGCAGAACATCCCACTGCTGATATGCCGCCAGATTCTGCGCGACAACAGCGAGAGTACCAATCTCAGGGGATGCGGCATCGTGGCCGACCGCGCCGACGACGGGTCGACCATCTTCCGCATCACCCTGGCAAAAGGCTCAAACGAGCTATCACGACATACCGCAATAACGAAATAAGCTACAATAAAAATGAAACTGGAAAAATTCAAAGTCATCATCGTGGAGGATGTTCCTCTCGAACTGAAAGGCACTGAAGGCATCTTCCGTAACGACATCCCCGAGGCCGAAATCATTGGAACGGCCGAGAACGAGACGCAATACTGGCGACTCATCAAGAGCAATACGCCCGACCTGGTGCTGCTCGACCTTGGTCTGGGCGGCAGCACCACCGTGGGTGTCGAGATTTGCCGACACACCAAGGAGTCGTATCCGAAGGTGAAAGTGCTCATCTTCACCGGCGAGGTACTCAACGAAAAGCTGTGGGTGGATGTGCTCGATGCAGGTTGCGACGGCATCTGCCTCAAGAGCGGCGAACTGCTGACACGGGCCGACGTGTCGTGTGTGATGCAAGGCAAGAAGATGGTGTTCAACCAACCCATCCTCGAAAAGATTGTCGACCGCTTCAAGCATAGCGTGGGCTCAGAGCTCATGCGGCAAGAAGCCTTGGTCAACTACGAGATTGACGAATACGACGAACGCTTCCTGCGCCATCTGGCTTTGGGCTACACCAAGGAGCAGATCACCAACCTGCGCGGTATGCCCTTCGGCGTGAAAAGCTTGGAGAAGCGACAGAACGAGCTCATCCAGAAACTCTTCCCCGACAGCGACCGCGGCACGGGAGTCAATGCCACCCGTCTGGTGGTGAAAGCCTTGGAGCTGCGCATCCTCGACCTTGACAACCTGATGCCTGATGAAGAATAAAAAGACAGTATGGGCCGGACGGCTGTTCCTCACCCTCTGTGCTGCACAGCTGCTGCTCGTCATCGTTTCGTGGATGGTCAACGCCACGGTAGAGCACACCCAGGTGCGCTCGCTCATCAGCAGCGAGGGCATCCGTTGGTTCATGGGCCATTTCGTGGAGATGGTGTCCACCCCCTTGTTGGCATGGATGCTGCTCTTGGCTGTAGCGGCAGGACTGTTCAGGGCGAGCGGACTGCTGTCACTGCCGAGGAGAGGCATACCAGCCGGCCATTCACAAAACAGAAACGGCTACCGGCGCAACATTGCGCTGGCAGCCGTGCTAACGGAATTGGTGGTCATCATCATTGTCATGCTCTTCCTGACGCTGACGCCCAATGCCATCCTGCGCAGTGCTTCCGGCGAATTGTTTCCCAGTAGCTTCAGCGCTTGCCTGGTGCCTGTCGTTGCCTTTTCTGTCAGTATTGCGTCGTGCACATACGGAGGCATCGTGGGCACACTGCCCAGCATAGCATCGGCTTATCGTGCAGCTTGCCAAGGCATCGCGGCGGCTTCGCCATACATCCTGCTCTATATCGCTGCGGCACAACTCTACTTCTCGGTTGTCTATTTGATGGGAGCCAGCTGCTGAGGCAGGTTGACAACCCACTTGCCCTGACGTTTCACCACCAAGATGTCGTAGCGCGTCTCGCCAGCGAAATGGCCTGTCTTGCCAATGGAATCCTTGACAAAGTGGTTATTGACGGTCAGGTGGACCAGTGCCAAAGTGTCTGTCTCCAGCGTTTCTGGCATGTCATAAGAAATCTCAGCCTCTTCCTCTTGGGCACGAAGCACATCAACATCAGCCTGTCTGACATTCGATGCCATATAACGTAACCATTTTTCCGACTCTGGCGTACAGAAGCGAAGGGCTTGTGGCAGATGGTAGTTGAAATAGTGATAGGCGAAGCTGTCTATCGTCTCTGCGAGTTGCTCTTGTGTGCCATCTACTTTTTGGTGGCAGGCTGTCATGAAAGAAGCCATGAAGAGAGCAACAATACAGTATGGCACAAAGATGGGTTTGACGCGGCTAAGCCGTATCAAACCCATCTTGGAAAAATATGTTGGGAAGGTTTTCATGCTTCTTGCAGTTGCTGTTGGTGATGAAAGCACAGCTCCTCTTTATCGACCACTTTATCTGCCGTGATAGTGTCACCGACAGTCAGTTCGTCGTTGAGCAGCATTTCACACACACCATCCTCGATATAAGTCTGTATGGCACGCTTCAAAGGACGTGCGCCGAACTGAACGTCGTAGCCTTTCGAGGCAACAAACTCCTTGGCTGCGTCGGTCAGCATAAGGTGGTAGCCCATCTGTTCGACGCGCTTATAGAGTTCTACCAGTTCGATGTCGATAATCTTCTTGATGGCTGCGAGGTCGAGCTGGTCGAAGGTGATAATCTCGTCGAGGCGGTTGAGGAACTCCGGAGCGAACTGCTTGCTCAGGCTCTTCTGTATAATGCTACGGGCATACTGCTTGTCGCTCTCGTCGAGAGCCAGCCCGTTGCGGTTGCCGGCCGTGAAGCCTACGCCACGCCCGAATTCCTTCAGCTGGCGTGTTCCCGCATTACTGGTCATGATGATGACCGTGTTGCGGAAGTCGACCAGACGGCCGTTGCCATCGGTCAGACGTCCTTCGTCGAGCACCTGCAGCAGCATATTGAACACGTTGCCATGGGCTTTCTCTATCTCGTCGAGCAGGACAATGGAGTAAGGACGGCGGCGTACGCGCTCGGTGAGCTGTCCTCCCTCTTCATATCCCACATATCCCGGAGGAGCACCGATGAGACGCGAGGTGTTGAAGCTCTCCGAATATTCGCTCATATCGATGCGGATGAGGGCATCGTCGCTGCCGAACATCCGCTCGGCGAGTTTCTTGGCGAGGTAAGTCTTACCGACACCTGTCGGGCCGAGGAACATGAATGTACCGATGGGATGCCGCGGGTCTTTCAGTCCGACACGATTACGCTGGATGGCTTTCACCATCTTTTCGATGGCACCATCTTGGGCAATGACAGCCTTCTTCAGGTCGCCGGCAAGGTTCTTCAGCTGGATACCCTCGGCCTGAGCCACACGTTGTACGGGCACGCCCGTCATCATCGACACCACGTTGGCCACATCATCCTCGGTCACCGTGTCTCGTTGACTGCCACTGCTGTTCTGCCATGAATCCTGCAGCTGCCTCAGTTCCTCCTCAAGGCGTGCCTGCTTGTCGCGCAGTCCGGCTGCAAGTTCGAAGTTCTGGTTCTTGGCCGCCATCTTCTTTTTCTCTACGATAGAGGCTATTTCCTTCTCCAACTGGATGATTTCTGGCGGCACGTCAGCATGCTTCAGATGCACTTTCGAGCCGACCTCGTCGAGGGCGTCGATGGCCTTATCAGGGAAGAAGCGGTCGGTGACATACCGCTCTGTCAGTTTGACGCACGCCTTAATGGCATCGTCGGTGTAGCTGACGTGGTGATGTTCCTCGTAGCGCTGTTTGATATTGTTCAGAATTTCCAGCGTCTGTTCAGCCGTCGTGGGTTCGACGATGACTTTCTGGAATCGGCGTTCCAGCGCACCATCCTTCTCAATGGAGTTGCGATACTCGTCGAGTGTCGTAGCACCGATACACTGGATGGTGCCTCGTGCCAAGGCGGGTTTGAGAATATTGGCAGCATCCATCGTACCGGCAGCCGACCCGGCTCCGATGAGCGTATGAATCTCGTCCATGAATACGATGATGTCCGGGTTGGCTTCAAGTTCTTTGACCAGCGCTTTCATACGTTCTTCAAACTGTCCGCGATACTTTGTTCCGGCCACAATGCTCGTCATGTCGAGATTGACAAGTCGCTTGTTGAAGAGGATGGGTGATGTTCGGTGCTTGACAATCATCTGCGCCAAGCCCTCCACGATGGCACTCTTTCCTACGCCAGGCTCTCCGATGAGGATGGGGTTGTTCTTCTTTCTGCGCCCAAGAATCTCGATGACGCGCTGTATCTCGTTCTCGCGACCCACAACAGGATCAAGCACCTCCTCGGCAGCAGCCTTTGTCAGGTCGGTGCTGAAGTTGTCGAGCACGGGTGTCTTGCCGTCGCCCCGACGGGTACGGGTGGTCGTCGTGCCACCTTTTTGCTGACTGCCTGCCTGGGCGTTTTCGCCGGCTGCATCTTTCACGTCCTCCTCGTCGTCCTCGTCAGAGAGGCCGATGCCATTGGTCGTGCGGATGTTTTCCTTATTCTTTGAAAAATATTTCACAGCGTCTTCGTAGTTCATATTGTTCATTTCCAAAACTGTTTTTGCGCCGTTGCCCACCTGGTCATGAAGGATGGCCAACAGCAGATGTTGTTCTTCTATCGACGTTCGGGCCTGCATGCGCGCCTCGAGGACGGCCAGTTTGAGAATATTGCTGGCCTTCTCGTTGAGCACCAACTCATGGTAGAGCACGTCGTATTTGTGAGTATCCTCGCGTATCTTCTGCTCCAGCTCGCCTTTTATCGTCCGAATGTCAATGCCATAGATGTCCAACATCTGTCGCACAGCACCATTCTTGTTACGCAGGATGCCAAGGAGCAGATGCTCTGGTCCGACCGTCGTACTTTCGAGTCGTGCCGCTTCCTCCCTGCTGAAGGCAAGAATCTGTGATACGTTTGGTGAAAACTGATTGTTCATTATATTATTAAATACCTATTTATATATATGTACTGCCAAGGTAAGCGCCATCTTACACATGGACATTGCAAAGGTTGTGCCAGTGTGTCACTGCCCTGACACTTTGTCTCTGTTCTTGTTGGCAAAGTCTTTCCAGCTGCTGTAGTGAGCCTGCCGTTCGGGGCGTCCCATCTGCATGAAGTGGCAATAGGCAGCACCCAAGGCATCGGTGGCGTCCATGAACTTGGGCATGTCCTGCTTGTCGAGGTTCAAGAGTCGTTCCAACATGCCTGCCACTTGCTCTTTTGAAGCCGAACCGTTGCCGGTGATGGCCATCTTGATCTTCATCGGAGCATACTCATGGATAGGCACGCTATGGTGGATGGCGGCTGCGATAGCCACGCCCTGTGCACGTCCGAGCTTGAGCATCGACTGTACGTTTTTGCCAAAGAAGGGTGCCTCGATAGCCATCTCGTCGGGCAGATATTCGTCGATGATGCCGGTGACACGCTCAAAGATTTTGCCCAACCGCAGATAAGGATCGCTTTCTCGCCGCATGTCGATGACCCCCATAGCCACCATCCGGGCCTTCTGCCCGACAACACTGATAACCCCATAGCCCATGACATTGGTACCGGGGTCGATACCGAGCACGATTTTCTCCGTAGGATGTATGTTAGCTACTCTCATTGATGTCCTAAAAAAATATCGTTCATTCGTCAACTCGATTTTTCTCTATCAGCGCAAGATGGGATTATATCTCAGTTCAAAGCCGATGGTAGTTTCCGGTCCGTGTCCGCAATAGGCAGTAACATCGGGGGGCAACGTAGCAATAACGTTGTTGAGCGAGTTCAGTATGTCGTTCCAGTTACCGCCCTCAAGATCGGTGCGACCCATACTCATCCGGAAGAGCGTATCGCCTGTGAAGACCACCTTCTCGGCCTCGCAGTAGAAACAGAGTCCACCCGGAGTGTGTCCTGGTGTGGCTTTCACCACCAGCTGATGCGAACCGAAGCTGATGGTATCGCCGTCGTGAAGCAGTCTTTCGGGTTGCGGCATCTCGACATCGAACCTCACACCGAGCAACATCTCCACCTGGCTGCCGAGCTTTTTGAGCAATGACTCGTCGTCGGCTCCGAGCTCCGGTCGTAGCCCGAACGTCTCACCGACCCATGCATTGCCCATGCAATGGTCGAAGTGAGCGTGTGTACAGAGCAGGTGTTGTGGCGTCAGCTGCTCGTCGGAAATATACTTTTCTATCGACGCATACTCATCGGCATAACAGGCGCCGCAGTCGATAATGACGCACTGGCGCGTTTCGTCGCTTACCACAAAGCAGTTTTCCTGCAAGGGGTTGACCACAAATCGTTTGATGTTCAGCATTTTTCTGAGTTTGTTGTTATGGATGATGATGGAAGAGTTGGTGTCAGCCAATTTTTTCAGAGGGGCAAGTAGATGAGATGTTTCTCCTTGAACCATTCCTCGTCGAACCAGGCATGGACATCGTTTATCTCCACGAGTTTCTTGAACGGATTGGTTTCAGCCTGTACGTCGCCACCCTTCAAGACGATGACACCGTTTGGCAAGGCGTTAAGCTGCTTACTGCTGATGTTCTTGCGCACAATCTTCACCAGATCGGGCAATGGCATAACGGCTCGGCTCACCACATAGTTGTATTTCCCATGCTCATCTTCGCCACGACGTTGTTCGGGATGGCAATTCTTCAAACCTATGGCTTGTGCCACTTCGGTAGCCACACGGATTTTCTTTCCTGTTCCGTCAATCAGCTTAAACTGGCATTCAGGAAACATGATGGCCAGGGGAATGCCGGGGAAGCCTCCACCCGTACCGAAGTCGAGGATGCTTGTTCCTGGTCTGAAACTGACGGCTTTGGCGATGGCCAACGAGTGTAGCACATGGTGCTCGTAGAGATTATCGATGTCTTTTCGAGAGATGACATTAATCTTCTGATTCCAGTCTTCATAGAGACTTTGGAGCATCTCGTATTGCCGTATCTGCTCGCTGGCAAGGTTAGGAAAGTATTTCAGTATCTGTTGCATATCTTCTTTTGTATGGATAAAAGTATCTAATTGTATGGTCAGCGCAAGAGATCCTTGAGCTGACTGTTGGCTATCTCCACACGGACGATGCCCTCTTCATGTGGAGCTATCTCAGAGTCGCCATAGACGAATGTGACAGAATGGCGGCCAACGATGAAGTTGTCGGTGGCGTATGGTTCCAAGCCCACGAAGAAGCCCTTGGAATGCAATTCATCGAGCGACTTGAGTCCAAGCTGTTGGCATAGTTGCTCGACCACCATCTCTGCCAGTCTGTCCTCATGTCCAGGAACGAAGAGGTCGTTCTTGTTGAGAATATGCCCATTGCGCGTGTCTATGTTCTTCGCCATGAGCATCTCTACGCCATGCTGCCCGCCACCAAAATAGAATGTCTCGGCCAAATAGTTGACAATGCCGTCGCGACTTGTCTCGACGGTTGTCTGACACGAGAATTGCGCATTGTACGATTCGGCATGCCCCATGTCACTGCGATACATAGCACCATAGTCGCGCCGATAGTCGTCGGCAAACATCCGTATGTACGTATCGACAGCCTGACGCACTGTCAGCATCGTGTCATTGTTCCACAAATAGTCGGGTACCAGCATGCCATCTCGAAGCAGCGAGTCGTTCACCTGCTCGAATCCCTTATCCTTGATGTAGTGTATCTTCAGGTGCAGCTCAGCCTTCGGCGACCCGCCCTGTGACCCGAGCAAGATGATCGTATCGCGCTCCACGAGACCCCAGCTGAGGTTGTTCGGAGTGCTATTGCCCCCTTGGTGTTTGCCACCACACGCCATGATGAGAGCCACGAAAAACAGTGCAAAAAGGTATTTCTTCATCCGCAAATACATATAATTTCGGTGCAAAGTTAATAGAAAGTGCTGAAAAACGCAAAAATATTCGTATTTATTATATATTTTATGTACTTTTGCAGCCGGTAAAAAGAAAAAGATTCAGTATGAACCAACGAAAGAAGGCAGCTCTCTTCGACCTCGACGGTGTCGTGTTCGACACAGAGCCGCAATACACCATCTTCTGGGAAACGGAGTGTCGCCGCTATTTCCCCGAACAGGAAGGCCTGGCCCATGCCATCAAGGGGAGCACGTTAGGACAGATCTTCGAAAAATATTTCACCGGTAGCCTTGAAGACGAGCGCGGCGCGCTTACCGAGCGTCTGAACGCCTTCGAACGGAATATGGAATTTCCCTTTGTTCCTGGGTTCGTCGATTTCCTTTCGCAGTTATCCTCGAAGGGTGTACTGAAAGCCATTGTCACCAGTAGCAACCAGGCAAAGATGGCCAACGTCTACCGCTGCCATCCCCACCTGAAGAACCTGTTCGACATTATCTTGACGGCCGAGGATTTTGCTCGCAGCAAGCCTTTCCCCGACTGCTATCTGGCAGCAGCCGAACGCCTGTCGGTGTCGAAGCAAGAGTGTGTCGTCTTCGAGGACAGTTTCAACGGCATCCGCTCGGGCCGCGATGCCGGGATGACGGTGGTCGGACTGGCAACCACAAACGACATTCAGGCCCTGCAACCACTCTGCGACTACGTCATTAGCGACTATCACGACGCAAAAGTGCAGAAAATCATTGATATCTTTGGTACTTTCCAATAAATCTACGTACCTTTGCACCCCAAATCATTTTTTATATTAAAAGAACATGTCAGGATACTTAGTCAGCGACAATCGTAAAGTGACGACACATCGCTACATTGAAATGAAACAACGCGGTGAGAAAATCTCTATGCTCACCTCCTACGACTACACCACAGCAAGCATTGTCGACAGTGCAGGCATCGACGGCATCCTTGTGGGCGACAGCGCCTCCAACGTGATGGCCGGAAATGCCACGACGCTGCCTATGACCGTCGACCAGATGATCTACCACGCACGCTCTGTCATGCGTGGTGTGAAGCGTGCCCTCGTTGTGTGCGACATGCCGTTCGGCAGCTATCAGGTAGACCGCCACGAAGGTGTGGCCAATGCCGTCAGAATGATGAAGGAGAGCGGTTGCGACGCCTTGAAGCTGGAGGGCGGCATCGAGATTATCGACACCATCAAAGGCATCCTCGATGCCGGCATCCCCGTGATGGGCCATCTCGGCCTGACCCCTCAGAGCATCAACAAGTTTGGCACGTATGCCGTCAGGGCTCAGGAAGAAGCCGAGGCCGACAAACTGATGTCCGACGCGATGGCCTTGGACGATGTCGGTTGCTTCGCCGTTGTCTTAGAGAAGATACCAGCCACATTGGGCGACCAGGTGACGCGCCATCTGCACATCCCCACCATCGGTATCGGAGCAGGGGGGCATACCGACGGCCAGATTCTCGTTGTTGACGACATGTTGGGCAAGACCCGTGGTTTCAGCCCTCGTTTCCTGCGCCGCTACTGCGACCTCAACGAGATCATGACCAACGCCATCGGACAATATGTCACCGACGTGAAGAACAACGACTTCCCCTCTGAAGAGGAATCCTACTAACAAATGGATGCACAGACAACCCCCACGCACAACACCTTGTGGCACAAGGGTTTTGCGGCGCTGAGTCTTGCCAACGTACTGCTCACGACGGCTGTCTACATGATGATGGCCGTAGCAGCGGGTTGGCTGCGCAGCGAACCACTCAGCCCTTTCGCCAAGGGATGTATCATGGGAGCCTACGGCATCGGGCTGTTCCTGCTTGGTCCGCTTTGCAGCTTTCTCGTCGAACGCTATCGCCGCAACCATGTCTGCGAGCTTGCCGTGGCGTCTCTTGCTGCTTTCGTGTGGCTTTTCGGCCTGATGCAGCAGAACATCACGTCATGGAACATCTCACCAGCGATGTTTGCCCTTGTGCGCATGGCTGTGGGTGCGATGTTCGGACTGGCCCAGATGGTTCTTTCGAGCACCTTGGTCATCGACGTCTGCGAATCGTTCCAGCGCACCTGTGCCAATCATGCCACGGCGTGGTTCGGGCGAATAGCCCTGTGCCTTGGCCCGTTGATGGCATTGCTGATGGGCAGCTATCTTCCGACGGTTTGTCCTTATTGGCCCATGGCATTGTTGTGTGTGGCGGCCGTCGTACTCATCCAAATGGTGCCTATCCCTTTCCGTGCTCCGTCCGACAGCTACCCCCACTTCAGCCTCGACCGTTTTCTGCTACCGGCCTCCTGGCCTTTGTTTTTGATATTGGCAGGCTTCTGTACAGCATTGGGCTACAGCTTAACGCTCCCCCACCCCATTCTGTTTTATCTGATGATGCTCGTAGGAGTGGCGGGCTCGATGCTTGAACGGAGGATGGTATCAGTCGACGGCCACCCGAGGATTGCCATCGCCGTGGGCTTTATTGTCATGGCCGGTGCCACTCTGCTGGCAACATCCGCAGCAACTCTGAGCCAATGTCTTTCAGGCCTGATGACAGGCTTTGCGCTTGGTGTGGCGGGATGCCATCTGCTGACCACCTTTCTCAACCTGAGCAACCATTGCCAGCGGGGAACATCACAGAGTTCCTACTTCCTGTCGTGGGAGACAGGGGTGGCTTTGGGAGTATTTCTTTCGTTCGGATGTCCGTTTACCCAGACCATCATCCTTACGATATTGGCTGTTGCCCTGCTGTCCTACCTTCTCTTGGTCTATCCCTGGTATGTCAGGCACAAAGTGAGGTAGCGAAGCCAGAAGCCAAATAGTAAAACGACACAAACAAGCCCCTGCAAGATAGTTCGCTTGCAGGGGCTTGCTTTTGGTTATATGCGATGCGGCTTAGTAGGCAAAGAGGGGATAATCCTTCATCGTCTCGTTGACGCGAGCGCGAACCTTGGCGATGACTTCCTCGTTGGTCGGATCGTTGAGAACTTCCTCGATGAGCTCGGCGATGAGCACCATCAGGTCTTCCTTTGCACCACGTGTGGTGATGGCAGGGGTGCCAAGACGCAAACCAGAAGTCTGGAAGGCCGAACGCGTGTCGAACGGAACCATATTCTTGTTCACCGTGATGTCGGCAGCCACGAGGGCGTTCTCAGCCACCTTACCAGTCAGTTCGGGATACTTCGTGCGCAGGTCGACGAGCATCGAGTGGTTATCGGTGCCACCGCTGACGATGTGGAAGCCGCGCTTCACCAGCTCTTCGGCCAGTACGGCAGCGTTCTTCTTCACCTGCAGGGCCCACTCCTTGAACTCCGGCTGCAGAGCCTCGCCGAAAGCGACAGCCTTGGCGGCGATGACATGCTCCAGCGGACCGCCCTGCTGTCCGGGGAAGACAGCGCTGTTGAGGATGGTCGACATCATCTTCGTGACACCCTTCGGGGTCTTCTGTCCCCAAGGATTCTCGAAGTCCTTACCCATGAGGATGATACCGCCACGCGGACCGCGCAGGGTCTTATGGGTTGTCGATGTGACGATGTGCGCATACTTCACAGGGTTGTCGAGCAGGCCGGCTGCGATAAGTCCGGCGGGGTGTGCCATGTCAACCATGAACAGCGCACCCACCTTGTCGGCGATTTCGCGCATGCGCTTGTAGTCCCATTCGCGGCTGTAGGCCGAACCTCCACCGATGATGAGCTTCGGCTTGTGTTCCAGGGCGAGGCGCTCCATCTCGTCGTAGTCTACGCGGCCCGTCTCCTTGTTGAGGTTGTAGCCGATGGGATTGTAGAGAATACCGCTGGTGTTCACCTTCGAACCATGCGAGAGATGGCCGCCATGGTCGAGGTTCATACCCATGAAGGTGTCGCCGGGTTTCAGCACGGCGAGCAGCACGGCAGCGTTGGCCTGAGCGCCAGAGTGAGGCTGCACATTGGCATACTCAGCGCCGAAGAGCTTGCATACACGCTCGATGGCGAGGTTTTCAATCTCGTCGACCACCTGGCATCCACCATAGTAGCGCTTGCCGGGATAACCCTCGGCATACTTGTTGGTACAATACGACCCCATGGCCTGCATGACCTGGTCGCTAACAAAGTTCTCTGATGCGATGAGCTCCATGCCCTTCAGCTGGCGCTGGTGCTCTTTCTCAATAAGGTCGAAAATAACCTGATCTTTTTTCATTACTTTTGATTTATGAGGTATTTGATTATGTGGGTGCAAAAAAATATCAATATTGCTCTATTGCATTTTTTATGAGGGGATGTTGTCCAACGCGCGGCAGAGCTGGTCGGGGCAACTGGTGTTCTTATATCCGCAGCGGATGCCGTCAAGACGCTGCTTGACGTCTTCCGGGCGCATACCGTTGACAAGCTGACTGATTCCCTGGAGGTTGCCGTGGCATCCTCCAAGGAACTGTAGGTTGCGGATACGTCCGTCGTCGTCGATATCGAAGTCGATCTGCTTTGAACAGGTACCCTGCGTTTGGTAGGTGATATGCTTCATGCTATCAGACCGTTATTCTTCGGCGGGTTTCATGTTGGTGTAGACAGTCTGCACATCGTCGAAGTCTTCCAGCTTCTCCACCATCTTGTCGATGGTCTCGCGCTGCTCTTCTGTCACGTCCTTCAGGTCGTTCGGAATACGGGTGAACTCAGCACCTGTCACCTCGAAGCCATTCTCCTCCAGATGCTTCTGGATGGCTGCGAAGCTCTGCGGGTCGCCATAGATGGTGATGCTGTCTTCTTCTTCGTCGATGTCGTACTCGTCTTCCACGTTGTAGTCGATGAGGTCCAGTATCAGCTCATCCATATCGATGCCGTCCTTGCGCTTGAAGGTGAACACAGCCTTATGGTCGAAGAGGAAGGCGAGACTTCCCTGCGTACCAAGGTTGCCGTTGAACTTGTTGAACACCGAGCGTACATCGCCCACCGTGCGGGTGGTGTTGTCGGTCAGCGTCTCTACGAAGATGGCGATGCCGTGAGGTCCGTAGCCTTCGTAGTTTACCTCCTTGTAGTCGCTCTGGTCCTTGCCCATAGCGTTCTTGATGGCGCGCTCGATGTTGTCCTTCGGCATGTTCTCGCGCTTGGCATTGGCGATGATGGCGCGCAGACCCGGGTTCATGTCAGGATCCGGACCACCAGCCTTCACGGCGATAGCGATTTGCTTACCAATTTTTGTAAAAGTCTTGGCCATGTGGCCCCATCGCTTCAGCTTGGCAGCCTTACGATATTCGAATGCTCTTCCCATTGTTTTTTGATTTTTATATGATTTTCGATATTTCGAAGTTACGACAGAATACTATCGAAGTTCTGCGCCCAGTTGCTTCTTCAAGTTGTTGATGATTTTCTGCATGATGGCCTCTATCTGCTTGTCGTTGAGCGTGCGCTGCTCGTCCTGCAGGATGAAGTTGACGGCATACGACTTCTTGCCGGCCGGCAGGTTCTTGCCCTCATAGACATCAAACAGCTCCACGCTCTTGAGCATCTTGCGCTCGCTCTGATAGGCCACGGCTTCCACCTGTGCAAACTCCACGCTCTTGTCGAGCAGCAGGGCGAGGTCGCGGCTGACGGCAGGATACTTGCTGATTTCGTGGTAGAGCACCTGGTTCTTGCGCACAGCCTTGACGAGCTGTGTCCAGTTGAGCTCGGCGAAATAGACCTCGCCCGCGATGCCGAACTTCTTCTGCAGCTCGCCATTGACGATGCCCATCTCGGCGAAGAGCTTTCCGCCACGGTTCTCGATGGCCATCGACTTGCTGAAGGCAGGGTTCTTCCCATCCTTGAAGACGATGCTGCCAAAGCTCAGTCCGATGCGGCGCAGCACGTTCAGCACGTAGGCTTTCAGCTCGAAGAACGAACTCTGCTCGTCGGCATGAGCCCAGGAGCCTTCCACGCGCTTGCCTGTCACCCAGAGTCCCAGATGGTTCTCTTCCTTGTAGGCATTCATCGGGTTCTCGGGGTCGGCCTTCTCCTGGTTGTGGAAATAGACGTTGCCAAACTCGAAGAAGCGTAGGTTGGCGTTCTTGCGGTTGGCATTATAGGCGATGCTTTCCAGTCCGCCATAGAGCAGGGTCTGACGCATCACGCCGAGGTCGGACGACAGCGGGTTGAAGATGCGCACCATGTCTTGATTCTCGTCGTAGTACGACGATTTGCTTAGCGAGTTGTTCAGTATCTCGTTGAAGCCGCAGCCCACGAGCTGTTCGGCCACGAGGTTCTCCATCTGGTGCTTCTGGTCTTCCTCGCCCTTGATGACGAGCGACGACTTCAGCTGCGTCGGTATCTCTACATTATTATATCCATACACGCGAAGGATGTCTTCCACCACATCGCACGGGCGCTGCACGTCTACGCGATAGGCCGGCACCATGAGCTTCAGTCCGTCCTCACGCTCTTCGACGATGCGCATCTCGAGCGAGGTGACGATGCTCTTGATAGTGTCAACGGGAATCTCCTTGCCTACGAGCTGGTGAACATAGTCGTAGCTGAGGTCGACCTCGAAGTCGGGCAGCGGTGCGGGATAAACATCCTTGATCTGCATGCTCACCTTACCGCCTGCCAGTTCTTGACAAAGGATGGCAGCCTGTTTCAGGGCATAGATGGTGCCGTTGGGGTCGATGCCGCGCTCGAAGCGGAACGAAGCATCGGTGGACAGTCCGTGGCGACGTGCACTCTTACGGATCCATGTGGGATGGAAGTAGGCACTTTCCAGGACAACGCTGTGCGTCGTATCGTAGGTGCCACTGCCCTTGCCGCCGAACACGCCGGCGATGCACATCGGCTCCTCGGCGTTGCAGATAGCGAGTTCGCGCTCCGAGAGCTTGTGCTCCACACCGTCGAGCGTCACGAAGGGTGTTCCCTCGGGCATGGTTTTGACGACAATCTTACGGCCCGTCACCATGTCGGCATCGAAGCAATGGAGCGGCTGTCCGTAGGCCATCATCACGTAGTTGGTGATGTCAACGATATTGTTGATGGGGCGCAGGCCGATGGTGGTGAGCTTGTTCTTGAGCCAGTCGGGGCTTTCCTTCACCTCGCAGCCCGAGATGCTCACGCAAGCATAGCGCTTGCAGGCCTCGGTGTTCTCTATCTCAACGTCGATATTGAGGTCTTCGTTGTCCACATGGAACTTGTCGCACGACGGACGGTGGAGCGATGTCTCGTAGCCATTCTGCTTGAGCCATGCATAGAGGTCGCGAGCCACGCCCCAATGAGAGAGGGCATCGGCGCGGTTGGCAGTGATGTCCACCTCAATGAGCCAGTCGCTCTCCAAGTGGAAATATTCAGCTGCGGGCTGTCCCACCTGTGCATCGTCGGGCAGCACCATGATGCCCTCGTGGCTCGTTCCGATGCCTATCTCGTCTTCGGCACAGATCATGCCGCACGAGTCGATGCCACGGAGCTTCGACTTCTTGATCTGGAACTCCTTGTCGCCGTCGTAGAGCGTGCATCCGAGGTCGGCCACGATGACCTTCTGTCCTGCTGCCACATTGGGTGCGCCACAGACAATCTGCGAGGGTACGTCGCGTCCCAGGTCGACGGTTGTCACGTGCAGGTGGTCGCTGTTGGGGTGCATCTCGCAGGTGAGCACCTTGCCCACATAGAGTCCTTTCAGTCCGCCACGAATGCTTTGCACCTCTTCCAGTGCATCTACTTCCAGTCCTTCAGAAGTCAAGGCGTCGCACACCTGCTGCGGTGTCAAGTCGAAGTCGACATACTCCTTGAGCCATTTGTATGAGATATTCATTGATTTACAATTTACGAATTTACGAATAACTATTTAAAAGCGGGTGCAAAATTACAAAAAAATAGTCATCCGAACAAACATTCAAGAATTTTTCTGTCACTATGATGCAAAACTTCTTTAAAAATAGTGTTGCAAATCGGCAAATTGTTGTAATCGCACAAGTTGCGGATGGTCGTACTCTTCTGTCTGCTCCAGCTGCCATGTGGCGTGGAAGGGGATGTAGAAGCCGCGGCCGCCCAGCTGCAAGACAGGCTGGATGTCCGACTTGAACGAGTTGCCCACCATCGTCAGTTGCTCGGGCTGTATGCCTTCCTGGCGACACAGATGGCGGTATTCTTCCTCCGTCTTGTCAGAGACAATGTACACTTCCTCAAAGAAGCGGCCCAGCCCGGAGCGCTGCAACTTGTTCTGCTGGTCGAGCAGCTCGCCTTTGGTGAACAGAATCATCCGGAACTTGCCGGTGTCGCTGAGATATTGCAGCGTCTGCTCGACGCCAGGTAGCGGCGTTGCCGGCAACAGGAGGGTCTGTCGTCCGGCCTCCATCACCTTTGCCATCTCCTCGCCGCTCAACTGGTGATTGCTCACTCTGAGTGCCGTCTCTATCATCGACAGGATGAAGGCCTTGCATCCGAAGCCTGTCAGGCGGATGTTCTTTCGTTCCGTCTGGTAGAGCTCGTCGGCTATCGTCTGACGGTCGCCGAAGCGTTTCAGCAGCTGGCTCATCTGTCTTTCAGCCTCATCGAAATAGGTCTGGCAGTCCCACAGCGTGTCGTCGGCATCGAAAGCCAGCACGGCACGCGTTGATGCCAAAAACGGGGAGGCCATCCTGCCGGATGGTTCTCCCCGCTGATTATGGTTAAGAGATGGATTCATTACATCATGCCTCCCATTCCAGGAGCTCCGCCCATCGGCATGGCGGGAGCAGGCTCTGGCTTGTCGACGATGAGACATTCGGTTGTGAGGAACATGCCGGCGATGCTGGCAGCGTTCTCCAGGGCTACGCGGGCCACCTTGGCGGGATCGATGACACCTGCCTCGCGGAGGTCTTCATACTCGTCGGTGCGGGCATTGTAACCGAAGTCGCCCTTACCCTCGCGCACCTTCTGAACGACGACGGCACCTTCGCCGCCGGCATTGATGACAATCTGGCGCAGCGGCTCCTCGATGGCACGCTCTACGATCTTGATACCCGTCTCTTCGTCGGCATTCTCGCCCTTGACGGCCTTGACGGCCTCGATGGCGCGGATATAGGTGGTACCGCCTCCGGCAACGACACCTTCCTCGATGGCAGCACGTGTGGCGCACAGGGCATCGTCGACGCGGTCTTTCTTCTCCTTCATCTCCACCTCGCTGTTGGCACCCACGTAGAGCACAGCCACGCCACCGGCCAGCTTGGCCAGACGCTCCTGCAGCTTCTCCTTGTCGTACGAGCTGGTGGTCTTCTCTATCTCGTTCTTGATCTGGGCGACACGGTCGGCAATGGCTTCCTTCTGTCCGCCGCCGTTGACGATGGTGGTATTGTCTTTCGAGATGACCACCTTGTCGCACGTTCCGAGCATGTCCATCGTAGCCTGCTCGAGCTTCAGGCCCTTCTCCTCGCTGATGACGAGACCGCCGGTCAACACGGCGATATCTTCGAGCATGGCCTTGCGGCGGTCGCCGAAGCCAGGAGCCTTCACGGCGCATACCTTCAGGCCGGCACGCAGACGGTTAACGACGAGTGTTGTCAGAGCCTCGCTGTCAACGTCTTCTGCGATGATCAGAAGAGGAATACCCTGCTCGGCAGCGGGCTGCAGCACAGGCATGAGGTCCTTCAGACTGGAGATCTTCTTGTCGTAGATGAGGATGCGCGGATGATCCATCAGACACTCCATCTTGTCAGTATCGGTCATGAAGTAGCTGCTCAGATAGCCGCGGTCGAACTGCATACCTTCGACAACACCGATGTGTGTGTCGCGGCTCTTCGACTCCTCGATGGTGATGACACCGTCTTTCGACACCTTGCGCATAGCGTCGGCCAGGAGCTTACCAATCTCGGGATCGTTGTTGGCGCTGACAGTGGCCACCTGCTCAATCTTGTCGTAGTTGTCGCCGACAACCTCTGCATTCTGCTTGATATACTCGACGACGGCCTTCACAGCCTTGTCGATACCGCGCTTCAGGTCCATCGGGTTGGCACCGGCGGTGACGTTCTTCAGACCAACGTTGATGATGCTCTGAGCCAGGATGGTAGCCGTTGTGGTACCGTCGCCGGCATCGTCGCCTGTCTTCGATGCCACGCTCTTCAGCAGCTGTGCACCTGTGTTCTCGAACTTGTCCTCGAGTTCTATTTCCTTTGCCACGGTGACACCGTCCTTTGTAATCTGCGGAGCACCGAATTTCTTCTCGATGATGACGTTACGACCTTTCGGGCCGAGGGTTACCTTCACTGCGTTGGCCAGCTGATCGACACCATTCTTGAGCAGATCGCGGGCATCCATATTGAATTTAATATCTTTTGCCA
>CAMORS010000017.1 GCA_946624005.1 uncultured Prevotella sp. | reverse complement strand
CGGCGCGAGGGCCAGAAAAGCTACACGTCGGGTGATTAATTAATGTTTTTTATATTTTTTCCTTCATTACTTCCTTACTTCTTACTTGCGTGAAACGCAACACATTCTCTCTCCTCTCTCCTCTTTCCTCTCTCCTCTCTCCTCTTTCATTCCTCGTATGCGAGGATGTCGCCTGGCTGGCAGTTCAGCTCGCGGCAGATAGCCTCTAAGGTGGTGAAGCGGACGGCGCGGGCCTTGCCGGTCTTCAGTATCGAGAGGTTGGCCTGCGTCAGGCCGACGCGCTCAGCCAGTTCGCCGAGCGACACCTTCCGCTTGGCCATCTCTACGTCTAAGTTTACGATAATCTTTCCCATACGTACCTCTCTTATATTGTTAACTCTTGTTCTTCCTTCATCTTCAGGCCCACGGCGAAGATTTCGGCCACGATGAGTGCTACCAGACCGACGCTGAGCTCCATCGTGGAGATATAGCTGAAATAGTCGGGAGCGAAACCTTTCACGGCAAACTGCTCGTTGGCTATCGACGCGCCGTAGATTTGCAGCGTTGTCATGACGATGCTGGCGACGAGCTCGATGCTGCCCAGCCACCGGAGCAGACGGACGTTGTTCCACTCGAACACCTGTCCGCGGTTGACCCGCACGATGAGTTTCAGGAAGAGCACGACGATGACCAGCAGGGCTACGATGGTGAGCAGTCGGCAGATGTTGTTGGTCCACTCGTACCATGCGGGATAGCTGATGGCCTGGTCTACGATGATGTGCTCGGGCCAGATGGCGGTCTCCTTGCCAGTCACCTCGTTGCGGATGGTGCCTGATGCGAGATCAGACAGGTAAGACGGTGTCAATACAATCTGCTCGCCAGCCACCATGCGGTCGATGTTGTTGAGGCTGTTGCCGCTTGCATCGGCACTGAAGCCGGCACTGAAGCCGATAGCGATACCGTAGACCACGGGGATGAAGCTGATGCCCACCACCACGAACACCATGAGGCAAAGTATGTTCAGTCTTTTCTTCATTTCTTCGGTTCCTTTCTTTGTTTCAATAATTATTTATCGATTTTCGATGTGCAAAAGTAAAGGGTTTATTCTGAACCACCAAACTTTTTTCAATAAAAGTTTATCGATAAACAATATTTTAACGTTCTTAAACGATATATCCTCGTTTCTTAGCATTCGTTAGTGAACTACAGGCAAACAGAAATGCTGCGACTCCACCCCGGTCGGCAAAGTCGCTCCGTCTGATGATGTGTTGGTTTTTGCGTGTTCTTCTCTTGCAAACAATAGCTAATGGCAATGCAATTTGCCGCAAACTGCATTGTTGAATGCCGCAAACCGACGATTTTTATCTTTGTTTGCCATTTTTATACCGAAATATTTGGTAGATTCAGAGAAAACCGTTATATTTGCAGCATGAAGTTACCTAAATAAAAACGATAGCCATGATGAGAAACAAGCTGACATTGGCCCTCGTGGCCACGATGATGACGCTCGCCGCTTGGTCGCAGACCGAGCCTAACGAGCCAAAACAGATCAGCCTCAGCAGCGAAGAGCTTGAGCTGGTAAGCGGTAACAACAACTTCGCTTTCAACCTCTTCCGACAGGCGCGAGGCGACGAAAGCCTCATTCTCTCGCCGCTGAGCATCACCTACGCCCTCGGAATGCTCAACAACGGCGCTCAGGGACAGACGCAGCAGGAAATCAACCAAGTGTTGGGCTTCGGTTCTGCCGGTGCCGAAGCCATCAACCAGTTCTGCCACAAGCTGCTCACGGAGACGGGACAGCTCGACGAGCTGACACGCGTGTCGATAGCCAACAACATCTATATGAACACGGCACGCGGCGACGTCAGGATGTCGGAAACGTTCCGCCAGACGGTGGCCGACTACTATGATGTGACCCCCGAAGCCCTCGACTTCACCAACCCAGCGACGCTCGACGTTATCAACCAATGGGCGAGCGACCATACGGAGGGGATGATCGACAAGGTGCTGGATGCCTCGGATCTCAATCCCGACTACATCAGCTATCTGCTCAACGCCATCTATTTCAAGGGCGAATGGACGGCTAAGTTCGACCCTAAACAAACCATCTATTCGACATTCGATGACGGTGAGAAGACGGCCGAGATGATGGTGCAGGACAACGAGTTCCTCTTCACCGAGAACGATATCTTCCGTTCGGTCATCCTGCCTTACGGCAACACGGCCTACCAGATGACGGTGTTCCTGCCGCAATATGACAAGACGCTCGACGACGTTGTCAACTATCTCAACGGCACCAACTGGAACAATCCCAATGCCTATATGCCATACCAGGTGTATCTGGGGCTGCCACGCTTCGAGACCGACACCGAACAGCCGCTCATCGGCATCATGCAGCAGCTCGGCATGCCCAATGCCTTCCAGGGCGGTGAGGGCTTCGACTATTTCTGCGAGAATCTTGACGGCACACCGCACAACGTCTTCATCGATCTGATGAAGCAGGTGGCTAAGATTAAGGTCAACGAAGAGGGTACGGAGGCTGCCGCCGTAACCGTTATCGGCAATACCGACGGTATGTTGGATTATACCGACTTCATTGCCGACCGTCCGTTCCTCTATGTCATCAGCGAACAGTCTACGGGGGTCATCCTCTTCATCGGCCAGTATATGGGCGAAGAGCTGAAAAACCCGCGCGGTGAGATAACGCTGACGGAAGAAGAGAAGCAATTAGTCGGTGCCAACAACGACTTTGCCTTCAATCTCTTCCGGAAGGCCCGTGGCAACGAGAGCCAGATTCTCTCGCCGCTGAGCATCACCTATGCCCTCGGTATGCTCAACAACGGCACACAGGGACAGACACAGCAGGAGATATGCAACACGTTGGGCTTCGGCAATGCCGGTCAGGAAGCCATCAACCAGTTCTGCCGAAAGATGCTCACGGAGAGCCCGCTACTCGACAAGACAACGCGTGTCAGCATCGCCAATACCATCTTCGTCAACAATCCACCCTATCAGCTCCTCCCCGACTTCGTGCAGAAGGCAGAGCAATACTACGACGCCACTACGCAGGAGCGCGACTTCACCGACGGCGAGACGCTCGGTGTCATCAACCAATGGGCCAGCGACCATACGGAGGGAATGGTCAAGGAGGTGCTCGACGAACAGTCGTTCAACCCCCTTGCTGCCAGCTATCTGCTCAACGCCATCTATTTCAAGGGCGCATGGGCCAGTCCGTTCAATCCCGACAATACCATCGAGGAGCCGTTCAACGGCGGAGCCAGCGTGCCGATGATGCAACAGGAGATGGGTTGTGTATATGCTGAGAACGACATCTGTCAAGCCGTCCGCCTGCCTTACGGCAACGAGGCCTACGACATCTCTATCTTCCTGCCACGCGAAGGGAAGTCCATCGGCGATGTACTCAACCTGTTGAGCGGCAAAGAATGGCGCATCAAGGGCGAGGGCTATACGGTAGACTTGAAGCTGCCGCGCTTCGAAACGACAACCGACCTGAAACTCAACGACATCATGGCCGACCTTGGCATGCCGACCATCTTCACTCCGAATGCCGAACTGATGGACATGGTTGTCAACACGACTGACGCTGACGAATCGTTCTATGTGTCACTGATGAAGCAGTCGGCTGCCATCAAGCTCAACGAGGAAGGCACAGAGGCAGCCGCCGTCACCGTGATAGGTGTAGAGCCTACAAGCATGAGCGACTATGCCGAGTTCCATGCTACGCGCCCGTTCCTATATATCATTAGTGAGCAGTCGACGGGTGCCATCTTCTTCATCGGGCAGTTTATGGGTGAGCCAACAGGCGACAGCGATGACATCAGCAGACCAACGACGATGATGCAGGGCGAAAGAGTGTACGACCTGCAAGGACGACAGCTGAAGGTGCACTCCTCGCTGCCCAAGGGTATTTTCATTCAGAATGGCCGTAAGGTGGTCGTGAAGTAGTGTTGTGACAACAATGAGAAGCACAGAGAATGTAGAGCTCTGCGCAGAGAGTTTTTTAGTTTTTACGTCTACGGAGTATAGGAGAAAAGGAGACTGGGCCATAGCGACTACAAGTTCTATGGAGATGGTTAATGACATCGTCAGAGATGGTCTCTGACAGGCTCGGAAGACATCTCTGACCTGCTCAGGGATGGTTGCTGACCTTGTCAGGGATGGTCTCTGACGAGCTCAGAAGACATCAGCGACATCTGTGCCGGCTATCCCTGGAAGATGATCAGCGCGCACAGAAAAAGTCTTGCTGAAAATGGGGCAACACCTCACCAAAATGCGCTGAATCGCCCTGTTTATCGGCCTTCCCGATGGTGAGGTGATGGAGAAACACCTCACCAGAGACCTCACCAGAGCCCCACCATTCATTGCCTCTTATGCGCTGTTGCGACGCAAGGATGCGTCGCCTCCTACCATTACCAGATGGTGAGGTGTGTGGTGAGGTGTCTGGTGAGATGTGTGGTGAGGTGTTTGGCGAACACCTCACCATCCGAAACCCCCATAAACAAAGGGATTGTGGGCATTTTGGTGAGGTGTCAGACACTTTGTGCGATACAATCAAGAGAAGCGTTACTTCACGGGGAAGGTGAAGTAAGTGTCGGGGAAAGGCTCGTTGTTCAGCGTGAAGTGCCACCACTCGCTGCTGAGCGGACGGAAGCCGTGGCGCATCATGGCCTGCCGCAGAATCATGCGGTGGCGGAATTGCTCGGGCGTGATTTTCCTGTTTTTGGGCGACTTGCTGTTGTTGCTGTTGAACTTGCTCGTTGCGGGATTGCCGCAGAAGTCGGGATGACTCTCCGGACCGAACCAGTCGAAGGTGCCACCCATGTCGAGCTCCTTCCCCGTCGCCATGTCGAAGAGCGTCAGGTCGACCGTCGAGCCCCGTGTATGCCCGCTTTTCTCGGCGATATAGTCCTGTTGGAAGAGCAAACTCTTGTCGAGGTCGGGATAGAAGTAGGGCTTCATTTTTGTGTCAGAAAGGTCGGAAGCCCAGCGTACGAAGTGGTCGACCGCCATCTGCGGCCGATAAGCATCGTAGATTTTCAGCCGGTAGCCCAGCTTCATGACATCGTCGCTCACGGCACGCAGACTGTCGGCCGCCTGCCGCGAGAGCATGGCCGTAGGTTGTTCGTAGCCGTCGATGCGCTGTCCCACGAAGTTGTAGGTGCCGAAATAGCGTATTTCCAGAATGGCATCGGGCACGACATCCGTGATGTGCACAAACTGGAAAGCCTCTGCCCGGCGTTGCATGTTCTGTCGCAGCGCGTCGCGATAGAGCCATATCTCGCGCGTGTGGTAGTTGCCCTCCCGTCCGAAAAGCGGGAGCACATAGTCGTTGGCGGTATAGCCGCTGACGATGAGCTGGTGCGACTTGGTGCTGAGCCTGACGCTGAGCGTGTCTTTCTGTTGCTGGTTGATGGGAATGAGTGGCGACGGCTCTGTGATGAGCGTGGCCGAAACGTCGTCGGTGTGCCAGTTGACAGGATTGATGGCTACGACACCTGTGCCCCAGAGCGAGCAGCTGTCGTCGCGGACGGAGTTGTAGCAGATGGTCACCCCCGTATCGTCATCGCGTTGAGCTGGTCGGATTCGCGGGCATTCGTCGAGCATCTGCTGCGTGATAGGCACGCCGATGATGTAGGCGGCCACCATCCGGCGGTAAGTGTCGTCGTCCATCTCGCGCAGCAGCTGAAGGGCTATCAAGGCACCTTGGCTGAAGCCGGCAAGGATGAAGGGCCGTCCGTTGTTGTGATGCTCGAGATAATAGGAAAAGGCTCTGCGGACATCGTCGGTTGGCAGCTTGATTCGTTGGGTCGTAAGCTCTTCGCTGGCAAACGACTGCAACGAGCATTGCCTGTAGAAAGGCGAGAAGAAATTCATCCGTCCGCTGAGCAGCGAGTCGACACCCACCATCTCGCTGCGCATGGGAGCGCGCAACAGCTCGTTGTGTGTGTCGGCATAGTGGCACACGTCACCATTAGCCAGTGAATAATCGCCCGTTTCTGTCGAAATGATGTAGAAAAGGTCTGCCGTTCCTTGGCGTTGCGTGATGTACCACTGCGATGGGTCGTTGTAGTTGGGAACACTTACTTGTGCTGTTGCTGACAGCTGGGCGGCAACCGTCAGCAACAGCACAAGCCAAGCTTTCATTGCTTTCTTCATGCGATGGAAAACGTCATCAGAAGGCGGCACGAATCTTTTCGGCTATCTCCTGGAACTCCTCGTCGGTGAGCTTCAGCTTGGGGTTGGCCATGTTCATGTCCTTCTCGCTCTGCATGGGGATGAGGTGGATATGTGCGTGGCGCACTTCCAGTCCGATGACCTCCATGCCCACTTTCTCGCAGGGGAAGGCCTTCTTCAGGGCCACGGCCACCTTCTTGGCAAACTGCATGAATTGGCCTATCTCCTCGTCGTCCATGTCGAAGATATAGTCTACTTCCCGGCGTGGGATGACCAGTGTGTGGCCTTTCACCAGCGGGTTGATGTCGAGGAAAGCGTAGAACTTCTCGTTCTCTGCGCACTTGTAGCTGGGAATATCGCCAGCTGCTATCTTACTGAATATGCTCATCTGATTATTTGATTTTTAATTCTTTAATTTTTCCTTAAATGCTGATGCTGTCGATTCGCAGATGGATGGTACCCCGCGGTATCTTCACCTCCACTTCGTCGCCCACCTTGTGGTTGAGCAGCCCCTGAGCGATGGGCGTAGTGATAGAGATCTTCCCCTCGCGCAGGTTGGCCTCGCTCTCGCTGACGATGGTGTACTTCATCTTAGCCTTCGTCGTCAGGTTGGTCATCTCCACGGTAGAGAGAATCTGAACGCAGTCGCTGCTCAGCCGCGAGGTGTCCACTATCTTAGCCTCAGCCAGCGTGGCCTTCATCTGGTTGATCTTGTTTTCCAACTTGAGCTGGGCCTCTTTGGCAGCCTCATACTCACTATTCTCGCTGAGGTCGCCCTTGTCGCGTGCTTCTGCGATAGCTGCCGAGATGGCGGGGCGCTCAACACTTTCCAGTCTCTGTAGTTCGGCCACGAGCTTCTCGTAGCCTTCTTGTGACATATAAGCCATGTTTATTAACGATTTACGAATTTACATATTTACGACAACACTAAGAATTCCGACATCATTTCCCAATGTCGGAATCCTTACTTGCTTGTTATCAATACGAGTGCAAATGTAATAATAATTTTTGTTACGACCATCATTTCCCCTGAAAAATTAATCAATTTTAAGTAGATGTGAGAAAAATCACTGTGGATATTTGTTGCTTTCCTTTTTTTTTTTTACTTTTGCATCCGTAGAACCAAAGAGAATAAGAATATGGAAAGGACTATGGGACTGAATGCTGCTCAGATGGATTTTCTTCGTCTGTTAGGGCATTTTAAGACAGAGGAGCAGGTTGAGGAGTTGCGCCAAGTCGTTTGCGACTATTATTCTCGCAAGATTGACGAGGCCGTCGACAAACTATGGGACGAAGGGAAATGGGACAACGAAAAGAACGAGGCAATCTTAAAAGAGCATCTTAGAACACCATATAAATATGCGCAATAAGAAAGTCGTTCTCGATACTAACGGCCTTATTTCTTCGCTTTCCCGTCGTGGTCGGTTCTATCCTATTTGGAAAAGTTTTCAAGAGGGAGTGTATACGCTTTGTATATCCAATGAGATTTTGGATGAGTATGTTGAGATTATTGGGCGCAAGATGACTCCCGACATTGCCGAGAATGTTGCTAACTTGTTACTAAAAAGCAAGAATGTAGAATTGGTCTATCCTCAATTTAGGCTTGGACTCATTACAACAGATCCCGATGATAATAAATTTGTAGATTGTGCCTTTTCTGCCAATGCCACTTACATTGTTTCTGACGATTCACATTTTGACATACTCAACGACATCGTTTTTCCCGAATTGTTAGTACTGAAGCTTCAAGAGTTTCTGGACAAACTACAGGAGACGAAGGAAACCTAAGATTAACTTGTGCACCCCCATCAGAGGGTGTAGAGCTGGCGGATGCGGTCGTAGTATTGCGACACGATGTCGAGCATGTCGTTAGGCAGGTAGGCCAGGGCCTTCTCTGTGATGTCTTCGGGTATCTCGTAGAAGGCTTCGGCGAGTGCTCCCGTGATGTCGGCCTTCGTGTCGGTGTCGCCATCGGCGAGCACGGCGATGCGGATGGCATCCTCGAAGTTCTGCGACTCGAGGAAGCACCTGATAGCCATCGGCACCGTCTCTTGGCAGGTGCCGTCGAAGTGGTTCTCTGCCCCGATGCGGTAGATGTCCTGGAGCGACGGTATCTCGTAGTGCCACAGTTCGGCAGCCTTCTTCTCAACGCGGTGCTTGGTGATGCGTGTGGTGCGCAGCCAGTAGATGAGCGTGGCGATGCACTCTGCTCCCTTGAGCCCCTCGGGGTGGTTGTGGGTAGGCATGGCCGACTGGCGTGCATGCTCCTGCACATCGTCGATGTTATCGTAGAGCCAAGCCACAGGACTCACGCGCATTGCCGATCCATTGCCAAAGGAACCGTAGGGCTGCGGGTTGTTGGAGAAGATCCACTCGTGGAATCTTCCGCCGTAGCCTCCCATGGGCGACGGATAGCGGCGGCACCAGTCGAGGAGCGTCTCCTTATAGTCTTTCTTGTTGAGGATGGCGTCTGCCACAGCGATGGTGCAGATGGTGTCGTCGGTGTAGTCGCACTCTGACGTGAAGAGTTCGAACCCGGGCTGCGGGGCTTCGCCAAATTCGAAGCGCGAGCCTACAATATCGCCAATGATTGCTCCGAGCATTTTTCTTTGATTTAGGAGTTTTTAATTATCAATTGTCAATTGTCAATTCTCAATTATCAATTGTCAATTATTTCGTGGTCCCACCGAGAATCGAACTCGGATCTAATCTTTAGGAGAGACTTGTTCTATCCATTGAACTATAGGACCGGCGCAATTGACGATTGCGTTTCACTTTGCAGGTGCAAAGGTACGATGTTTATAGCGGAAAACCAAATTTTTCTTTGAAAAAGATGGCCGCACCTGCAAAAAACATGTGCGGCCATCGCTTTTCGTCTTTTTACTTTTTCATCTTTTCTCACTTCATCACGACCTTGAGCTGAAGCTCGAGCTCGTTCACGTTCGGAAGGGCTCGAGCAAGCTCGGCTCTTCGCTCACTTAATCACGACCTTGCGGGTGGTGCCGTCGGCCTGGCGGACGATGTTCAGGCCCCTCTTCAGGTCGTTCTGGCGGACGCCCTGCATGTCGTAGATGGCTGATGGCTGCTGGGCGTTGGGAGTTGAGGTCTCAACCGTCTGAACGTCGGTGGCCACCCATTCGCGCTCAGTGATATGCCCGTAGAAGTGGTCCCAGCCCGTGGTGTACTCATACATATACTGCGTGCCGTAGGGTACAGAGAGCGTGGCTTCGGCGGGAATGCCGTTGAAGGCATCGCTGTGCAGCTCTCCTGGCCAGTCGATGTACGAGACGACATTGGTCAGCTGGCTGCCGTTGAAGGCATCCTCGTGGATATAGAAGGAGCTGTAGCTGGGGATGTTGAGCGACTGGAGTCCACTGTTCTCGAAAGCATTGTTGTAGATGGTCAGTTCGTCGCTCTTTGGCAGCGTGAGGCTCTTCAGACCGGTACAGTCGGCGAAGGCATAGTCGCCGATGACGGTGCAGCCCGAGGTGAAGCCGACATCCTGCAGCTTGGTGCATCCCGAGAATGCACTCGGTTGCACATCGTTGGTTATGACGATGTCCTCAAGGTTGGTGGCGCCGGCGAATGACTGGTAGCCCATGGTCCATCCGGCCTTCTCGTTGAACTTGACGTGCTTCAGCGACTTGGCGTTGTAGAAGGCCTGGTAGCCCACTTCGATGCTGTGTTCTGCAGCCGAGAAGTCCATCTCGTCGACGAAGACGAGGTTCATGAAGGCATTGTTGTTGATGGCTTCAATGGTATAGTCGCGGCCGTCCATGGAGATGAACGACTTGTTCAGCACGGCCTTCTTCGTGGAGATGTCGGCCGACAGACCAGTAATCATAGCCACATTGCCGTCGTAGTCTACAGAAGTGCCGTCGTCGTAGATCTCGTAGGTGAACACGCCGTCGTCAATCAGCTCGCCAGCATTCGTGTCCTTGATGTTGTTGCCGAAGAAGTCTTTCCATCCGTCGGTGGCCTTGTAGGTGTCGACGGTGCCTGGCGGCACGAACAGAGGCACGCTCTGTTTCTCCACGCCGCTGAAGACGCTCTCGTCGAAGGGCGAGGGAGTGTAGTCGAACGACGTGACGCGCTTCAGTCCCGTGCAGTTGGCGAAGGCATCGTAGCCGAACGTCATTTCTCGGCCGAGCTCAAGCCACTCCAATGCCGGGCAGTTCTCGAAGGCGCCATTTCCGACGTTGGTCGTACTGCTACTGTAGTTGTAGTAGATTACTTCTTTCAGGTTCGGGCAGTTGGCGAAGGCTTTGTTGCCGATGGTGGCAGTCTCACTATAATATTCTATCTTCTCTATGCCGGAGCCCATGAAAGCCTCGTCGCCGATGCTGATGGCACAGGTTGCATAACCATCTTTGCCGATGGAGCGCAGGTTGCTACAGCCGGCGAAAGCCTGATAGCCGATTTCGAGATAATAGTACATTTCGCTCAGGTCGATGTGGGTGAGCTTCTTGTTGTCTTTGAAGGCCCGCGGTGCAATCTTCGTGGGTACAATCGCGAACGGGCCCAAGAACTTCATGCCCTTCTTATACCAGTCGGCATAGCCGGTCAGCTCGATGTCGCCGGTCGGGCAGTTCTCCGACATGCCTGTGATGCTGGCCTCGGCGGGATAGAGACTGCACTGCGGTATTCCGCCGTAGTACAATTGCCACTGGATGTCTTCGTCCAATCGCATGGTGATGGTGTCGTTGTCGTAGACCATGCCCTCCGTGTTGTCGCGGATGTCGCTGAAGACGCTGCCCCAGTCGGACGACTGGTAGGCACTGAGCTTGCCCGTCGGCACGAACACGGTGGCATCGAGCTTGCCGGGGTTGTCTTTCATGAAGAAGATATTCTTCGCCGACGTGGTGGCTGTCGGGTCGCTGTACATGGGGAAGACATACTTGAGCTTGTTGCACGAGAGCAGGCTCTCCCAACCCATCGCCACGTCGGGTGGCAGCACAATCCACTCGAGGCCCGATTCGGCGAAGGCGCGGTAGCCCACCTCTTCCAGACTGTTCGGCAGTATGACGCCTTGCAGCGCCCAGCACTCGTCGAAGGCACGCTCCTTGATCTTCTTGATGCCCGGGTGGAACTCCACAGCCTTCAGGCTGGTACAGCGCCGGAACGCTTCATTGTTGATCTGCTCGAGATAGTTGGGAAGCTCCAGTTCCTCTAAGTTGGAACACCACGCGAAGGCACTCTCGCCAATCCACCAGACGTTGTCGGGCAGCTTCACGCTCTTGATGGTAGTGTTGCCGTAGAAGGCCTTCACGCCGATGGACTTCAGTTCCTGGAACATGTTACGGTTCAGGTCGAGTTCCTCCCAGCGATAGTCTTGGCATGATTCCGTCGTTATATACCACACAGGATAGATGCGGCCGTCGTACTGCACGCCGTCCATGTCGAGCATCCAGTCGTATTCCAAACCGTTGTCGTCGGCCACGCCGATAATCTCGACATAGCGCGTGCCGGCGTATTCGTTGAGCCTATAGCGGAAGTGTCCGTAGTTGAACTCGTCGCCCAGGTCGTCGCACTTGATGTTCGTGAAGCGCGAGCCCCACCACTCGCTGGCTTTGTAGTCGGCAACAGCCTCCTCGGAAGGCACGAAGAGCACCAGTTCGGGGCGGCGGTGCAGCGCCTCGTAAAAAGCCTCATTGTCGAACCCTGTCGGCGGAACGGGGTTCTCCATGTTGACACGCTGGAGGTTGTCCCAGAAGCCGAAAATCTCACGGCCCACATAGGTCACGCTCGACGGGATGGTCAGCTCTTTGATGGCCGTGCCTTTGAAGTCGTAGCTGCCGATGGTCTTCAGCGTCGAGGGCAGCGTGATTTCTGCCAGGCTTGAGCAGCCGTCGAAGGTGCTGACACCCAGATTGGTCAGTCCTTCAGGCAGGATGACCTCCGTCAGGTCCTTACAGTTCCTGAAGCAGTTATGGTCGAACTTGCGCAGCTCGGTGAGCTTCGACATGTCCACCTTCTTCAGGCTCTTGCTGTCGAAGGCCTGGATGTTCACCTGTGTAATCTTTCGCGAGTAGGAGTCGCCGCCATCGGGGATGCCGTCGCCGTTGAATACCAGCTCCGTGGCATCTTTGTTGCTGCTGGCAAGTCCGACGATGGCACAGTCGGTGGTGTTCAGGATCTGGTACACCACGCCTTGGTAGGTCACCTGTTGGGCGTTGGCATGTGTCGCGCATAGCAGCATGGCCACTAAGGCGAGCATTGTTTGCGTCAATCTTTTCATATCGTTAGCTGTTTAGAGTTGATACCTTATTATATATAATACACACGTTAGCGGTGCAAATATAAACAATTTTTCTGAAACAGTCAACAATTTTCGCGTTTTTTTTCGCTTTTATGTTCAATTTGCGGCAAATCATGATGTCGGCCGTGGCAAATGGCGATGCAATTTGCGGCAAACTCCGATACTACGTTATTAATGTAGTGCGACTACATTATTAATGTAGTGTGACTACTTTATTAATGTAGTATGACTACTTTATTAATGTAGTGTCGCGATATGCGGCAAATTGTAACGCAAAACAACTTGCAATGTACTTTCGTCTATACTTCCGTTCGACAATAAAAATGAAAAAAAAATTTCTTTCATTTTGTATTGTTCTCACTTATTCGTACCTTTGCAGCCAAAATGCGGATATGAATCAGAAACAGATACTCCTTATCAACGACCTGGCAGGCTACGGCAAGGTGGCCACAGCGGCCATGCTGCCCATCCTCTCGTATATGGGGCTGCCCGTGTACAACCTGCCTACGGCGCTCGTATCGAACACGCTCGACTACGGCAAGTTCAACATCCTGGAGACGACCGACTATATGGAGGGTGTCTTCCCCGTGTGGAAGGAGCTTGGCTTCACGTTCGATGCCATCGCTACGGGGTTCATCTGCTCTGAACGGCAAGCCAAGATGGTGGCCGACTATTGCCGCGAACAGGCCGCCCATGGCACGCCCATCTATGTAGACCCTATCATGGGCGACGAGGGGAAGCTCTACAACGGTGTGACGGCCGACCGGGTTCAGTGCATGCGCGAGATGATAGCTGTGGCCAGCCTCATCTTCCCTAACTATACGGAGGCAGCCTACCTGACGGAGTCGGCATACCGACCCGAGGGTGTCACATGGGACGAGGCCCGGCAGCTTATCGACAAGCTGCGCACCATCGGCACCCGCTCGGCGCTCATCACAAGCATGCTCGTCAGCGACGAGAAGGGTGTGCGCCACCATGCTGTGGCTGGCTACAACGAGGCGACGCAGGAGTATTTCCTGCTGCCCTATACCGAGATACCCGTCCACTTTCCCGGCACGGGCGATATGTTCTCGGCCATCCTCATCGGTCATCTGATGAACGGCGTGCCGCTGAAGCAGGCTACGCGGCGGGCGATGGACTCGCTGTCGCGGCTTATCGATGCCAACAAGGACAATAGCGACAAGAACCGCGGAATACCCGTAGAGCACTTCCTCAACCTCATCTGAGCTTCGGTCGTTCAAGCTGCGGACGGCTACGGAGATGTTTATGGCAGCGGACTGAACACGGAATAGAAATAATAAAATAGCAGAAGAAATAATGGAAAAGCAGTTGATCAGCGCAGTCGTCAAGGCTGTCAGTGAGTTGTACGGGCAAGACGTGCCCGAGAGTATGGTACAGTTGCAGAAGACGAAAGCCGGCTTCGAGGGCAACCTCACCGTCGTGGTGTTCCCCTTCCTGAAGATGTCGCGCAAGAAGCCCGACCTCACGGCTCAGGAGATAGGGCAGTGGCTCGTGGAGAACTGCGGTGTCGTCGACCGCTTCAATGCCGTCGGCGGATTCCTCAACCTGGTGCTGTCGCAGACATCGTGGGCCGACATGCTGCTCAAGATTGATGCCGACGAACACTTCGGCGAGCGTCAGGCCACCGATGCCTCACCACTGGTGATGGTGGAGTATTCGTCGCCCAACACCAACAAACCGCTCCATCTGGGCCATGTACGCAACAACCTGCTCGGCTGGTCGCTGGCTCAGATTCTGCAGGCCAACGGCAACCGCGTGGTGAAGACCAACATCGTCAACGACCGCGGCATCCACATCTGCAAGTCGATGCTCGCCTGGCAGAAGTGGGGCAACGGCGAGACACCCGAGTCGTCGGGCAAGAAGGGCGACCACCTCATCGGCGACTACTACGTGGCCTTCGACAAGCACTATCGCGAGGAGGTGAAGGAGCTGAAGGCAAAGTTCGTTGCCGAAGGTATGGACGACGAGAAAGCCGAGGAGAAAGCCAAGGCCGAGGCTCCGCTCATCCAGGAGGCTCATGCCATGCTCGTCAAGTGGGAGCAGGGCGACCCTGAGGTGCGTGCCTTGTGGGAGAAGATGAACTCGTGGGTGTATGCCGGTTTCGACGAGACCTACCAGAAGCTCGGTGTGGGCTTCGACAAGATCTACTACGAGAGCCAGACCTATCTGAAAGGCAAGGCCAAGGTGTTGGAAGGACTGGAGAAGGGCGTCTTCGAACGTCACGACGACAACTCTGTCTGGGCCGACCTCACCGACGAGGGACTGGACAAGAAGATTCTGCTGCGCAGCGACGGCACGAGCGTCTATATCACACAGGACATCGGCACGGCGCAGATGCGTTTCACCGACTATCCCATCGACAAGATGATCTACGTCGTGGGCAATGAGCAGAACTACCACTTCCAGGTGCTCAGCATCCTGCTCGACCGCCTCGGATTCAAGTGGGGACGCGATCTCGTACACTTCTCCTACGGTATGGTCGAACTTCCCAACGGCAAGATGAAGAGCCGCGAGGGAACGGTGGTGGATGCCGACGACCTGATTGAACTGATGATCAGCGACGCGCGCCGCACTGCCGACGAGGCTGGGAAGAATGCCGACCTCACCGAAGAGGAGCGCCAGGAGATAGCCCGCATCGTGGGCCTGGGAGCCCTGAAATATTTCATCCTCAAGGTGGATGCCCGTAAGAACATGCTCTTCAACCCCGAGGAGTCGATCGACTTCAACGGCAACACCGGTCCCTTCATCCAGTATACGCATGCCCGCATCAAGAGCATCATGAGGAAGGCTGCCGAGCAGGGAATCCAGGAGTTCAACGGTGCCGCTTCTGCTATGACGCTCAACGAGAAGGAGGTGGCGCTCATCCAGAAGATGAATGCCTATGCTGCCGCCGTCGAACAGGCCGGCAAGGACTATTCGCCCAGTGGTATCGCCAACTATTGCTACGAACTGACGAAGGAGTTCAACCAGTGGTATCACGACTACTCGGTGCTCAACGCCGACGACGAGCTGACCAAGCAGACTCGACTGCTCATTGCCAAGAATGTGGCCAAGATTATCAAGAACGGCATGTGCCTGCTCGGCATCGAGGTGCCTGAGAGGATGTAGTTAATGAAGAATTGAAATAATGAGAAAGTGTTTGTGTTGTATGGCTGCCCTGCTGGCTGTGAGTGGTTGGCAGGCCGCGGCGCAAGAGAGGGACACGCTGCGTCTGTTCGATGCCGTGACCTTCTACGATGGTTATCAGTTTGAGAACAATCCCGACAAAGACCTTCAGGACGGCATACTCCGACACAGCACTTCGCTCTATGCCGTCCGGCTGACCGACGAGCAACTCTCGCTCATCGGCGACAGCCTGTGGATGAACGTCACCGTGCGTGCCTGCTGCGACAACTACGACCGCATCGGCAACGTCAACCTCGCGTTCGTCCCGAAGGGCGCAACGACCTACGACCCCTTCGAGACGACTCGCATCGAGCTGGGACGCTTCATCACTCCTTTCATGAACAAGAACAGGAATCCAAAAGAGGTGCCTTACGCCTACAATATCCACTATGTCAGCCATATCCTGCGCGACACGAAGTGGCGCGACGACTTCGACCTGTGGATGGAGCTGGAACTCTTCGGCGTGCCTTACGCCGCCCAGCAGCAAGTGCTGGGATGCAGGAATCGCAGCGACGTGTTCAAAGGGACACTGGATCTCATCACCCAACACCCAACAACCACTACCCATCACCCATCACCCAACATCTTGGTGCCCATCGTGATGAAGAAGCCGGAGTATAAAGGTCACAACCTGAACAACTACAGCGCGCTGGGCACTGACACCATCGGCAAGACCACAAAGACATATACGTTCGATGTGCCGGAGGATGTCAGCGATGCCCATCTCGTAGTCGTCACCTCCAATCACGGAGCCAACGAAGGCGGCGAGGAGTACAACCGCCGATGGCACTACATCTACGTCGACGACCAGCTGATGCTCACCTACAAGCCGGGCCGCACATCGTGCGAGCCGTTCCGCAAGTACAACACACAGGGCAACGGCATCTATGGCTGGTCGGCGATGAGCGACGAAGAGTGGCAGTCGTTCAGCAACTGGTGTCCGGGCGATGTCATCGACAACCGCATCATCCGCCTCGGTGCCTTCCGGAAAGGCCGGCACAAGGTGCGCATCAGCGTTCCCGAGGCTGAGTTTGTCGATCAGCAGGGCGACATCCCCGTGTCGATGTTCTTCCAGGGCCTTACCGAAGGCCGGCTGCATGTCGGCATCGACCGTCCGACGATGGGTGAGCGTAGTGGTATGGTCAGTATCTCCGTCAGCGGTTCGCAGCTGCAGGTTACAGCCCAAGATGAGATAGTGGGCATCGAACTGTACGATCTGCAGGGGCGTCTCTACCGTCGAACGGGCAGTCAGTCTGTCGTCGACATCTCGGAAATAGCCAATGGTTGCTATCTCGTCAACGTCGAATTGGAGAACGGTATTATCTCTACTCGTAAAGTATGGATCAGAAGGTAGTACCGCAAGAAAGGGCGTGGGTGGTCGATGCTGCCTGCTCGGGCAACCCCGGCATGATGGAATATCAGGGCGTCGACCTGCAGACGCGCCAACGGATATTCCATTTCGGACCGATGTATGGCACGAACAACATCGGCGAGTTCCTCGCCATCGTCCATGCCTTGGCACTGATGGAACGAGAGGGAATCACTGACCGCGTGGTCTATTCCGACTCTTACAACGCCATCCTGTGGGTGAAGAAGAAGCAATGCAAGACTAAGCTGGAACGCAACGAACAGACTGAGCCGCTCTATCAGATTATCCGCAGGGCCGAGACATGGCTTCGCACCCATGCCGTCAGGGTGCCGGTTCTCAAGTGGGAAACAGCACAATGGGGTGAGATACCTGCCGACTTCGGAAGGAAGTAGGACCTCCCCTAACCCCTCCGAGGGAGGGGGAACCTCCCCTAACCCCTCCAAAGGAGGGGGATTCACATGCGGCAGGCTTACATTGTATACACTTGAATGGTATTTCCGTCGTAGGTTTCTTTTGATTTCAAGACGATGTTGTCAGGTAGAGATGGTGCCGGAGTCCCTTCGCCGACGCTGATGGGAGCTGTTTCCACGTGTATTTCATCCCACAGGTTGCTGTCGATGAACGACTGCAGCGTCTGCCTTCCCCCCTCCACTATGAGCGACTGGAGCTGCTCCTCACGACAAACATGCAGCAGTTCCTCTATCGATGCAACCATCCTGTAGGGCCTCTCACCATCCTCGTCAGCTGCGGCTGTGCAGCAAGCCTTACTGCTCAGCACAAACCTTTTCGGCGACGGCCCGGCCCAGTGCCTCACGTCTAAGCGTGGATGCTCGCGTTCGGCTGTCGTCCTGCCCACGACGATGCTGTCTTCCTCGGCCCGCAGCCGGTGCACCAACATTTTGGTAAAAGGTGTGGAAATGGCCAACGACTGTCCATGATTGTCGAGGAAACCATCCTGCGTACGCGCGTACTTTAATATAATATAGGGTCGCTGCTCACGATGGAACGTGAAGAACCGGCGGTTCAGCCACTGGCATTCTGCCTCCAATACGCCTACCGTCACCTCGATGCCCGCCTTGCGAAGCTTTTCGATGCCTCGCCCTTGCACTTTGGCGAAAGGGTCGACACAACCCACGACGACACGCCGCACCCCCTTGCTGACAATCAGGTCGGCGCAAGGAGGCGTCTTCCCGTAGTGGGAACAGGGTTCGAGGCTGACATACACCGTGGCTTCCTTCAGCAGTCTTTCGTCTTCCGCGGCGACAGAAGCGAAAGCATTCACCTCGGCATGCCCCTCGCCGCAACGCACATGATAGCCCTCGCCGACAATCCGTCCGTCGGCAACGATCACCGCCCCCACCATCGGATTGGGGCGCGACTCCATCCGTCCGCAGGCTGCCAGCTGCAGGCAGCGGCGCATATATTGTTCGTCTCTCTCTCTTTGTTCCATATTCGTTCTGTCAATGATGGTTCTGCTATCCTTTTGTGTAGCCAATGGTCAGGATGCTGATCTTGACGTTTCCTGCCTTCAGCAGTTCGCTGGCACATGATATGATGGTCGACCCCGTCGTCATGATATCGTCTACCAATAGGACGTGGCGGTTGCTGATGGGCTCGCCGTTTGTCAGGTGGAAGACATTCTTGACATTCTCTCTCCGGTCCCAATGGTTCAGTTTTGTCTGGCTGATGCCGAACGAATGTCGTTCTACGATGTCTGTCGCGATAGGTATAGCCGTCAGTTCGGCAATGCCACGGGCAAACTCCTCGCACTGGTTGTAGCCTCTCTCGTGCCGGCGGCTCTTGGTGATGGGCATCGGAACGATGACGTCGATGCCTTCAAAAAAACCTTCATCCATCATCTCACTGGCTGTCAGTCGTCCTATCTGCCATCCATAGTCGGGTCGGTTGCCGTATTTCAGGGCGTAGATCAACCGGCTTTCATCCGAGTGAGGATGATAATAGAAAAGGGCGGCCACACGCTCGACAGGCAGGAGTCCCCAGAGCTTCTGTGCCATCTCGTTGTCGTAAGGCTTACGGGCGAAGTGAGTGCGTGGCAGATGCAGGATACAGGTGCAGCACATCATCCGTTCGCTGATGGTCAGTCGGCGATGGCATACCGCGCATAAGCGTGGTGAGAGCAGGTCGAGCAGACGCGAGAAGAAGCTAATCATCGCCCAGCACCTTTAGGACGACATCCATCGTGAAGCCCCGGCTCAGCGCAAAGCGGATGAGCTTGGTGCGCCTTTCGTAGTCGGTCTCGGCCTTCACGCTCCTGCTCTTTGCCTCAATCAGGTGGCGCAGCGTCTCCTCGTAGTTGGCGGGCTCCACCTCTTCGAGCACCCGGTTGATAGTCTCTCGGCTGATGCGTTTGGCATAGAGTGCCTGTTCCACCTTTCGTCGTCCCCATTTGTTGTACGTCAGCTTGTCGTTGACGAAGGCCCGGCAGTAGCGTTCTTCGTCGATGAAGTGGTGTTGTTCGAGATAGCTTACCACGCGTTGCTGCACCTCTTCGTCGACGTCCCAGCGTCGCATCTTCTCGCGCATTTCGTAGGCGCAGTGTTCGCCCCGTGCGCAGAGAGCAGTGAGTCGCTTGAGCACCTCTTGTTCTGTCTGTTGTCTCATGGCTGGTGATGAATTGTTGTGCAAATGTACAAAAAATCTGAGGTACTCGTGCTGGTTGTTAAGAATAATTGGCAAAAAAGTGAAATAGACGGCGGACTATGGACGATGGGCATGCAGATAGCGATTCTTGCCAAACTGATCCTGTCGTATAGCGATGCGCTCATAACCCATCTGTGCCAGCAGCTCCTCAAGCTCGCGGGCATAGATGGGGTTGATTTCAAACAACAGCAATCCACCGGGCTTCAGCCACGACAATCCCTTCTCGGCAATGGCTCGATAGAAGAGCAGCGGGTCGCTGTCGGGAACAAACAACGCCTGGTGGGGTTCGTGCTTCAAGACGTGGGCTTCCATAGTCCACCGCTCCTTCTCGGCGATATAGGGCGGATTGCTCACTATCAGGGAGTAGGTCTCCCTTAGGCCACCCTTCCCCAATATGTCCATCAGCCTGAAGTTGACGTTGGCACCAAGCCTCTCAGCATTCCTGCGAGCTACCCTCAAGGCGTCTTCCGAGATGTCAATGGCATCGACACGGGCCTCGGGATACATCAAGGCCAGCGTGATGGCGATGCAGCCACTGCCGGTGCCGATGTCGAGGATGGGTGACGGGATGGGTGACGGGAGGGGGGCCACCAGCCCCTCTGTCTCGGGTCTCGGTATCAGCACGGCGGGCGTCACCTCAAACAGTCGGCCGCAGAAGGGAGCAAGGCCGATGGCATACTGCACGGGCTCTCCCTGCTCGATACGGCTCACGACCGTCTCCAGACGCTCTGCATCGGCAGCCGACAACGCTTTGAGACCGCCGCAAAGGGCATCGGCCCACGATAGTCCGAAGGCCGTCTCTATAATCATCCTACCAACGGCCTGCGCCTCGCGCTCGTCGGCAATGGCTACACGCAGCCGTCTGTTCATCTCCTGGTATGTCATTTCAGCCGCAAAGGTACGAATAAGTGAGCGAAAAGACAAGAAAAAGCAAATTTTCTTTGCTTTTTCGGGCTTTTCCGAACGGAAGTACCTTATCTCATCGACTCTGCGACGGGCATCGTCGTCAACGCCAACAAGGTGGAGGTGCCTAAAGCCGACCATATTGGCATCGACGACCTGAACCTCGACGGACAATCATCGTCTGTGGCTACCTTCTACGACCTTCTTGGCCGCCGCGTTTCGCCATCTTCTGTCGGCAGTAACCGCTTGCTCATCAAGCGCGAAGTGCTCGGCAATGGTAAGGTACGGACGTTGAAAACTTTCGAAAAAGTCCTCTGCATACGATTTATTTTTATAGGTAAATGGAAATTCGGTCAATTTCTCTTTGAGAGATGACCGAATTTTCGTACTTTTGCAGGCATGAAAGAAGTGGAAATCCTTTTTCAGGAACTTGTAGCGTGTTCGAAGCTGCAGCCCGACTACCGCCGCATCTACCGCGTGATGGGCAGTGTCTTCGTGCGCTGTCTCGACCTCCGTACCCGTTCTCTGAGGATAACGCTGAGCAGTACGTTCGCCAAGACCGACTACCTCTTGAAGGAGATGCATGCCTCATCCTACCTTCGCCGGACCGTCAACAATGCCCGTGTGCGGTTTCGTACAGCTCGGAAGTATCCCGACGACGACCTGAAACAGCACTGGCGGCACGACCTGAAAGCACTGTGCCTCTTCATCAGCAAGCTCTATACAGACGACAAGGGAGAGGCTCCCATCCCTCAGTCGCTACGCTTTCTCTTTCCCGTCGACGAACCGAAAGTCAGCAGCGGCTTGCTCGTTGGCGGCTGCCTGCGCATCGTGGTGGACAGCTGGGACGACTCCTATATCTATGGTCGTGCCGACAATGCTACAGGCGATACCGTTCGGCTGAGCTATGTCAACGAACTATACAGCTACGACTGGCATGCATTGCAGCCACTTCTCAAAGAGAACACCCAGCTCAACATCGTCCGTCCACGACAGAAAGACGGTACAATTTATCCCGAACTGCTCATCTTCGAGCCCGACTACCTGGTGAATATCTCGGCCATCGCCGCCTGTTTCGAGCAGTATGCCCACTCGCCGGTGGTCCATCTGCTCAACAAGCTGAAGCCTGAGAGCATGAAGAGCGACCTGCTCTTGATGAGTGGCATGCTGGGTCACATGGCTGGTCAGCTGCTCGACGAAGAGGTCTTTTCCGAGGGGCAGACGCCATCATACGCGCAGAGTGCGAAGACCTTCTTCAGCAGCAATGCCCTCGATCTGCTCGCCATGGGCAAGGAGGGGCTCACTGGCTTCCACTTCCATCAGCAGGCACAAGAGCAGAAACGGAATATCCACCATCTTGTCGTGGAGTCGCTGCCCGAGACATTCCGCTTCTTCGACTGTCGGCGGGTCATCCTCGAACCTTCCTTCTTCTCCGAGATGCTCGGCCTGCAAGGGCGTATGGACTTCCTGCACGACGACCAGCGTCTGCTCATCGAGCAGAAGTCGGGCAAGGGTAACATGGACCGGCCTGCTGCCCACTTGCAACATGCCGTGCAGATGTTTCTCTACATGCTCCTCATGCGCTACAACTACCGGGAACAGTACGAACGCAACAACCGCGAGCTGCATGCACTGTTGCTCTATTCGCGATATGCCGAGGGACTCGTTTCCCTGGGTGAGATCCACCCGCAGACAGTCTTTGAGGCCATCATGATGCGCAACCGCATCGTCCACCAGGAGATGCTGTTGGCCGATGGAGGCATCTCGCGACTGATTGACAGTTGGCACACGGCCGACGACCTGAACGAGCTTCGGGTGAGCGGGACATTGTGGCGAGTGTACAAAAAGCCTGAGATAGACGCGCTCTTACAGGTGATTCATGGAGCAACGCCGCTCGAACGGGCTTACTTCGACCGTCTGTTCACCTTCCTTGCCCGCGAACAGATGCTCGACAAGATAGGCAACCAGACGAAGGAGAACTCGGGTTTCGCCGACAAGTGGAACAGTTCGCTCGAACAGAAGCTGCAGGCAGGCACTATCTTTGCCAACCTCTCTATCGTAGAGCCTGGTCCGCCCCACGGTGAAGACCGTCAGCGGGTAGACCATGTGGTGCTGCGGTTCGGCGATGACCTGTTGGACACCTCCCTCTCGTCTCATCCTGCTGCCGGGGATTTGGCAGCATCGCTACTTGGTGTCTCCGATGTATCTAACTTTCGGCAAGGCGACATCGTCATACTTTATCCTTATCCCGAAGACGAGGAACCTGACTGCCGCCGCACCATGGTATTCCGCGGTACGCTGAGCCGTATCACGACCGACTCCGTCACTGTCAGCATGAAGGCTACCCAACCCGACGCACGACTCTTCTACGAAGGGAAGGAACATTGCCGGTGGGCCATCGAGCACGACTATTTCGAGGCTTCGTCGTCGGCCCTCTATGGCGCTCTCTTCAGCTTCCTCTGTGCGCCGAAACAGCGGCGCGACCTCCTCCTCTTGCAGCGGCGGCCGCAGGTGGATACAAGCCAGAAGCTCGTGGGCGACTACGGAGCGTTCAACACCTTAGCCCTACGGGTGAAGCAGGCACGCGACTTCTTCCTTATCATCGGCCCGCCGGGAACGGGAAAGACCTCCTACGGACTGGTCACCACGCTGACGGAAGAGCTGCGCGACCCCACGGTGTCGGTCCTGCTGATGGCTTACACCAACCGAGCCGTCGACGAGATATGCAGCAAACTGGTAGAGCAACAGCTCGACTTCATACGCATCGGCTCTCGATTCAGCTGCGAAGAGCCTTACCGACCCTACATGCTCGACGAGAAGGCTAACAGCTGTAGCAACATCGATGCCTTGGAGCAGCTCATCACCAGGACAAGGATTTTCGTCGGGACGACGACATCCGTCAGCAGTCATCAGCGACTCTTCCGCCTGAAGCAGTTTTCGCTGGCCATCATCGACGAGGCATCGCAGATTCTCGAACCGCATCTGTTGGCGCTCTTCGCTGCCACCAATGAAGATGGGTGTTGTGCCATCCGTAAGTTTGTCATGATTGGCGACCACAAGCAATTGCCTGCCGTGGTGCAGCAAAGACGCGAGGAGTCGAAGGTAGACAATCCGCTGCTCCAGCAGATAGGGCTCGACGACTGTCGCCACTCGCTCTTCGAACGGCTGCTGCATGCCTATCGCGACGACGAGAGCGTCGTCTTTATGCTCCACCGTCAGGGACGCATGCACCAGCAGGTGGCGATGTATCCCAACGAAGCCTACTATCAAGGTATGTTGGATGTCGTGCCGTTGGAACATCAGATGGAGCCGACGCCGCGAAAGGGTAGGGGTGAGCATGGCATCGACGACCTCTTGGCTACCCGTCGCGTGGCCTTCGTCAATGTGCCGGCTCCTGACGACAGTCTGTCTGAAAAGGTGAATAGCGAGGAGGCCCGCTGCATCGCTGCCGCCGTGGAAAGAATCTATGCGAAGGAACGGAATGCTTTCTCACCCCTGTCGACGGTGGGTGTCATCGTGCCCTACCGCAACCAGATAGCTGCTGTCCGCAAGGCTATAGCAGCTTACCATATCGACGGTCTCGACACGATTACCATCGACACCGTGGAACGCTTCCAGGGGAGCCAGCGCGACTACATCATCTATGGCTTCACCGTGCAGCGGTATCATCAGCTCGACTTCCTCACCGAGAATGTCTTCGAGGAGGACGGACGCCTCATCGACCGTAAGCTCAATGTGGCAATGACGCGTGCCAAGCGACGGCTGCTCATGTTCGGCAATGCTCAGCTCATCGACAATCATCCCGTCTTTCTTCAGTTGACGGACTATCTACGCCGCCGACAGTGTTTCTTCAGCATCGCCCCCGACCATTTCGTAAGCGGGCGCTTCACCGTTCCTCCTTCTCTCATATAGAACTGAAAACACAATTACCATGTGGGGACGCGGCAGGTCGCGTCCCCACAATTCTCTAATTCGTGATAGAAGGAAATCGTGTTATTCGCCGTTGAGGCGGCGGAAGAAGGTGATGATCTCTTCCCACGTCTTGAAGGTGTCGTTGCCGAAGGGAATCTGCGTGCCCATGAATGCCTCATGCTGTTTCTCCTCGTTGCAGGGCATGATGAGATAGTCGCCCAAGAGCAGCGACGGCCTGTGGGTGAACACCAGGTGGCGGTAGGCCGGCACGTTGACGATGCGCTGCGTCCACTCCTGCACCCCCTTGAAATAGTCGAGGTCGTAATTGGGCGAGAGAGCGACGAAATAGACGTTGTACGTCTCTATCAGGTAGCGCACCGCCTTCAGGGCCGACGACCGCTGTTGGCCGCGGCTGTCGCGCAGCGTCTCTATACCTATATATATAATAGGACGCTCGCGCCCCTCCTGACGGTCATCAATCCAGCGCACTACGGGGACGACGCTTTCCATGAATACCCGGTCGTTCATGCGGTGCTCGCCGTGGAACGAGATTGACCGGGAATAGTGTTTCTCAAACAGCGACTGTGTATGCACCAGCGGATCCTCGTCGCCGAACAATCCCCACACCCGCCGGTCTTCCTCTATGGGAGTCTGCCACGTTGTCTCCTCCCCCTCGGGGAGGCCGGGAGGGGTAAAACACTCCTCCTGCACGGCGCGGTATTCCTTGCAGAGCGCCTTCGTCATGATAAACTCCTGGATGCCGTCCTTTCTTGGATTGAGGAAGGTCTGCTTGCCCATCATGCCATGCTCGCCCATTGTGTCGGCTATCTGGAAGGCGGGGTTGATGAGGATGCGGTCGAAGCCGTAGAGCTGCTCGGCATACATACCGCCCATCGACGTGCCGATGATGAGGTCGGGCTGTTCGCGGTCGGCCATCGCGCGGAGCATGGCGATGCCCTCGTGCGGGTCGATAGGGATATCGTCGGCCACGACGGTAGCGTTGGGCAGCAGTTCGCTCAGCCGTGTCACTGTGCCCGACATGGCCGATGACCCGAAGCCGTGCACATACATTATCTTCTTTCCCCGCATCAGGTCGGGGTATTGCTTCACATATTCGTTCATCTTTGATTATTGGGAGTTGTGGGATTTATTGGGATTGGTGGGATTATCATTTTCGTGATGCTGCTTTCTTCCTTCCGCAGTTCTTTCGGCATCTGGAAGGGCGTTTGGGTGCCCGAGCCGTTGAAGGCCAGCAGGTAGCGCCGGCCGTCGGTATCGTCGCAGAGGATGATGGTCCATCCGTCGCGGCTCATGTCGAAGGTGGTGGCGACAAGCCGTTTCGCCCTCTCTTCAGAGATGCCTGCGAAGTAGACGTGCGCCTCAAGGCGCTTCATCTTGTTCTTCTTTTTCTGTTTGCCGATGATGCGCGGGTCCAGTTCCATGGTCTGTGTACCGGGCTTCTCGTCGACAGCCATCGAGAAGAAGTTGACATCGTCGACATCGCCCACGGCTATCAGGGCGTTGCCCGGCGTAGCCCAGATGCAGTAGGGCGTCTTCCCGGTCTGATAGGCCACCCACTGCGTGGTAGGCTCTTCCTTGCCCAAGGCGATGGTGGGTGCTTCTTTCAGATTGCTCCACGTGAGGTAGGCGAAGCGCTCTTTCGACAAGCTGCGAATGGCTCGCTGGTTGTTCATCAGCCTGACGCCCTGGCTCTTGTTCATGAAGCTGGCCCATGTCGAGGCTGGTGCTCCCCAGTCGCCGTAGAAGTCGTGGAGCAGCCATGTTGTTGTGAGCAGCGAAGCCCACGCGGCGAAGTCTTTGGCATGTTCATCCTTGGGGTGGTGCTTCTGGTGCTTGGCGGCTGGGGGAGTAGGCTTCATGCTCGTCAGTCGGTCGATGAGCCTTTGCTCCAGCATCAGCGCATCGGCATCTTGCCCCAGGGTGGCCATGGCAGCGTAGACGGGCAGATCGTCAAAGTCGCTGACCGACAAAGCTGTCTCGCCATTGGGCATCACAACAGGCAGAAACTCCTGTTGCCACATGTTGCGCCATTTCCCCGTGAACGGCTGGCGCATGGCGGCATCGGGCTTCTTGCTGCCCAGCAGACAGAGGGCCACGATGCTCCTCACCTGGTCTTTCCAATAGATGCTGTTCAGGCCGCTCTGTCGGGCCCGTTCGTTCATCTTCTGCTGCCATTGGGCAGCTTGGGCGTTCATCGGCATCATATTCCACGCGCAGGCATAGTCGGAAGCCATCAGGTTGCCAGCCTTTTCGGTGATGATCGATTCCACACGCTGGGCCGTTTCCTGTTCGTCGTATTTCTCAAGGTTGAAGTTCAGGAACTCTTCCGTCAGCACCAGGTTCCATACCGTCGAGGCCCTCTTTTGGCTGATTTCGCCGCGCAGCGCCTTGATGGCCATCCGCCGCAGCTGGTCGTAGCTCATGCCTTGCGGCAGCTCGGCGCCCGCCTCCTGTCCATATTCGTGTACGAAGGCCACCACCATGGCGACATCGTCGCCCTTCTCGCGGAAATGCCCGATAGAGTCGCCCCGCTCGTTCACACCGTCGTCTACGAAGATGCTCTGTGCATAGCTGGTGAAGGCAGCAAGCCACTCCATGCACTGCCGTTGTACGTCTGCGCTTGTCTGTGCCTGCAGCGTTGCTGCCCTCGCGCACGCGCATATTATAATAAGGTACAGCCGCCAGCGGCTCGATATTGAATTCTTTATTAGTGCGATTGGACTCATGTTTTTTGTGATTTTGAGGGTGCTGCCCTATGGATTTGCTACTTTTCTGTGCAGACGATAAGCTACAGGCTTCTCACGACATTCAGAAAATCGCTGAGTGAGCACAAACCAACTTTGGGAAAGCCATAATTCCCCAACTCCAGGAAGTGCTTATCGTTGCTTACGATAAATGTAGCTCCGGCAGCAATGGCGCAATCTACAAACTTGTTGTCATCGGGGTCTGCATGAATAAGGTTGAAGCGATACGACGGCACTACCCGTTCAGCATTGCGAGCCTTTACTATGGTGGTGATGACAGCTTCTGTATATTCTTTATTGCCAGAAATGCGCATCAAGATTTCTTCATATTCTAAAAGAATCTCCGTACTGAAGCAGATTGTAAACTTTCCTGCACGAAATCCTTTCCATATTTCATAACCAAACGATCCTGGTATCGTAATTGGAAGCAGACAATTGGTGTCAAGAACAATTCTCATACATAAGGGGTTCTGAAATGTTCATGAGACAAAGCCTCCAGTTGTTCTGGAGTCCAACCTTTCTCTTTGAATAACTCGGCAGCCCGCTTCTCTGCTCTTTCGAAATAATACTCTGACAAGATGCTTTTCACGTCCTCGAGTTCCTCGTCTGAATGAACATGAGCAAACATGTCAAGTAGTTGTAGTTGAACTGGATTGAATACTGTCGTTGTCATGATAGTTCATTTTTAGATGCTGCAAAGATACGGAAAAAAATCGTGACAGCCAAGGAAAAGCTGAAAATTCCATCTCTTTCAATTAAATATGTTGACAGTCGCAGCGCATTTCGACGCTTTTTGCGCTGCAATATGCGGCAAACGCCGACACTACATTAATAAGGTAGTGATACTACATTAATAAAGTAGTCAGACTACATTAATAATGTAGTGCGACTACATTAATAACGTAGTATCGCGATTTGCCGCAAACTGCATCGCGATTTGCCGCAAACCAGCCTGCGATTTGCCGCAAACGGCATCGAGGCGAGACTCTTTCGGAAACCCAAAAATCCATAACAAACCTTAATGCGCGCGCGTATAAGTTGGCTGGTTTTGTAAAAATCAATACCTTTGCACCCGCAAATCAAATCATGAGAAAATGACAGGCCGACAACAGGTGAATGGGGTCGCCCTGCAGAAAGCCTAAATAAGATAACCCGACCCCGCCAGAAAACTATTATGAGGAAAGCTACTCTCATAGCAATCGCTTTGCTCTTGCCTGCAGTGTCGCTGCTCGCTTCCCCCGTGAAGAAAAGTGCAGCCAAGGCTACTGCAACAGCATTCCTTCAAAAACAAGTGAGTCACAGCAACGGAGCCAAGCATGCTCCCAGAAAGCTGGAATTGGTAAGCGCCGAGGCAGACAACTCGCCTTACTACGTGTTTAACAACCAGAACGGTGAAGGTTTCGCCATCGTCAGTGGCGACGACACCGTGGAAAATCCCATCCTCGGCTATTCCACCGAGGGGAATCTCTCTGAAGAAAACATGCCCGAAGCTCTGCGCGCCATCCTCGCCGACTACGCCACCGTCGTGGAATTCGCACAGCAGAACGGACTCTCGATGAAGCGCGCCCCGCGCAAGGCCGGACGTGCTGATGTTGCTCCAATCATCAATTATAAATGGGACCAGGGACTTCCCTATTGCAACATGACCCCCGAAGCCGACAATGACAAAGGCCATTGCTCGTTAGGCTGTATGGCTGTCAGCGTCGCAATGATTGTGGCACATTTCCAGTATCCTCATGGTACTACCGACCCAAGTAAAATTGGATTGCCTGGTCATACCAACGGAAGTTATCGTTCTGATTACTATGAATATGAGACGAACTTCCTGACCTCCTATAGTTCGAATTCCACGTTAGGCGAGATGCCGCAGTTCATGTTCCACATCGCCAACCTGCTCAATACCAAGTACGAAAAAGACGGATCAAGTGCGACGGAAAGCCAGTTCCTCCCGACCATGAGAGACTATCTCGGCTACAATGCGAATATGAAGTCAATCATGCGCAATGCCTATAGTGCCGAAGACTGGGATGAAATCATTTACAACGAGTTGGCAGCCGGACGACCTGTCAACTTCCTTGGCTCGCATCCTGACTTCGGTGGACACTCCTACATCTGTGACGGCTATCGTGACAGCGACGGCTACTACTACATCCTTTGGGGATGGGGTGGAAGTTGTGATGGCTACTTCGATATGAGTGTGCTCAATCCTTTCATAACCTATTTTTCCTCCTGGGGCAGTATGCCAGGTTATAGTAGTTATGCTCCCGGAGGCTTCACCAGCGGCCTGAAAGCCATTATCGGCATCCAGCCTGAAACGATTGCTGGTACCACGACACCTATTGTTACCACTGACGACATCATGATGAACGGCAGCAATGGCATTCGTGCGGACATGTACAACTACAATCAAGAAAAATATAATGGTAAGCTCAGTTGGGCTTTGTTGGACGATGACTATAGCTTCGTTCAGCTTAGCAATGCACCGGTCCAGAGTATCAGTTGGGACAATGGAAGGCAGTATAATGTCACTCTCACGATAACCGATTTGGGACTGACGGATGGTGTATATAAGATTGTACCCATTTGCAAAACCAATGACGAAGGGGCCGAATGGAACCTCTGCGAAGGCTATCGCCAGAAATATGTCGAGGTGAAAGTGGGAGGTGGCAAGACGAGCTTTGTCACGCATCCGGTAACAGATGTTGTCGCAGAGTCGCTCACATTCAATTATAACAGTCAAGGTAATGTACAGGGAACGGGTACAAAATTCATGGAGCTGCTGCTCAAATTGCAAAACTATGGTGATGACGTCTACGGACATCTCAATATCACTGGCACGCGCGATGGTGAGACAACGGTGCTCTATGGCTCAAATATCGACGTTGGCATGAAGGCTGGCCAGACATTGCTTCTTTCCGTGTTCCTTGATAACGGTGGAACTTCTTCTGCGGATTACAACCATGTTTACGAAGTGAAGGTGCAGTTTAAACAGAAAACGATTGGTACCTTCACGGTCAAGCCATGGGAGTACCCTGGAGAGAATACGCGATACGTAGTCTATGAGGGTGCTGACTTCGATAACTATGAGGATACAAGTACAAAGGGAACGCTCTTTAGCACGACGCTCAAAGGTAATCTGAACATCAAGAATACAAGCGGCAACAGCTATCTTGCCCCCATCAAGGTATCGCTGAAAGAGTATGAGAACTACACTTACAAGGAAGTGTACACTCAAACAGTAATGGACTACCTTGGTGCAAGAGAAACGAAGGCCTTCCCTGTTGAGTTTAAAGGACTGACACCCGGAAAGACGTATTATATGGACGCTAAACTGATCAAAACGCAACGGTCAAGTGGCACTTACAGCGAAAAAACCTTGAAGACGTTCTTCTCGAACTTCCCCATCGATGTTGTGGCCAATGTTCCTTATTATACAGCTGACGGTACGCTCGAACATCAGGTCGCCGCATCAGGCAGTCTGATTGAGTTGCCGGAAAACACCGCAGCAGTAGACTTCCGCGACTTCGATCCCGCAAGTGTCGACCTCAGCAGCATCACCAATCCCAATTGCGTGTATCTGTTCAATGCCGGCGCAACGATTCCTGACGAACTCGAAGGAAAGAACGTTGTGGTGGAAAATGCAGCACAGAAGATTTCTTTGGTTGCCGACTATCCCGTAGTGTTCCCTGTCGACATCGATGCAGAGGAAATGACTTTCACACGCACCTTCACCAAGGGTAATAACGGCGACGATACGGGATGGGAAACCATCGTGCTGCCCTTCTATTGCCACGAGGTGTATGTGGGCGAAATCGACGAGGCTAACAGAATAGACTGGTTCCACAGTAAAGCCGAGAATGGCCGCAAGTTCTGGCTCTATAAGTATGTCGGCGGCTTCGAGGGTGAGATCTATTTCGGCTATGAGGATTCGAAAGACGTTTCCACCCAGGATTGGTTCTTGAATAGGGATGAGCCGTATATCATCGCCGTGCCCGGCAACAAGTGGGGCGCTTACTACGATTTGCACAACAAGCCTATTATATTCCGTGCTACACATGCCAACTGGGCATCCGTAAAGGCCAACGCTTCTCTTGAGAAGAAGGCAGGCTCCTATACGCTTAAGGGAACCTACACCAATTCCAACCTCGCTGATGTTTATGTACTGAACAGCAGAGGCGACTACTTCGAGAAAGAGGCGAGCGTAATGGTGAAACCCTTCAATGCTTATTTCGTAGGAGAGACTTCCTCGAGCAAGCTGGCCATCGGCTTCGGTGAAGTACCCACTGCCATCTTCGCCGTTGAAAACAATCAGGCCGATAATGACAAGGTTTACGACCTGCAGGGCCGTCGCGTCCAGAATGTCCAGAAGGGATTGTACATCAAGAGCGGCAAGAAATACGTCGTGAAGTAAAGATATTTAAGAAAGAAATTGGAATAATTGGAATAATTTTATCCAGAAATAAGAATAATATAGTTTAATCCAGAAATAAGAAAGAATATTTTCAGATGATAAGGCAAGAGTATAAGGATATCTACGATGTGGTCGGAGCGGCAATGGAAGTTCACTCCACATTGGGAAGGGGAATGGCCGAAGCCATTTACCAGGAAACCCTTGCCTTGGAGATGATGCAAGAAGACATGCTTGTAGAACGCGAGAAAGAGCTTCGCTTGCACTATAAAGGGATATTGTTGGAAAAGACCTATTTCGCCGACTTCTATTACAAAGGTATCATTATCGAGCTGAAATCGGTGGAGGAAATCAACTCCGACCATCGTGCACAGTTGCTCAACTATATGCGTATCTCTGGCAACCACCGAGGCATTCTGATCAACTTTGGAGAGAAAAAGCTTCGTGCCGAACGGTATCTCTACCTGCCAGAAGACGATGATTTTGTCTTACTGACTCAACAAAACTATCTGGGATTCATCAACGAATAACAATCATTATTCTCATTTCTGAACAGAATTATTCCAATTATTCTCATTTCTTTCCAAAAAAAATAGAAAACATTAATTTAACAACATAATGAAGAAGACATATTTAAAACCTCTGATGGAGGTAACGGAAATGGAGCTGCAGGCAAGCATAGCAGCAGCTTCAGGACCTGGTGGCGGCGATGCTTTAGCCCCCGGCATTACAGACGACGGCGACGACGGCCCCGGTGGCGTTGACCACGGCGGCACACCTAACCGCAGTAAGTATAACCAATTTGACCAATGGGAGGACGAAGAATGAAAAAGTTTTATATCGCAATGATGGCCGTGCTGCTCAGCGGTAGCGCCATCGCAGCACCCGTCGATGCTACATCGGCAAAGGAGAAGGCAGCAGCCTTCCTCAAGAAGCAGGCTCAGCACAGCACCAACGCACGTCGCGCCGCTGCCCTGCGCAACCCGCAGCTCAACGAGGCCAATGCCTTCGGCAATGCCCTCCACGTGTTCAACATCGGCAACGATAACGGCTTCGTCATCGTTTCCGGCGACGACCGCACAGAGGAAATCCTCGGCTACGTGGATGGCGGCAACTTCGACTATAACAACATGCCCGACAACATGCGCTTCTGGCTCCAGATGTATGCCGACCAGATCAACTCGCTGGGCAACAGTACGGTGCAGAAAGCCCCCAATCGTGCAGCATACGCCAACATTGAACCGCTGACGACTACCGACTGGGATCAGATTGGCGACTATAATGATAAGTTGTTCTTCGACGGTACAGAAATTCTTAATGGTACTGATCCTGATGCAGTTTATACAGGATGTGCCGCCACTTCAATGGCTCAGGCATTGTATCAAGCTGCACAGCAATACAAGAAGAAGCATGGTGAGTGGCCTTCAAACCCAACGACAACAATTCCGAGTTATACGGTAACAAATGCATCCGGGAAGATCAATAATAACAAGGAAATGAAGGCTTTGGAACCTATTGTGTTCGACTGGGCCAACATGATTGACAATTATGCTCGTAAATATGGTATACCTACAGACGAGCAGATTGATGCCGTTGCTATGCTCATGACTTATTGCGGTCGTGCTATGCACATGGAATATGGCACCAATTCTTCTGATGCTGCCTTTGTCTATATGCCTTTCAGAATGGCTGACTATTTCGGTATTCAGCCGTACGTGAAGAATGCGGATCGTTCATATTACACTTCGCAGAAATGGGAAGATATGATTTATAATGAGTTGGCTCATGGCCGCGCCGTTCCTTATACTGGTGTATCTGGTCCTTCTAACTCTGATGCTGGACATGCCTTTATCCTTGACGGTTATAAGGATGGTCTGTGGCATATCAACTGGGGTTGGGGTATAGGTGCAGCTACAGACGATGTAAAATATAATGGCTATTTCAGTTTGTCTTACATGCAGCCTAATGGTACTGGTATTGTAAGTGGTGGCGCCCTCGGTTCCGAATACAAGTATCTTCAGCAGGCCACAATCGGTGTATCCTTTGACCCTGTAGAAGACGTAGTAGCTAACACCTGTTATGTTCACCAAGGATACCCAGGCACGGGTTATACTGCTTCTTCAACCATATTGACATACCTCAACTACAGCGTACAAGGTGGTACTTTCACATTGGATGGTGCTTGGGCCATTGACAACGAAGACGGCACATATACGATCCTGAAGAAGGACTATGAGAACAGAACCTTTGAAATGTTTGGGGACATGGAGATATATCCTACAGGGTACTACAATTACTTTTATGTCAACAAGCTCCCTGTCAACGGCATTGCTGATGGCACATATAAGCTGATCCATGTATCGAGTCTGGCTGGCCAGGATAACTGGGTGGCTGATGACGGCACGGACCTGATGAACTTCACTATCACGGTGGCCAACAATAAGATTTCGGATGTCGTCTACCATCCCATCGCCTTTGACCGTAACAACTTCCACGTGACGAAAGTTGAGTTTGAAGGCAGCATGGAGGCGAACGCGGACAACGTCGTCAGGGTTACTATCCAGAATGACGGCGACGACTTCTTCGGAAAGCTGGCCATGTATTACAACACGGAGGATGAACCGGCAAGTACGAAGTACAAGCAGAACGATTTGGCCCCCATCAAGCCCGGCTTGTCAACCCATGAGTTCACTGTAAACCTCAAAAAGGGTGTGTACAACCTCTGGTTCTTTGCCAACGGCGATTCTTACCGATATACCGATTATGCCATCGGTACGGGTCAGATGTATATTGGTATGGGCGACCTGAACTTGGTGACAGTCGACAACGTCTTGTTTGAGGGTGAGCAAGAAGGTTCACTTACTGTCAAGAGCGTCAATGGCAATCTCGACGAGATTACGGGTTCATTCGATGTGACCAACGGCCAAGAGGGCCAGGCATATCAGAATACCTATTACTTGAATGTTGAATCTGGCAACAAGGTGTATAAGACGGCATCGTTCCCTGTCAATGTTGCAGCAGGGCAGACGGTGACTGTTCCCTTCACTATGAGTGGCGTGACGGGACTCACGTCAGGCCAAAACTACACGCTGCGTCTCTATAGCAAGAGTGGCGAATCCAAGATTGACGTGGTTTCCAAGACGCTGCAGTTAGAATCATGGTATCGCTACTGGAAGGCTGACGGCACAGACGCTTTAGCTCAGGAACTTTCTACCATGGATGCAACAGCCAAGGCCGATGCCTCTGCTATCGACTATCGCTATATCAGCACGCTGCTGAAGGCAGACAATCCTAACTGTCTGTACTATCTCAATGCTGCCAATAGCAGTCTTGGCAACGGTATCGTGGATAATATAGCCACCACTGTTGTTGTTAACAGTGCTTATCCGTTCTACGCTCCAGAGCAGTTCACAGCCAATGAGATTAGCTTCACCAAGACGTTCTCGAATGGTGTTACGAAGGAAACAAAGAAGCCCTACTGGGAGACCATCGTTCTGCCGTTCACGGTGAACAGCGTGAAGAAAGGAACAAAGAACCTGAAGTGGTTCAAGTCAGCTACAGACACTCGTTGCCACTTCTGGCTGATGACGCTTACCGACGTGGCCAGCGACGCTCTGACCTTCGACTATGCACAGAAGTTCGAAGCCAACACCCCGTACATCATCGAGGTGCCGGGCGAAGGCTATGGCGACTGGGATCTCAGAAATACACCCATCACCTTCAGGGGTGTTAACGTCACCGTTCCCGTTACCATGTTCGAGGGGAATGCTACCTTTATGGGTACATACATTCCGCTCACTGACATCAGCGGTCTCATCCTTGATTCTGACCTGAACAAGTTCGTGCCGGGTACAGCTGTGGATGCCTACAATGCCTACATCAATGCTGCCGACAATGCCAACAGCCTGCGCATCGTCATCGCTGGCGACGAGATTGCCACTGGCATAGAGAATGAAGAATTAAGAATGAAGAATGAAGAATCGCATGGTTGTATCTATGACCTGCAGGGCCGCCGCGTTCAGCATGCCCAGAAGGGTCTGTATATCCAGAACGGCAAGGTGGTTGTCATCAAGTAATGATCCCTCATAAATAGTTAATAAGTAAATAGTTTTTTGTTCATTTGTGGCTGCCGGGGAGCATGTGAATGTTCCCCGGCAGCATTTTTTGAAAGAAATAAACGAATTTAATTTTGTTCTGCTCTCAATTTTTCGTAACTTTGGATAAGTTACGTTCGCTCGGAAAAGCCCGAAAAAGCAAATTTTTCTTTGCTTTTTCTTGTCTTTTCGCTCGCTTATTCGTAACTTTGCAGCCCAAAACGAAATAACAACAAGATTATGGCATATTTGTTTTCATCAGAGTCAGTTTCAGAGGGCCATCCCGACAAAGTGGCCGACCAGATTTCAGACACCATCCTCGACCAGCTGCTGGCCTACGACCCGCAGGCTCGCGTGGCCGTGGAAACACTCGTTACGACAGGTCAGGTGGTCATCGCCGGCGAGGTGCGTAGCAGTGAGTACGTAGACCTGCAGACGTTGGCCCGCAAGGCCATCAACCGCATAGGCTATACCAAGTCGGAATATCAGTTCGACGCCAACTCGTGCGGCATCCTCAGTGCTATCCATGAGCAGAGCGACGACATCAGACGCGGTGTCGACCGCGAGGAGGAAGAAGAGCAGGGTGCCGGCGATCAGGGTATGATGTTCGGCTATGCCGTCAACGAGACGGAGAACTACATGCCCGTGACGCTTGATCTGGCCCATCTGCTCATGCGCACGCTGGCCGACATCCGCAAGGAGGGCAATGTGATGACCTATCTGCGACCTGATGCCAAGAGTCAGGTCACCGTGCAGTACAGCGACGAGGGCATTCCCGAGCGCATTGACACCATCGTCGTCTCCACCCAGCACGATGAGTTCGACGAGGACAAGGCGATGCTCGACCGCATCAAGGACGACGTCGTCAACATCCTCATGCCGAGGGTGAAGCAGCAGATACACTCGCAGAAGGTGCTCGACCTCTTCGACTCTGACACCTACAACGTCAACCCGACGGAAGAGAACTTCAACGCCCCGGGCATCAAGCTCTTCGTCAACCCGACGGGCAAGTTCGTCATCGGCGGACCCCACGGCGACACCGGCCTGACGGGCCGCAAGATCATCGTTGACACCTACGGCGGAAAGGGAGCTCACGGCGGTGGCGCCTTCTCGGGCAAAGACTCATCGAAGGTCGACCGCTCGGCAGCCTACGCCGCCCGCCACATTGCCAAGAACATGGTGGCAGCCGGCGTCAGCGACGAAATCCTGGTGCAGATCAGCTACGCCATCGGCGTGGCCAAGCCCATGAACATCTACGTCAATACCTACGGACGGTCGCACGTCAAGATGAGCGACGGCGAGATAGCAAGGCGCATCGAGAAGCTCTTCGACCTCAGGCCGAAGGCCATTGAGCGCGCGCTGAAGCTGCGCCAGCCCATGTACCTCGAGACAGCCGCCTACGGACACATGGGCCGCCGGAACGAGACCGTGCGCAAGGTGTTCACCAGCCACTACCACGAGACGCGCGAGATTGACGTTGAACTCTTCACCTGGGAGAAGCTCGACCGCGTAGAGGAAATAAAGAAAGAATTCGGTATTAATAATTAAAGAATCAAGAATTAGAGAGTAGGAAGAAGTAAGGTTGAGGTAGGATGCTTTTGCAGCAGGACACGATACACCACGCCCAACCGGCGGCAGAAACCCCGACACAGCAGTTGACGACGGAGGAGGCTTCCTCCGTTGTTACGAAGTCCGTGCCGAGGGCCAAGAAGCTGACGCCCTATCAGGTGTTGCGACAGCTGCCACCCGACGCCACCCCGGCACAGCAGGACTCTGCCATACAGGCCAACTTCCACCCCGAGAACACGCACCTGAGCCAACGGCCCGATACGCTCCACTTGCCCGGACACGACAAGGGGAAAAGCTACAAAGACGAAGTGGAAATGCAGCTCTACTACAAAGAGCACTTCTTTGCCAACGACTCGCTACTGAGCGCTGATGTCGAGGGCGGCCGATACGGTGTGGCCGGTGACCCGAAGCCCTACAGCATGAGCAACGATGACGTCATCACCGGACTGCTGCTGGCTTGCTTCGTCTTTTCGCTCATCGCCATCTCGAGGAGTGTCTCCTTTATCGTCAGGCAGGCTAAAGACTTCTTCTTCGTCAGACACAGCGAGAATACAACAGCGCTGACGGAGACGACCAGCGAACTGCGCATACAGCTGTTCTTCGTCGGGCAGACTTGCCTGATGTTGGCGCTCATCGCCTTCTTCTATACACTCGAGATGGTGGGCAGCACCTTCTTCCTGAAGGCGCAATACCATCTGGTGGCTATCTTCACCGGCTGTTTCGTAGCCTACTATCTGCTGAAGGCACTGCTCTACGAGATTGTCAACTCCATCTTTTTCAACAGAAAACAAAACGAGCAGTGGTTCAAGTCGCAGCTCTTCCTCACCGCCATGATGGGCATCGCGCTCTTCCCGCTCGTCATGCTGCAATGCTACTTTAACCTGCCGATGCAAACCACCCTGATTTGTGTCATTGTTCTCCTAATTTTAGTGAAAATTTCTACATTTTACAAATGTTATGTTATATTTTTCAGGCAGAATAGCATTTCTTTGCAAATAATTTTGTACTTTTGCACCCTCGAAATCATACCATTGCTTTCGCTTGCGGGAGTTTTGGTAATTATTGTGGACTATTTGAAAATAAATTTTTAGGACAAATTCATGGTCAAAAAGATACTCGTATCGCAGCCGAAACCTTCCAGTGAGAAGTCGCCATATTACGACATTGTCGAAGAATTTGGCGTAGAACTTGTGTTCCGTCCCTTCATCAAGGTTGAAGGGCTCACCTCCAAGGAATTCCGTCAGCAGAAGGTAAGTCTGACAGGACATACTGCAGTCGTGTTCACCTCGCGTCACGCCATCGACAACTATTTCAACCTGATGAAAGAGATGCGCCTGGCCATCACAGAAGAAATGAAGTATTTCTGCGTGACGGAACAGATAGCCCTGTATATTCAGAAGTATGTGCAATACCGCAAGCGCAAGGTATTCTTCGGAACGACAGGTAAGATAGCCGACCTCGTGCCGCTGATGGTGAAGCACAAGTCGGAGAAATATCTTGTGCCGATGAGCAACGTCCACGACGGCAGCGTCAAGGAGATGCTCGACGCCAAGAAGCTCAATCATACCGACTGTGTGATGTATCGAACCGTGAGCAACGACTTCACCGAAGAAGAGGTTAAGGCTTTCGACTACGACATGTGCATCTTCTTCAGTCCTGCCGGCATCAATGCCTTCAAGAAGACGTTCGGCGACGAGCGCAACGACGTCGTCGTGGCTACTTTCGGCCCGCAGACGGCCAAGGCAGCTCATGAGGCAGGGCTGAAGGTGGAGATAGAGGCACCCTCGAAAGAGTATCCCTCGATGACGGGTGCTCTGAAAGCCTATCTCTCGAAAAAGAGCAAGAAATAAGAATGTTCACACTGGGAAAAAAAGAACGAATCAAGCATCTCAGCGCCATCAGGTCTCTCTTTGATGGCGGAAAGAGCATCGTCGCCTTCCCCGTGAGAGCTATCTACCATATACGCAAACAGGAGGAGAAACAGCCGGTGGCAAGCATCTTGGTGAGCGTGCCGAAACGACACTTCAAGCATGCCGTCGACCGCAACCGTGTGAAGCGGCAGCTGCGCGAAGCCTTTCGGCTGAACAAACAGATGCTCTCGCTGCCCGAAAAGACTCATGCCGACATCGCCTTCGTGTGGCTCGACGACAAGCACTACGACACCCGGCAGGTGGAGAAGCGGGTCAGGAAACTGCTCGTCCGCATCAATGAGTCGTCTGTTCAGGAAGAGGCAAGAGCGATGCTTTCCGAGGAAACATGAATAGCGGAGCAGCAATTAACGAAGCCTGGAAGAAAGTAAGGCACAGCGTAGGCCAGTTGCTCACATGGCTGCTCGTCGTGCCCATCGTCTTTTATCAGCGGTGTATATCGCCTTTCACTCCTCCCTCGTGTCGCTTTACGCCCACCTGTTCGGAATATGCTAAGGAGGCTCTGCGCAAACATGGACCCCTGAAAGGGCTCTACCTCGCCGTTCGCCGCATCTTGCGTTGCCATCCCTGGGGAGGCTCTGGCTACGATCCCGTGCCCTGATGCTCAACGTTCAGATCATTCCCGAATCTAAAGAATCGCAATCAATCCCAGAAAACAAATAAATCAACAGATATGAAGAATTTTGTAGAAGAACTGCGCTGGCGCGGTATGTTGGCACAGATGATGCCAGGAACAGAAGAACTCTTACAGAAAGAAATGGTAACGGCCTATCTCGGCACCGACCCGACGGCCGACTCTCTGCACATAGGTCACCTCTGCGGCATCATGATGCTGCGCCACCTGCAGCGTTGCGGCCATAAGCCCATCATCCTCGTTGGCGGTGCCACAGGTATGATTGGCGACCCGTCGGGTAAAAGCCAGGAACGCAACCTGCTCAACGACGAGACGCTCCGCCACAACCAGGAGTGCATCAAGGCACAGGTAGCCAAGTTTCTCGATTTCGAGTCGAAGGAGCCTAATGCTGCCGAGATGGTGAACAACTACGACTGGATGAAAGACTTCACCTTCCTCGACTTCGCCCGTGAGGTGGGCAAGCACATCACCGTCAACTACATGATGGCGAAGGACAGCGTGCAGCAGCGTCTCAACGGTACGGCTCGCGACGGACTGTCGTTCACCGAGTTCACCTATCAGCTGCTGCAGGGCTACGACTTTCTCTGGCTCTACCAGCACAAAGGTGTGAAGCTGCAGCTCGGCGGCAACGACCAGTGGGGCAACATGACCACCGGTACGGAGCTCATCCGCCGCACGCTGGGCAGCGAGGTGGAGACCTTCGCCCTGACTTGTCCGCTCATCACCAAGGCCGACGGCAAGAAGTTCGGCAAGACGGAGCAGGGCAACATCTGGCTCGACCCGAAGCGCACCACGCCCTACCGCTTCTATCAGTTCTGGCTCAACGTCAGCGACGAGGATGCCGAGCGCTACATCAAGATCTTCACCTCGTTGGACAAGGAGACCATCGATGCTCTCGTCGAAGAGCACAAGCAAGACCCGGGTCGCCGCATTCTGCAGAAACGCCTGGCCGAGGAAGTGACGGTGATGGTTCACTCGCAGGAGGCCCTCGACATGGCTATCGAGGCTTCGAACATTCTCTTCGGCAAGTCGACAAAGGAAGCGCTGGAGAAACTCGACGAGCAGACCTTCCTCGACGTCTTCGACGGTGTTCCCCATTTCGATATCAGCAGCGACGTGCTCGGGCAGCCTGCCGTTGAGATCTTCACCCAGGCAGCGCAGGTGTTCCCCTCGAAGGGCGAGATGCGCAAGATGGTGCAGGGAGGCGGTGTGTCGCTCAACAAGGAGAAGCTTTCGGCCTTCGACCGCCCAGTGACAAGCGACGACTTGATCGACGGAAAGTACCTCTTGGTGCAGAAAGGCAAGAAGAATTACTTCCTTTTGACCGTCAAATAGACAGAAAAGTGCGAAAATATTTGGTAGTGGCGCAAAAAACCACTACCTTTGCAGCCAGAAAAAACATTCTCACTTGCAGTAATGCAAACCGGTGTCCAATGGTGTAATGGTAGCACAACAGGTTTTGGTTCTGTTTGTGGTGGT
>CAMORS010000016.1 GCA_946624005.1 uncultured Prevotella sp. | reverse complement strand
TATTGAGGAGACATCCGTTCTTGATGATTCACACTTATACCTAAAAACGAAATGAATATGAAATACGCAAGATTTCTATTTCCGCGCCCTGGTGGGTGAGGAATCCCTTGCGGGCAAGATTACAGTGAAATAATTGCAGGCTTTTTCAATTTCTGAGCATATGTTATAGGATGTAAGTGCAGATGGCCCGCGCTGGCTCCTCGCAAGAAGAGGGGCGGCGCGGGCATCTTAGCTTTTTGTGGGGGGAGGGACACCCCTCCCAGCCTCCCCGAGGGGGAGGAGTTCCCACGTGCCTCGCCACCGTAGGGGCGGAACAGCGTTTCCGCCCGCAACAACATATAAGTGGTACTTGTGGCAGGTGTCACGCTGGGAAGCGTGACCTCCTACGTTAGCGCATGGGTGACAGGTGTCCACGTTAGGAAGCGTGACCTCCTACGCAAATACAAATGCGGGAAAACAAACAGCACTCAGCCTGGAGGGGTTGAGTGCTGTGATAATGTGTATGAAGCGATGGATGCTTATTCGTTACGAATGCTTGATGACTTGTCCGGGCTTGATGCTCGAGTTCTTCTTGATGCCATTCATCTTGCAGAGCTGGTCGACGGTCATGCCGCTGCGCTTAGCGATGGAATAGAGCGTGTCGCCCTTCTTCACGGTGTAGTTCTTCTGCTTCGGACGGCGCTGCTCGCGGGTGCGCTGCTGCTTGTTATTGCGGACAGTCGCCTCGCGAGAGGTCTTGACGGAAGCCTGCTCGTTCTCTGCAACCTCTGGCTGCTCTGTGGTTTCCTTAGCCTGCGTTGTCTTGTTGTTGCGCTGGGCTACAGTGCGACCGGCATGCGAGGCCTTCTTGCGGAAGGTGTAGAAGTCGGCCGTCACGTCCTGAGCCTTGAAGTCGAACATCAGAGCCGGATCGAGCGCTACGCCACAGAGACGCGTCTCGAAGTGGAGGTGCGATCCCGTGCTTCGTCCGGTGTTACCACCCAGTCCGATGGGCGTACCGGCCTTTACCTCCTGGTTCTCGCGTACGAGGTGTTTCGACATGTGGCCGTAGATAGTCTCCAGGCCGTTGTTGTGGCGGATGACGACGTAGTTGCCGTAGCCATTGGCCTCGTATTGTGCCATACGCACCTTGCCGTCGAAGGCAGCGCGGATGGTGTCGCCGGTATATACCTTGATGTCAAGTCCTTTGTGCATACGTCCCCAGCGGCGTCCGAAGTTGCTGGTGATGACGCGGCTCGGCGTGGGCATGCAGAAGTGGCGCAGGTCGATGCGGAACGAGTCGGGCAGTTCGGTAGCGCGGTGAGCGTATTTGTTGTTCCATTCGGTGTAGAGCTGAGCTACGGCAGAGTTAGCCTGCTCGCGTTCGATGACTGATTTCAGTGCGAAAGTGTCTACTTTTGTTGCCTTGCGGTCTACGGGAGCCTGGCGGGCCAGGAGGTCCTGAGCTTGAATGTGTGTAGAAGAGAGAGCCATCAAGGCGGTCAGTGCAAGGGCTTTTATCGTTTTATTGTATATCATAATCGTTGTTGAAAAAATCGCTGCAAAGGTACAATAAAATATTGAAACAGAAGCGAAAGGGCTGTTTTTATTATCTTTTTTTATGAAATAGCCCCCCAGTTTATATTTGTTTTACGCAATGCGGCCAGCCTGTTCCAGAGCATCTGATATTCGGCTTTCTGACATTCCGGGTCGTCGTCAATGATGCGCTGTGCCTCGTCGCGGGCCAGCTGGACGAGCTGTCCGTCGCGGGCGATGTCGGCTATCTTCAGGTCGAAGGCCATACCGCTCTGCTGCGTTCCCTCAAGGTCGCCGGGACCTCGCAGCTTGAGGTCGGCCTCGGCTATCTGGAAGCCGTCGTTGGTGTCGCACATGATGTCGAGGCGTCGCCGCGTCTCGTTGCTCAGTTCGTACTTGCTGACGAGGATGCAGTACGACTGATCGGCGCCGCGCCCTACCCTGCCGCGCAGCTGATGGAGTTGCGACAGTCCGAAACGCTGTGCGTCGAGGATGACCATGACCGAGGCGTTGGGTACGTTGACACCCACCTCGATGACCGTCGTGGCCACCAGTATCTGTGTCTCGCCAGCCACGAAGCGCTGCATCTCTTCATCCTTGTCAGCGGGTTTCATCTTGCCGTGTACCTTGCTCATGCGGAACTCTGGGAAAGCCTGCCGCAGAGCTTCGAAACCATCCTCGAGGTTCTTCAGGTCGATTTTCTCGCTCTCCTTGATGAGGGGGAACACGATATACACCTGTCGGCCCTGTCGAATCTGCTGACGGATGCCTTGGTAGAGCGACGTCATCTGGTTGTCGTATTTATGCAGGGTGACGACGGGCTTACGTCCTGGCGGCAGTTCGTCGATGACGCTGACATCGAGGTCGCCGTAGATGGTCATCGCCAATGTACGGGGGATGGGTGTTGCTGTCATGACGAGCACATGAGGCGGGTTCTGGCTCTTGCTCCAGAGCTTGGCACGCTGCGCCACACCGAAGCGGTGCTGCTCGTCGACAACGACAAACCCCAGCCGCAGGAACTGCACCGTATCCTCTATCACGGCGTGTGTGCCGACGAGAATCTGCACCGTGCCGTCGGCGATTCCCTGCAGCACCTCGCGCCGTTTCTTTCCTTTGACGATGCCCGTGAGCAACTCCACACGAATGGGCATGTCGCCAAGAAAGTCACGGATGGTGGTGAGATGCTGTTCGGCAAGAATCTCCGTAGGAGCCATGATGCAGGCCTGATAGCCGTTGTCGAGGGCGATGAGCATCGACATTAGGGCCACGAGCGTCTTTCCTGAGCCCACGTCGCCCTGCAACAGACGGTTCATCTGCCGTCCGCTGCCCATGTCGGCACGTATCTCACGGATGACGCGCTTCTGCGCCCCCGTCAGCGGGAAGGGCAGGTGGTCGCGGTAGAAGGTGTTGAAGATGTCGCCCACGCGGCTGAAGACATAGCCCCGATACTTGCGTCGTTGGTCGCTGGCATACCTTAATGTATTCAGCTGAACATAGAACAGCTCTTCGAACTTCAGTCGCTGGCGGGCATGGCTCATCTCGTCGGCCGTCTTGGGGTAGTGGACGTGGCGTAGGGCTGTGTCGCGCGACACCAGGTGGAGGCGGTTGACGATGAAGGGCGGGAGCGTCTCGGGCAGCGGTGTGTTGATACGTTCGAGCAGGCTCTTCGTGATGCGCTCGATGGTGCGCGAGGTGAGCCCCATCTTCTTCATCTTTTCCGTCGTGTTGTAGTGCGGCTGCATGCCCATCTCAGAGAGCTGCACCTCCGACGCCTTCTCTATCTCAGGGTGGGCCAGCTGGTAGCGTCCGCCATAGATGGTGGGCTTGCCGAAGACGACATAGTCGGTGTTCACCTTCAGGTCTTTCGTGAGCTGTTGTGCCCGGACAAACCAGACGAGGTCGGCGATGCCCGTGCCATCGGTGAAGTGGGCTACGATGCGCTTCTTGCGCGTTCCTTGCTCAAACTCCTCGAAGCTGAGGATATGCCCCTTCAGCTGGACGTAGGGCATCTCTCCCGACAGCTCGCTGATGGTGTAGATGCGGCTGCGGTCGATATATTTGTAGGGATAATACTCCAGCAGGTCGCCAAACGTATGGATGTTCAGCTCCCGCTCCAGGATTTCTTTCCGATGAGGTCCGACCCCCGGTACATATTTGATATCTTGTTCAAGAATGTCCAGCATCAATGCTCTTTTTTATAGGCCTGACACTTCTTCTGCCCGGCGAAAGATGATGTCCGCTCTGTCTGGATGAGGGCGGAGGCCACGACGATGTCGAAGGGTGTAGTGATCTTGATGTTCTCACGGTTGCCTTCAACAAGCGTGATGGCATGTCCGAAATGCTCTACAACGGATGCATCGTCGGTGAAGCTGTCGCTGTAGGGCTGGCGGTAGGCCTGTTTGTGGAGCTGGATGTCGAAGGCTTGCGGTGTCTGCACCAAGCGGTAGTCGTCACGTGGGACGGTAACCGAGGGGGGCGCTGTGATACAGCGACTTATAGGACCTTGGGAGGGCATGGTGGCCGGGATTGGAGCAGCAGGATCTTGGGTGGGCAGTATCTGTCGCAGTGTCTCCACAACAGGGACGACGGGGATGGCAGCCCCTGTCCTGCGGGCTGCTTCAAAGCATCGGCCGATTACCTCAAGCGAGGGGAACGGCCGCACTCCGTCGTGCACAGCCACCACTCCTTCGGCATCGTCGGGGATGAGTTTCAGTCCGTTCTGGATGGAGTGGAAGCGTGTCGCTCCTCCTGTCGTCACCATGTATCTTTCCTCGAAATGATACTGCCGGCAGAGTTCTGCCCAGTAGTCGTGTTGCTCCTTGGGCAGCACCAGGATGATGTTCAGCTCGTCGCTGTAGGCACGAAAGCGGCGGATGGTATGCATCAGTACGGGCATACCATCGATGGGCAGGAACTGCTTCGGTATGTCAGAACCCATACGCAATCCCTTGCCCCCCGCCAAAATAATAGCGTAGTCAGTCATCAAAAAAAAACTAATTCCTCTTCAATCAGAGCATTCTTGCCTCCATCAGGTGCAGATAGCGCATGCCTTCGGCCACCTCGCGCGACTTCTCCTCGCTGACGAGCAGGGCCAGCAGCGAATAGGCGTAGGGCAGAGCGGCTGCCGGTCCTTCGCCCGTGATGATGTTACCGTCGATGGTCCACAGGTCGGCCGTATATTCTGCACCTTCCAAGGTATGCTCAAAACCAGGATAGCAGGTGGCCCGCTTCCCCTTCAGGATGCCCAGTCCACCCAGCACGAGCGGTGCGGCACAGATGGCGCTCACCATCTTACCTGCCTCGGCTTGTGCCACAAGCGCCTTTTTCAGCCCCTCGTGGGCATTCAGATTGTCGGCACCGGGCAGTCCGCCGGGCAGCATCAGCAGGTCGGCACCCTTGAGCATCGGCTCCGCTTCCTCGAAAGTCAGGTCGGCAACCATCTGCACGCCATGTGCACTCTCCACGATGTTCGAGCCATTGACGCTCACTGTCTTGATGTCTACGCCGCCTCGACGCAATACGTCTACCGGTATCAGAGCCTCGATGTCCTCGAAGCCGTCGGCCATGAATTGAAATACTTTTTTCATAATCTACTGTATTAGCAAATGAATGATTCGGCTGCGAAGATACAAAAAAAAACGCAAACACACATGCTTTTCTTTTCATTTTAAACAAATATTTTTGTCGTTTCATGGAAAATGCGTAACTTCGCACGCAAAAACCAGGTAGTTATGCGATTTTCCATCTTTGGGAACACCCACCAGACCAATAAGTCGAGCAGCATCCAGCGGGTGCTCGACTGTCTTGCCGCCCATGGCGACGAGGTGTACATCGAGCGCGAGTTCTATTCGTTTGCCATCCAGAGCCATCAGGTAAGCATGAAGCCCGACGGGCTGATTGACGACGACCGCTTTGAAGCAGACATGGCCCTCTCGCTCGGCGGCGACGGCACGCTGCTCAAGACGGCTGCCTGGGTGGGCAGTAAGCAGATACCCATCATGGGCGTCAACATGGGCAGGCTGGGGTTCCTTGCCGATGTCAGCAGCGACGAGACGGCTGAGGCCATCGAGGCTGTCCACCGCGGCGACTATGCCCTCGAACGCCACTCTGTGATAGAGATTCAAGGCGATGGCGGTCAGCTCTTCGACAAACCCTTTGCGCTGAACGATATTGCCGTGCTGAAACGCGACAATGCCTCGATGATCACCATCGAGTGCCAGATAGATGGCGAACCCCTTGTCAACTACCAGGCCGACGGACTCATAGTCAGCACGCCTACGGGGAGCACGGCCTATTCGCTGTCAAACGGCGGACCCATCGTCATGCCGGGGGCCGATATTCTCTGTCTGACACCTGTAGCTCCGCACAGTCTGAATGTCCGTCCCATCGCTATCCCGGCCGACAGCGAGGTAGGGCTGACCGTCCGCAGCCGCACCCATCAGTACCTGGTGGCCATCGACGGACGGTCGGAGCAGTGTCACGAACTGACGCGCCTCACCATTCGCCGTGCCGCCCACGAGGTGCTCATCGTGAAACGCTGCGGCCGCAGCTATATCGACACCCTGCGACAGAAGATGATGTGGGGCCAGGATGTCAGGAGCTGAAGAACAGCACAACGCGCTCCAAATAATGCAAATATGAAAAAAGACTTCAAGTATAAGATTCGCGAGATACTGACCTGGCTGTGGCGGGCCTGGCAGGGCAACCGTCTGCAGGCCGTCATCAACGCCACGCTCGGACTCCTGGAGGTGGTGGTGAGCCTGAGCCAGATATGGGCCGTGAAGCATGCCATCGATGTGGCCGCCCACTCTGTTGAGGGCGACCTCTATTGGGCCGTTGCCACGATGGGCATGCTCATCCTGGCCGACTTCGCTATCCATATCTCCAGCATCTGGGTGCGCAACATCTTGGGCATCAAGGCTCAGAACCGCATGCAGCAGAAGATGCTCGACCGTATCCTGCGCTCGCAGTGGCACGGCAAAGAGAAGCTGCACAGCGGCGACGTCATCAACCGCTTGGAGAAGGACGTCAACAACGTGGTGAACTTCCTGACGGAAACCATCCCCAGCACCATCTCGACGCTGACGATGTTCCTCGGTGCCTTCTTCTACCTCTTCTCGATGGACCGCTGGCTGTCGGTCATCATCATTGCCATGCTGCCGTTGTTCATCCTCGTCAGCCGCTACTACGTCAGGAAGATGCGCTACCTGACACGTCAGGTGCGCGACAGCGACTCGAAGGTGCAGAGCGTCCTGCAGGAAACGATTCAGAACCGCATGCTCATCAAGACGATGGAGAGCGACGCGGCGATGGTCGACAAACTTGAGACGACGCAGAGCGAGCTGCGCCAGAAGGTGGTGAAGCGCACAGCCTTCAGCGTGATGAGCAACCTCATCCTGAACTTCGGCTTCGCCCTGGGCTATCTCGTTGCCTTCCTCTGGAGTGCCCTGCGCATGTCGGCCGGCACACTCACCTTCGGCGGCATGACGGCCTTCCTGCAGTTGGTCAACCGCATACAAGGTCCGGCACGCAGTCTGGCCAAGCTGGTGCCGCAGTTTGTCAGCGTCTTCACGGCTGCCGAACGCCTGATGGAACTGGAGGAAGACCCCTTGGAGGAACAGGGTACGCCCATCGAACTGAAGGCTCCGGCCGGTGTAAGGCTGGAGGACATCTCGTTTGCCTACGACGAGAAGAACGGCACGGTGATCGACCACCTGTCGTTCGATTTCTATCCTGGGTCATGCACCGCCATCATGGGCGAGACGGGGGCTGGCAAGACGACCCTCATCCGCATCATACTGGCCCTGCTCAGTCCGACGGAAGGCAAGGCCATCATCTATAATAATAAGGTAACGCGCGCGTTGTCGCCCCGGCTGCGCTGCAACTTCATCTATGTGCCGCAGGGCAACACGCTGCTCAGCGGCACCATCCGCGACAACCTCTGGCTGGCCAACATCACGGCGACGGAAGACGAGATGCGCGAAGCCCTTCATCAGGCTTGTGCCGACTTTGTGTTAGACCTGCCAGAGGGACTCGACACCGTCTGCAGCGAGAGTGGCGGCGGACTGAGCGAAGGACAGGCACAGCGCATTGCCATCGCCCGCGCCTTGCTGCGCAGTGGCAGCATCATGCTCTTCGACGAGGCGACAAGCGCCCTCGACCCCGAGACCGAGCGACAACTGCTGCAGAACATCCTTTCGCGCCACGACAAGACCATTATCTTCATCACCCATCGCCCCGCCGTTGTCGACTATTGCGACCAGGTTCTGCAGGTAAAAAAGCATTATTAGCTTACACCTACAGTTCTTGTTCGAGTCATTTCTACGAGAGATCCACCATAAACAAACGTTAAATATAAGCCTATTTATGTTATTCACTGTGAAAATATTTGGTGAATAACCATATAGTGCATACCTTTGCGGTGTACTATTGTAGTAGTACACTATAATAAATTCATTTTGCTGGCAAAAAGTAAGAACCTTTTAACGAAATGACAACGCTATGATTGAGATTAAAAACATGTTTTTCAAGTATGCAGGCGGAGGCGAGCAGGTGTTTCGCAACTTCAGTCTGCAACTGCAGGCTAATAATATCTATGGCCTATTAGGAAAGAACGGCACGGGCAAGTCGACGCTGCTCTACCTCATCGACGGGCTACTCCGCCCACAAGAAGGGACGGTGACGGTCGATGGAGTGGTCAGCAGCAGGCGTTTGCCGCATACCTTGAGCGAGATTTTCCTCGTGCCCGAAGAGTTCGACCTGCCGTCGGTGACACTCGATGAGTATATCCGGCTGAATGCACCCTTCTATCCGCGGTTCAGTCGCGAGGTGCTGAAGGAATGTCTGAACGACTTCGACCTCGACGATCAGCTGCATCTCGGCAAGCTCTCGATGGGACAGAAGAAGAAGGTGTTCATGAGCTTTGCCCTCTCGGCCAACACCCAACTGCTGTTGATGGACGAGCCGACCAACGGGCTGGACATCCCCTCGAAGAGCCAGTTCCGCAGAGTGGTGGCCAACCACATGACAGACGACCGCATGGTCATCATCTCCACCCATCAGGTTCACGATGTGGAACAACTGCTCGACCATGTGCTGATACTCTCTGAAAGCCAGCTGATGCTCAATGCATCGGTGGCTGAGCTTTGCGACAAATACGTCTTTGAGGAGCGTGCGGCAGGTGCCGACGACAAAGACGTGGTCTATGCAGAGCCTTCCGTTCACGGACAGTCGGTCGTCGCTCGACGCAAAGCCGGAATGGCAGAGACCTCGCTCAACCTGGAGCTACTGTTCAACGCTACCGTTACAGGTGCTATTGTTTAACCCCCAAAAAAGACTTAAGACAATGAATACATTCAGTTTTAAACGTTTCGCACAGGTGCTCAGGTGGTATCTTGTGCAGAACAAGGACACGCTGCTACGCTGGACGACAGGCTCCGTCATCGGCATTTTCCTGTTCCAGGTGTTTGGTGTTGTTATAGGCATGGGTAGTGGCTATATTGCAAGTGTCAATTTTACTGTGAATGCTGCAGCATTCTTGCTGAGCATTGCCGTGTTGGTGGCAGCCTCGTCTACCTTCGACTTCGCCAAGACCAAGCAACGGCGCATCGCCCTGCTCTCGCTGCCCGCGAGCAATGGCGAGAAGTATGCCTCGGCACTGGTCTACTCGCTCATCGTGTGGCCGTTGTGCATGTTGCTGGCCCTCGTCGTGGGCGACCTGCTTCGCGCTTCGCTGTTGTGGCTGATTGGGCTGCTCATCGCCGATACTCCCAAACCCTTCTATTCGGGCTTGCCCAATTGTTGGGAAACGTTCTGCTGGTTTAGCAGTCTGTCCTTTTTCGTTACAAACCTTTGGAGTGTCTCGCTCTACTTATTGGGTGGGTCGCTGTTTCGTCGTTCGCAGTTTGTCATTACCAGTGGCTTCCTGTTCTTTCTCTTTATCCTTGCGATTGTAGGACTTCACTGTCTGCCAGACGCATCGATGGACTGGATAGAAACTGTATGGAACCAAAACCAACAATTTCAGACCATCATGACGGCAGTTCTTCTCACGTTGGCGATACTCAACTTCTTTCTCTCGTATCGCTGCTTCTGCCGGATGCAGGCGGTCAGCGGTAAATGGCTCAACACTTCACTCCACAAATGACGCCTATGAACTTCAACAACGACAAGGCCATCTACCTGCAAATGGCCGACCGACTGATGGACGAGATCCTCGCCGGAACATATCAGGGCGAGGACCGCGTGCCCAGTGTGCGCGAGTATGCCGTGCTGCTGCAGGTAAACACCAACACGGCAGTAAAGGCCTACGAGCAGCTCGCGCGCGAACATATTATATATAATAAGCGGGGGCTGGGCTACTTTGTGGAGCCCGATGCACGCGAACGAATCCTCGAATCGCGGCGCAAGGAGTTTCTCGAACGCCAGCTCCCGGAACTGTTCCGCCAGATGAAACTTCTGGACATAGACATAAAAGATGTTAATAATGCATGGCATCAGCTCGGTTGATTCAACAGAATGTAGTATCTTTGCGTCTTAAAGATGAGAAGTTCGACCCTATTGTGTCATTTCACAAATAAAAGATAGCATTGATTGAGCTGAAAGACATCAACAAGACTTACCAGGGCGCACAACCCCTGCACGTGCTGAAAGGCATCAACCTCCACATCGGAGAGGGAGAGTTTGTCAGCATCATGGGAGCCAGCGGCTCGGGAAAGTCGACCCTGCTGAACATATTGGGCATCCTCGACAACTACGACTCGGGCGAGTACTGGTTGTCGGGGACGCTTATTCGCGACCTCAGCGAACGCAAGGCGGCCGAATACCGCAACAGGATGATAGGCTTCATCTTCCAGTCGTTCAACCTGATATCGTTCAAGACAGCTGTAGAAAACGTAGAGTTGCCACTGTTTTACCAAGGTGTGTCACGAAAGAAGCGACACCAGATGGCGTTGGAATATCTCGAACGCCTCGGACTCTTAGACTGGGCAACCCACTATCCCAACGAACTCTCGGGCGGTCAGCGACAGCGTGTGGCCATCGCTCGCGCTCTAATTACCCACCCGCGCATCATCCTGGCCGACGAGCCAACGGGTGCGCTCGACTCGAAGACATCGGTAGAGGTGATGCAGCTGCTCAAGCAACTCAACGCCGAACAGGGCATGACCCAGATTATCGTAACCCACGACCCAGGCGTGGCCGAACAGACCAACCGCATCATCAGGATCAAGGATGGAGTTATTGAATGAGATATGGCAGACGGCGCGCCGCAACAAGCTGCGCACAGGCCTGACGGGATTCGCTGTGGCCTGGGGCATCTTCATGCTCATCGTGCTGCTCGGAGCGGGCAATGGGCTGATCAATGCGCAGCTGCGGCAGAGCACTCGTTTCCTGAGCAACTCGATGAAGATCTTCGGTGGTGAGACCAGCAAGCCCTACAAGGGGCTGAAAGAGGGGCGTGATATCCGCCTGAAGGAGCGCGACTTGCAAACAACTGAGAGTGAGTTCAGCGCCAATATCGATGAAACGGGAGCCACACAAGACCAATACGCCCAGACCGTCAGCCGCGGTCAGCAATACGTCAACACCACGCTGACGGGCGTCTATCCCAATCACAATCGCATCGACAAGACAGAGATGCTCTACGGCCGCTTCATCAACAAGATCGACTTGGACGAGAAGCGCAAGGTGCTCGTCTTGGGCGACCAGACGGCAGCCGAACTGACCAACGATGTCAAGGGCCTTGTCGGAGAGTATGTCGAGGTGGGCAGTTTCGCCTTCCGCGTGGTGGGCATCTATCAGGAACCGCAGAACGCGCGAAGCAATGCCTTTACGGCCTACTCCACGTTGAACACGATGTTCAACAAGAGCGACGAAGTGGGCAATATCGAGTTTACGTTTCATGGCCTACCCACTCAGCAGGCCAACGAGCAGTTCGAGAGCAAATACCGTGCACGCCTAAATGCCAATCATCAGGCAGCACCCGACGACGAGCGTAGCATCTGGATATGGAACCGCTACACACAGAGCATGCAGATGAACACCGGCATCAGCATCATTCGCATGGCCCTTTGGATTGTGGGGTTGTTCACGTTGCTGAGCGGCATCGTTGGCGTGTCGAACATCATGCTCATCACCGTGAAGGAACGTACCCATGAGTTCGGCATCCGCAAAGCCATCGGAGCCAAACCGTGGAGCATTCTCCGCCTCATCATCGTAGAGAGCGTCATCATCACCACCTTCTTCGGCTACATCGGCATGCTGCTGGGCATCATGGCCAACGAGTATATGGATGCCACCCTGGGGCACGACGTCATCGATACTGGACTGTTCAAGGCTACGATGTTCGTCGACCCCACCGTCGGACTCGATGTCTGCCTTGAGGCAACGATGGTAATGGTCGTCGCCGGCACGTTCGCCGGTCTTGTGCCGGCCATGAAGGCGGCCCGCATCCGGCCTATCGAAGCCCTCCGGGCAGAATAATCAGCTTTAGAGCCCCCAATATCTATAGAATATAAAAGCGAAAAAAGAGCAAACCCATGAGAATAGACATCGACAGCTACCGCGAGATTCTTGACACGCTGACGCGCAACAAGAGCCGCTCCTTCCTGACAGGCTTCGGCGTGTTCTGGGGTGTCTTCATGCTCGTGGCGCTCATCGGAGGCGGTCAGGGACTGAAAGAGAAGCTCAACCAGAACTTCTCCGGCTTCGCCACCAATGCCGCCATGGTTTGGGCACAGCCGACGACAAAAGCCTATAAGGGTTTCCGCAAGGGGCGCATTTGGCAGATGGACTATAAGGACGTGGAACGTCTACGCCAGAAGGTACCCGAACTCGAGGTGGTGTCACCTGTACTGTTCAGCAATGGCGGCTATGCCTACTTTGGCGACCGCAAGACACAGATAGGCGTCAACGGCACCGCACCAGAATATCAGCACATCAACAGTCCGCAGATGTACTACGGCCGCTACCTCAACGATATGGACTTGCAACAGCGGCGCAAGGTGTGCGTCATCGGCAAGAAAACCTATAAGGACCTTTTTCCCGGAGGCGGCGATCCTTGTGGACGGCGCATCCGCATCGACTCGGTCTACTACCAGATTGTCGGGGTAGACTATAACATGTCGGGCGGCATGTCGTTCGGCAACGAAGCCGGCACTACTGTCATCCTGCCCATCACGCTGATGCAACAGACCTACAACCGCGGCAATCAGGTGGACATGATAGCCATAACGGGCCGTCCGGGCGTGGTAATGAGTTCGCTGAGCCAGCGTGTCCGCGAGACAGTAGCCCGCGCTCACACCGTCGACCCCACCGACGAGCAGGGTGTGATGATGTTCAACACCGAGGTGCTCTTCCAGGTGTTGGACAACCTCTTCCGAGGAGTCAACTTCCTGATATGGCTCGTCGGCTTGGGAACACTCCTGGCCGGAGCTATCGGTGTGTCGAACATCATGATGGTGACCGTGCGTGAGCGCACCACAGAGATAGGCATCCGCCGCGCTATCGGAGCGACGCCCCGTATGATTCTGTCGCAGATCATCTCGGAGAGCGTTGTCCTCACCCTCGTGGCAGGCATGAGCGGCATCCTCTTCGGTGTGATGATCCTGCAGATGCTCGAGATGGGCAATACCGAGGACGGCATCGTCACGGCCCATTTTCAGGTAGACTTCTGGACAGCCATCTTCGCCGCCCTCATCATCGCCGCCATGGGCATTCTGGCCGGACTGGCTCCTGCAGGCCGCGCCATGAGCATCAAGCCCGTCGACGCCATGCGCGATGAATAATATTGAACATTGAGCATTGAACATTGATAATTAAGCATTAGTAAGATGAAGAAATACAGCAAACTGATCATTGCCGCCATCATCGGCATCATCTTCCTCGGAACGTTTGTATTCCTCTGGCAGAAATCGCAACCCAAGGAAGTTGTCTACAACGAGTTTACGCCTGAGATAAAGGACTTGCAGAAGTCGACCGTCGTCACAGGCAAGATAGAACCGCGCAACGAGGTGAATGTCAAGCCGCAGATATCGGGTATCATCACCGAGATACTCAAGCAGGCCGGCGACTATGTCAATGCCGGCGAGGTCATCGCCAAAGTGAAGGTCATTCCCGACATGGGGCAGCTGTCGTCGGCAGAGAGTCGTGTCCGTCTGGCCGCCATCAACCTGAAGCAGGCGCAGACCGACTTCAGCCGCATGGAGGAGCTTTACAAGAAGGAGCTGATCAGTGCCGACGAGTACGAGAAGTCGCGACAAACCATGCGGCAGGCCCGCGAAGAGAAAAACGCTGCCGACGATGCCCTTCAGGTGGTGCGCGACGGCGTGTCGAAGTCGAACGCATCGGCCAGCAGCACCTTGGTGCGCTCCACCATTAGCGGTGTCATCCTTGACATCCCTGTGAAAGTGGGCAACTCCGTCATCAATTCGAACACCTTCAACGACGGTACGACCATCGCCTCCGTGGCCAACATGAACGACCTGATCTTCCGTGGCAATATCGACGAGACAGAGGTGGGCCAGCTCGTGGTGGGCATGCCGATGAAGATCACCATCGGTGCCTTGCAGGATGTCAGCTTCGATGCTTCGCTGGAGTATGTTTCGCCGAAGGCTGTCGAGAGCAACGGGGCGAACCAGTTTGAGATAAAGGCTGCCGTCACAGCCCAGCCCGTCAAGGGGGATGGCACGAAGGGCAGTCTGAAGCTGCGCAGCGGTTATAGTGCCAATGCCGAGATTGTGCTGTCGAGCGTTCAACATGTGCTGACCATCCCCGAGAGCGCCATCGAGTTCAGCGGCGACAGCACCTTCGTCTACGTCATCGGCGGCACGGCAGAGAAGAAGACCTACGACCGCCGCCTCGTCCAGACTGGACTGAGCGACGGTGTGAGCATAGAAATCAAGAAGGGACTCAGCCAGAAAGAGCGCGTCCGCGGACCGCAGATTGTGGCCGACAAGAACGAATAGCGCTGCTGGGTTCTGCGACACGAATAAGAACACAAAGACGCAAAGACACGGAGAATACAGAAAGCCTCCATGTCTTTGCGTCTCTCTGTTTCTGCCGGCTAATTACTTCATCATCACTTTCCGGCCATCTACGATGTATGTGCCGCGGTGGCCCTCAGCCACCTGACAGCGACGGCCCTCAAGATTGTAAGCACCGGCCGCGCCACGCTTGCTGGTTATTGAACCGTGGGCGTTGTCCTCGATACCCGTTGTCTCCACTTCTCCGCGAAAGGCTTTCAGCGAGAAGAGCCCGTCGGTGGCACGTCCGTTCGACGGGTTGAACAGCCCGTGGTTGTACCAAGGCTCGTAGACGTGGTTGTTGAAAGGATTCTCTTCGGGGAACCAGTAGAGCAGACCGGTCACGTAGTCGAGGTCTTTCAGCGCCGTCACAAGGTCGTCGAGAAACTTCTTCTGCCCTTCGGCCGAAGCGGGCCACAACGAGGTGAAGTCGTACGTGGCATTCGAAGGATACCAGTTGTTGTAGTAGCCCGTCTCCACGATCATCACTTCTTTTTCAGGATAAGTGTTGTGGCAATTCTGCACCGTTGTCTTCAGCACGGAGATGCTGTTGTGCCACTCGGGATAGTAGCTCAGTCCGATGATGTCGTAGTCGACGGTGGAGAGACGTTCATAGATACCGCGCGTCGTCGACCAGTTGCCTGCGCGCTCGGTGTGGATGATAATCTTTGCCTCGGGGCACACCTCGCGGCAAGCCTTGCCAGCCTGAGCGAGCAGCGTGCGGAAGCGGTCCCAGTTGTCATCTTTCGATGTATAGCAGCGCCGGCCGTTGCCGTTGCCTTTCAGTCCCCAGAGCATGCCATAGCTAATCTCATTGCCAGTCTGGATGAAGTCGGGCATGGCACCAGCGTCGTTCATAGCCTCCAGGCACTCCTTGGTATAGTCGTAAATCTTCTGATAGAGCTCGTCATCCGACAGGCTTCCCCATGCTGCGGGTGTCCACTGATTGCTGGGGTCGGCCCAGGTGTCGCTGTAGTGGAAGTCGAGCAGCAGCTTCATGCCTTTTTCCTTCACCCGCTTTCCCAGACTCTTCACATATTCGAGATCCTGGCAGACACCCGTCTCGCCTGATGGATTGACGAAGAGGCGCACGCGCACGATGTTGAAGCCCGCCTCCGTCTTGAGATAGCCGAGCACATCGTTGATACGCTGGCCGTTAGGGTCTTTGTATTGTACGTTGGCCGCCTCATACTTCGGCAGCATCGACAGGTCGCCGCCTGCATACTTCTGAGCACTGACGCCCAACGCCCAACACACGATACCCAACACTAATAAAGATTTGATGCTTACTTGCTTCATAGGTTTGTTTTCTTTTTTCTTTTGCACCGCGAAATTACTGCTTTTTTACCAATCATCCAACCATCACCTCTCTTTTTGTCGCCACAAATTGCGTAATCGTTTTCATCTCCCTTCTCCCTATCGCCCGATGTTCAATAAAAAAAATCGCAAAAATGCAAAAAAAAGCAAAACATCATTCAATAACATTCTTTTATTTTGTAACTTTGCCATCATAAATAAGATAGACAAACAGAAAGATGAAAAGACCAATTCTACTAACTCTACTGGTCGTGCTCTCTGCGTACATGGCTTTCGCTCAAACAGCCGACCATCGCAAGCTTTCACAAGGAGTGGTGAACACATTACAGAAGTCGCACGCCGACAACCGAAAGAAGATGGCAACCTCGGCCCCAAGCCGTCTAAGACTTCTGAGCACCAACACCCAACACCCATCACCCAACACCCGACTGATGGCATTGATGTCGTTCACCGATGCCCAGCAGCGGTCGGCCTTTTTGGGTAGCTATGGCGTGGAAGTGATTGACAGCATCGGACGCGTTTTCATCGTGAACATCCCGCTCAGCAGCATTGCCCCGCTGTCGCTCGACGCGAGGGTGGAGCGCATCGAGGCTGAGCCCATGCCGCGCCCAGCAATGGACGTGACGCCCGGACAAGTCAATGCCAACGCCATCTATGCCGGCGACGGACTGCCTCAAGCCTATACAGGTGCCGGGGTAGTGGCAGGTGTGTTCGACTCTTGTTTCGACTTCACCCACCCGGCCTTCCTTGATGCCGATGGCAACACCCGCGTGAAATACTATTACGACTTCCACTGGCCCAACGACGACGGCACCTTTGGACACACGCTCAACACCGAACAAGAAATCATGGACTACGCCCACTCGCAGCATGTCTACGAAGGCATCCACGGTACCCACGTCATGGGCATCATGGCGGGTCGTGCCGTAGAGGGGAAATATCAGGGCATGGCCCCTGAGGCCGATATCTATGCCGTCGACTTCAACTCCATGCGCGAACAGTTCGAAAACGAACTGGACCCCAGTTCGGCCGTTGCCGTGCTGGGCTTCAAGTATATCTTCGACCGCGCTGAGAAGGAAGGCAAACCCTGTGTCATCAACTTCAGCAGCTGCGAGAGCATCACCATCGCCCGTCAGCGCATCCTCGAGGGCGAAGCACTGCAGGCACTGACAGGTCCCGGACGTATCATCGTGGCTGGTGCGGGCAACATGGGCACCTATTCGCCCCTTGCCATCAAGCCAGAGGGAACAACTGCTGCCGGTACGGGCATCAACTATGGCATCGGTGGCGGCGGTACCATCGATATGGACATCGTCACGCCGTCCAACCAACTGGTGAGGTTCGACTTCTTGGGCATGAAGCTCATGGGCGGCAACATCGAGGGTACCATCACCTTCAACACCGACAGCGTGGCACAGTTGGCACCCGACACCTGCGTACTGAACACAACGGTGAGCATGGGCGAGGTGACGCTCAAGATTCACAAGAGCAGCTACGAAGACCCGCGTGGCGATGTCTTCCACGTGCAGGGAACGATGCCCCACATCGCTTACCTCCTGCTCTGCGGTGCAGCCTGCCTGTTGCAAGGCGACGGCCCGGCATGGATGTATAGCGACCTCTTCCTCAGTCCTTTCACCAGCATCAGCGGCAACGACCTGTACAGCTACGCCCAAGACGGCTATTCCGTGGCATGGCCAGCCACACTCGACAACATCATTGCCGTAGGGGCCACGGGCTATAAGAACACGTTCGTCAATATCGATGGCAACGAGAATCTCGACGTCGTCAGCTTTGCTCCCGACAAGCTGGGCTATCGGGCTAAGTTCTCATCGCAAGGACCGACGTTCGACGGCACCATCAAACCCGACGTTGTCGCTCCAGGCATGAATATCAATGCACCCTACAACAGTTTTGTGTCTACGTTCGACAGCGACCGCAAGAGCCTGACGGACCACGTCGTCTATGAGGGAAAAGACTATTACTATCTGGCAGAGTCGGGCACGTCGATGGCTTGTCCTGTGGTGGCTGGAGCAGTAGCTTTGTGGCTGCAGGCCAATCCTAACCTGACGCCAGCACAGGTGCTGGATGTCATCGCCAACACCAGTACGAAGCCTGAACCCTCGATGGAATACCCCAACAACAGCTATGGCTACGGACAGATAGATGCCTATGCCGGACTGCTCTACATCCTTGGCGCCTCGACAGACATTCCCACCCTGAGCCGCCATCAGCCGGAAAAGGCACGCTTCGTCCTGGCAGGCCGCACACTGAGCGTCGATATGGCAGCCGCCGAAACGATGGGGGCACGACTGACCGTCTACGACCTCAACGGAGGCATCAGGGCGTCAACCGCAGGAACAACCATCAATCTGTCTTCGCTGACCGCAGGGGTATATGCTGTTCAGCTCACGACAAACAATAAAGAAACAACAGGTTCAACGCTTATCCGACTATGAGAATAAAATCTTGACAGTATTCTTGCTATCCCTTCTGATTGACACGGCGATGGCACAAGAAAACTATCGTGTACGCTTTTACACCGAACTGAGCGAAGGCAGGCCCATACTCTATGAAGCATCAATATTGTCCGCCAGCAAGACGGAACGGTCAGGAAGGTGGTAGAAAGATAATCCCTAAACGTTATTCATTCCGTGGCGCGCCATCAGCACATAGGCAGCCTGTAGAAGCTTGTTGCGAAGCGGCACGGGATAGTGGGGATGATGGTCGAGAAACGACCTGACCAGCTGGGCTGCCTCTCTGCTCTGATGACCGCCAAGCAACGACTGGCACCAGTTGAGGGGGAAGAAGATGTCGCCCGTGCGCTGTATCTCCTCCAATATCTGCAAGCCCGGAGTGATATACTTATTATTATAAGGCTCGCGCGCGGGATCGTTGAGCAGGGCAAGCATAGCCAAAGCGTATGGCTCGACGGCACGGTTCTCGCGCTGCAGGAGCGACTGGAACAGCCGGTCTTGCTCTTCCTGATCGGGTGTGCAGGCACGGCTGACGAAGTCGAACTCACGCTGCAGGTCGGCATTCGCAATTCGGCTGCGCTGCGTTCCGACGATTTCCTGCCACTGGTCAGGCCTGACGATAGCCAGATGATAAGCCATAGCCATGTAGTTGCGCGTATTGAGCAACGGGTGGTTATGGCTTTTCCATATATTATAGATAGAGTCGACAATGGCCTTCGATGTGACGGTCTGCCCCATCGAGCGCAGCAGCTGCTGGCGGAAAGCCTTGACAGGATGGGTGGTTGCCATGTGCCAGAGCTGTTGCTCGATGGCTGCGCGATGCTGCCTGGGATAGCGGGTCATGACGTTGACAAGCATATTGCCGCATGCCGACAGTAGCAGTTCGCTGTTTTCCTCTTGGCACATCTTGTAGATGGCCAGGAAAGTCTGCTGCGCCGTAGCTCGCTGGGCGAGGTAGTTGTCGTGCAGCGTCATGGCTGCAGCCAACAGTCCTGTCAGCGCCTGTAGCTCGTCCCAACGGCCGATATACTCGTCGGCTGCCTTGCTGTCGTACAACAGATAGCGCACATAGTCAGTTCCTTCCTTATTGGGCAGCTCGTCAGCGTAGACGTTCAGCGGCTCGGTGGGGATGCCTTTCTGCTTCACCCACAGGCGGTCGAAGTCGCGCAGGCTGGCATCGGGAGCCTCTTGGTCGAGGATGTCGATGAGTTCGTCCCAGGTGGCATTGGCATAAGCGAACTTCGAGAGATACTTCTGCAGACCGCGTTGAAAACCTTCTTCTCCCATCTGCTCCTCCAGTTTGCGCATCATGATGGGCGCCTTGTGATAGATGATATTGCCATAGAGCAGCCCGGCCTGGTTGAGATTGTCCAACGGTTGCTGGATGGGATGCGTACCGAGCGTACGGTCGGTAGCGATGGCAGGGATATAGTGGGTACGGATAAAGCTCAGCTCGTGGTTCAGCTCGGGATATTGCTCCTCGGCAATCTTGTCGGCCATGAAGTTGGCAAACACCTCCTTGGTCCACACATCGTCGAACCAGCGCATCGTCACCAGGTCGCCAAACCACATGTGAGCCGTCTCGTGTGCCAGCAGATGCAGGCGGTTCAGCTCTTCGTCGGGTGTCGGATTGGGGCCCAGGAAGAGCGTCTGGTCTTTATACTGTATACAGCCGGGATGCTCCATTCCGCCAAACTGATAGCCGGGAAGGACGACGAAGCCATACTTCTCGAAAGGATAGGCAATGCCCGTATACTGCTCCATCCAGCGCAGCGACAGGGCTATCTCGTCGAAGATGATGGGCAGCTGGGCCACCTTCTGTGGGTCGGTCTCGCGGTAGAGGGCGGTCAACTCGCGACCATTGCGAGTGGTTTTTTGCTCTGAAAAACGTCCGGCCGTAAACGAAAAGAGATAGGTGGGCAGGGGCCGTGTGGTCTGGAATGTCATGCTCCGTTGTCCCTCGGCTACTGTATTCGCTTGCTGCAAACCGTTACTGATGGCCGTCCAGTCGGAAGGCATGACGAGGCTGAGCGTATAGCGTCCTTTGATGTCGGGCTGGTCGAAACAGGCGAAGGCACTCCGAGCGTGGTCTGGCACAAACAGTGTGTACAAGTAGTCGGCTTGTCGGTTGAGCGACTTGTCGGAACATTTGCCGCCAATCCTTATCAGGTTGCGCCCCTTCTGCAGGCATCGGGCAGGAATGACGATATGCTCGTCGCGATAGCAGCTGCTGTCAAGTTGAGCATCGTTGATGTGGGCAAAGAGCAGGCGGCCCTGGAAGTCGAGCTGAAGATCGCCGTCGCCACCCCATTCGAAGGCGATTTCCTCCTGAAAACCTACCTCTTCTTGTTTCTCGGCAGGCAACACGAACGACAAGTCGTACGTCACATCGCGTACATTTTGCGCCCGATACTGAGCCAGCTGCCTACTGACACCGGGTTCCACATCCACCTGCGCCGCAGCCTTGATGGCCACGACAAACAGCAACAAGCATTGCATTCTTCGTATATTCATGATGTTCAAGGATTTTTATTTACGTTGCAAAGGTACGATTAAATGAGGGAAATACAAAACAAAATAAAGTTTTTGTTTTTATTTCCGAGTGTGAGTACCTTATTTAAAGGTACGATTAAATGAGGGAAATACAAAACAAATATTGAGTTTTTCTGCATGATTGGTGCCAAACAGCATGGCAATTTGCGGCAAACGGCAGTGCAATATGCCATCAATCCCGACACTACATTATTAATGTAGTCACACTACCTTATTAATGTAGTCAGACTACTTTATTAATGTAGTCAGACTACTTTATTAATGTAGTATCGGCATCTGCGGCAAATTGCAACGCAAAACCACCGCTACTGCCTGCACGGACGACTCATCTCACTTGCCGTTCGGCGATGGTTAATATCTGATAAGGGCAGCCACGGCGTGGTTAAAAATCGCTAAACCCGTGCAACTTTCACCACCGGGATGCGTCGAAATTGAAGAAAATGCAGTATTATTGCACCCGAAAACAAATTGATAACCCGTAAAAAGAAAGGAAGAATATGAAAAAAAACATCATGATGATGGCCTTTGTGGCCAGCGGACTGCTGCTCATGAGCAGCTGCGCCAGCAAGAAAGACTTGGAGAACTGTCGTCAGGACAACCTCGCCTTGAGCAATGAGAACAAGGAGCTGAATACATCTTATCAAGTGACGAAAGAGCAGCTGGCTGCTGCCAATGCTCGCGTGACAAGCCTCGAAGAGCAGCTGGCCACGCAGAAGAAGGCATACGCCGCCCTGCAGAAGTCGTTGGACAAGAGTCTGACCAATGCCAACCAGAACAACATCTCGATAGAGAAACTGGTGGACCAGATCAACGAGTCGAACCAGTATATCCGCCACCTGGTGGAGGTGAAGACGAAGAGCGACTCGCTCAACATGGTGCTCACCAACAATCTGACACGCTCTTTGTCGAAGGAAGAGCTGAAGGAGGTCGACGTGCAGGTATTGAAGGGCGTCGTCTATATCTCGCTGGCCGACAACATGCTCTACAAGAGTGGTTCGTACGAGATCAACGACCGCGCCGCCGAGACGCTCTCGAAGATTGCCAAGATCATCAAGGACTACAAGGACTACGACGTGCTCATCGAGGGTAACACCGACAATGTGCCCATCTCGCGCACCAACATCCGCAACAACTGGGACCTCTCGTGTCTGCGTGCATCGAGCGTCGTACAGGAGCTGCAGAACAAGTATGGTGTCGACCCGAAGCGTCTGACAGCTGGTGGCCGTGGCGAATACAACCCGCTGGCCTCCAACACCACCGAGATTGGCAAGCAGCGCAACCGCCGCACACAGATTATCATCACGCCGAAGCTCGACGAGTTCATGGAGCTCATCGACCAGGCTCCTGAAGAATAATCGCCCACCAGAATTTAACACAACGAATTAAACGAATTAAACGAATTGGTTGTCGGATTTCCTGTCCGCACAATCAATTCGTTATATTTATGGTTGTTTCCTATCTCCAATCGCAAAAATTCGTGTAATTCGTGTAATTCGTGGTTAGAAGAAACTACTTAATGGTGTACCGTTCGAGGAAGTCGTCGTACTGGTCGCGATAGCCGTTGAACACGTTGATGTCTACCGTGCCCACGATGCCATTGACACGCCCGTCGGGACAGAGCTGCCAGAAAGCCAGCCTGACGTCGGGCTTGTATTCGCCGTAGCGGGCTATCCACACCTGATAGTCGCGCTTGATGTCTGGAGCATAGCCTAAATACTTGTTCACGAAGTTCTGTCCGACATACAAGATGGGGCGTTGGCCGCAATGCTTCTCGACAGCCTTCATCCATGTGCGGATACGGTTGAACATTGCTTCCGGTCCGCCCATGGCGCGTATCTGTGCATCGGTGGGCTCCACATCGAGCACGGGCGGCATGTCGCCCCGATTGAAGCGTGCGTGCTGGATGAAGAAGCGTGCCTGCTCTGCTGCGCTGCTCTTCGTAGAGAAGAAGTGGTAGCAGCCCACGCGGATGCCTTTACGGCGCGCCGCAGCATAGTCTGCCGCGAAGTAGTTGTTTCGGATGGTGATGCCCTCCGTCGCCTTGATGAAGCAGAACGACACCGGATAGTCGACCGTTCCGCTGACGCGCTTCTTGCTGATGGTGCCAAGATGCGATATGCGAACCTTCGACCAGTCGATGGCATAGTGCTTCTTGCCGATGTCGTGCTGATAGCGCGAGATGTCGATGCCATAGATGCGCTCTTCGGTATAGGTGAGCCGCTGCCCTAAAAAGCGGTCGTCTTTCCATTCGCCGACACGCACTTTTCCCGTGCTGTCAATGGCACTGCCGAAGCCGTTGCGCTGTCCGCCGGTCCACATTCCGTTGTAGTAGTTGCCCAGCCGGTCGATGAAGATGCCGTGACCCTCGCGTTGCCCGTTCGTCGTCTGGCCTTCGTAGACAAAGGCGGGAAAGTCGCGACGCACAGCGTATGCTTTGTAAGCCGCCGTGTCGAGCTGCGGACGGGCAAAGAAGTCAGCACAAACGCCGCGAGGTGTCTTGCGGTCGTCGGTCTGTATGCGCCGATAATATCCCCGGGAAGAGAGGAGAGAGGATAGAGAAGAGATAAGAGAGGAGCGCGAAGCGTCGTCATGACAGGGTATGCGGATATAGGATTGTGCTGATGCGGAACTGAGTTTCTGCCCGTCAGACGCTTGCATTGGGGTGGAACTGCGTTTCTGTTCGTCCATAACAGGCAGCAGCACGGTGTTGTGGCAAACGCGGCGCAAGACGAGCGAGTCGGTAGGCAGCAAGCTGTCCAAGACATGCAATGCCTGCGCCAGTCGCCGCTTATACTTCACCACGTAGGTGGCATAGGTGGCGATGGTATTGTATCCCTCGTCGGTGACGTTGTTGGCTTCGAGATAGTAGTCGAGCTCTTCGTTCATCGCGGTGTACTTCTTCTCCTGCCGGCGCATGACGCTATGCTGATGCTCTACGAACGACTTGATGTTGGCGTTGACCGACCGAAGGACGGAGTCGACAGCATAGCTCATATCGGGTATCACCACTCTTCCGCGGCACGACGGCAGTCCGTAGAAGCGGTCGGCCCAGCAGCCTTCTATCGTGTCCGTATGGCACGCTGCCGAGTCACCCTCTACCGACAGGGGCCAGTCGGCCCAGTCGCTCAGTAGGTTCTGGATGTACAGCACGGGGTTGCCGTTGGCTTCCAAGACGAAGCAATGGCGCTCCTCCACGCTGACGATGTTGCGCTCCCGCTGCTGCTGCGACATCGGCAGCAGCGGCTCCACCAGCAGCGTGACGACGACGGCCACCAGTGCCACCGTTCCCCAACGCACAGCCTTCCTGATTTTCTCTTGTCTGCTCATGTTTATTCCTTTCTAACTCTCCTATATTTCTGGTTTCAGCTGTTCGGTTTGTTTGGTTCAGTCAATCCTGTCTTTTCTCTTTCTGTATCAGTTGTTTGATGGCTCTGTCATAGTCACTTTCATATTGCAGCATCTCCATTTTACGATACTTCTCGAACTCGGCAATAGCCTTTGTCTTCGCTTCTTCATGGCTGATAGTCCCCTTGCCGACGAGAAGCTGTCTTCCTGAGAGCATCATCAGACTATCCAACTTTTCTATCCATTCTGCCATCTTCATGGGAATTTGTTGTAATGCCTGTAACTCGGCAAAGTCTAAGTATTGAGACACAAGCAGATTTAGGTAAGTCAGCTCTTGCTCTGTCAGATAGTTCTTGGCTATCTGCACGTCCTCCTTCGTGATATAGTTACCCTTGAAGTTTGTCATTCCCACCATAGGTTTCTCTGCAGCCACCCGCTCAAAAATCACCTCTGCTGCAGTATGTTGGTGAGCTGCATAGTGCAGTTTGTTCTGTACTGTCGCAAAGAACATACGTGTCAGGTTTGCCCTTGGATCATAATCAATGCTGGTTGCAAAAATGTCCGTCACCTGCTGGTAGAGGTTGCGCTCACTACTACGGATATCTCTTATGCGCTGAAGTAACTCGCGGAAATATCTGCTGCGATTCCCTTTGAGCCTGTCGTCATCCAATGTAAAGCCTTTCTGTATGAACTCATGCAGATGCTGGGTAGCCCACTGACGGAATCGTGTTGCCACTTGCGACTTTACACGATATCCCACAGCGATGATCATGTCCAGATTATAGTGACTCATGTTTCTCCTTACAGTCCTGCTACCCTCTTGACGAACTAACAAAAATTTTTTGTGAGTTCGCTCTGGGGATTGTTCACCATCCGCATAAATCTGTTTAATATGGTAGCTTACGTCCTGTTGAGAGGCGTCAAACAGTTCCATAATCTGCTCTACTGCCAGCCACACATCCTCACCCTCGAATCGCACATTGACCCGAGCTATTCCGTTGTCATCCTGATAAATCAGGAATGCCTCATTTCTCTTCTCTATTTCGTTTGCCATATTCTGGTCCGTCCTATTACTGTTACGATTCTGCAACTGCGACCTATTGGCTTTCGCAATCTGGTTGCAAACTTACATATTTTTATTGTATCATCCAAACAAAAAACTGCTTTTCTCAAAAAAGCACATACTTTTTCGAAAAACAGTAAATTGATGACGAATCATTTGGCAATACCGAGAAAAAGCCCTATCTTTACTGCCACCATGCCATCAGGTAAAAAAAATGTGGAGGGGAGTGTCACAAAACGGCACCCTTTTGCGTATATAAGGTAAAACAACGATTGAATGACAGAAGAGCAGTATCAGGAAGAAGTGGTCACGATGAGAGCCCGGCTGATGATGACAGCACGGCGCTATCTGACCAACGACGAGGCTGAAGACACGGTGCAGGATGTGCTGCTGCGCCTGTGGCAGATATTGCCCGAGCTGCACAGTCCGATGGAGCCTTTGGCACACATCCTGGTGCGCAACTATTCTGTCGACCGACTGCGGAGAAAGCGCCCTACCCTACAGCTCAGCGAGGCCGCTGATGCCACCGACAGCAAGACCGGGAGCGAGCGAGCCGAACGCATCATGGCCATCATCAGCAGGCTGCCTGCCCTGCAGCAAACCATCTTCCGCCTGCGCCACATTGAGGGGATGGAGATGAAAGACATCGCACAGCTGATGGGGAGCACGGAGGCAGCAGTAAGAAAGTCGCTCAGCCGAGCCCGACAATCCATCATCCGAATATACAACGACCATAAGTAAAAACGATATGAACAACCTATCAGAAACGAGAAAGCTGGCCAACCGCTTCATGGAGGGCGACACCTCGCTCGAAGAGGAACACAGGCTGAACCTGCTGCTTCAAGAGGAGCAGCTGCCCGCCGACCTGCTGCCCCTACGCGAGATGATGGCCGACCTGGCGTGCATAGCCAGTCAGCAGGCGCCGCACAGAACGCTCTGGACGACACGCTTGCGCCATATAGCCGCTGCGGCAGCTGTAGTGGTCGCCATCGGCGGTGCTGCCCTGTGGTGGAACCATCGCCAGAACAACGAGTGCGTAGCCTATATCTACGGCAAGCGGTGTACCGACCGCGAGGTGGTGCTCAGAGAGATGGAGCAGAGCCTGAACATCATTGCCGAAGGCGAGAAGAGCGATGCCGACCAGATGCTCAACGACATGTTTGACCTATAAAAAAACAACATAGCCACTATGACAAGAATACTGACAACAATCATCATGCTCATCGTCTCGCTGGCGATGCAAGCCCAGAAGGGACTGCCCATCAACAAGCTCTTCGCGGGCGACATCGTGCCGCAGAACGAGATGGTGGAAACGCGCATCAAGGGTAAGGAGATAGCCAAATACCAGCTGTCGTACTTCCGCAGCCTGCGCTTCGAAGCCGGCAAGTCTGATGTGGAGCAAATCAGGGCGCTGCTGGAAACTGGCAAGCATCAAGACATGTATTTCCGCTCGGACAAACCTTCGAAGACACTCACCATCATGGTGCAGTTCATGCCGCAAGGTCAGCTCAACCGCTTTGCCTGTATGAAGGTGAGAAACACCAATAAGACCATCGAGAACGTGACGGTCATCTACATGGAAGGACGGCTCGACTCGCTCGATAAAATGATGGAAATTATCAATAATCAAAAATAAAAACAATCAGAAGATGAACAAGATTCTTTTATTGTTGGCCATGATGTTGCCCATTGCAACACATGCCGAGACTGCCGACGGCGACACGGTGGTCATCAAGAAACCGCGCGAGGTGACGGTCATCACGAACGACTCCTTGCAGCAGATTGTCGTCAAAGGGCGCTATGGCGACGAGGGATACGTCTACAAGAACAGCATCCAGATTGTCGACTCCAACTATGTGAGCACCACCACCGTCGACCACGAGCTACGGGGTTTGATGCCCAGAATGAACGTGGCATCCATCGACAGCATGGGGAAGGGTACCAAGATGGAATTGATGTTCCGGATGGGATGGGGTATCGTTGCGCCGCAGTCGGACGGGGCCGATATGGACTTCACGACGAACAACTCGGGCGAGATATGGTTCTCACCGCTGACGTTCAATGTCTATCTCAACAGGAGCCAGCACGACCTCTTGTCGTACGGGCTGGGCTTCAACTGGCGCAACTACCGCATGGACGGCTATGATCGTTTTATGAAAGACGAGAATGGTGATGTCCGCCTGGCCGACTATCCCGAAGGCGCCAAACCGAAGTTCTCACGCATCAAGGTGTTCTCCATCACGGGCACCCTGCTCTACGAGCACAACTTCGGCAACAGCTTCGGCCTCGGCATCGGTGTTGTCAGCAACTGGAACACCTATGCGAGCATCAAGACACGCTACAAGATAGGCAACACGAAACATAAGGAGGTGGAGAAACACATCGGACAGCGCCGTTTCACGCTCGACTACATGGCCGTCGTCCGGACACCTATTCTCGACTTCTATCTGAAATACAGTCCGCAGAGTGTGCTGAAGGATTCCGGTGTGAAGTTCCATTCCCTGTCGTTCGGCATCTGCCTATAGCTTTGCCATCATCTTAGCATCTTATACTCTCTTCAACAGCTCACGGCGGAGGCAATAGCTTCCACCGTGAGCTAATTTTCAGGTTTTTGGGTTCAGAATTTGGACGATTCGCCAATAATCACTACCTTTGCGGCCGCTATGCCTTGCATGGCTTACAGGTGATTTTCTGAATTCTAAAAAACAAATGGCATACCAAGACATTATAGATAAGGTATATCGGGATGTGCAGCCCTACGCGGGAGAAGGTCGGCAGGCTGACTATATCCCCGCTCTGGCAGAAGTGAATCCCGAACAGTTCGGCATGTGCATCGAATCGGTACGCGACGACGAGACAGCCTGTGTGGGCGATGCCGATGTACGATTCTCCATCCAGAGCATCTCGAAGGTGTTCATGCTGGCAATGTGTCTGAGTCTGGAAGGCGACCAGCTCTGGCAGCGTATGGGCAAGGAGCCCAGCGGCAATGCGTTCAACTCGCTCGTGCAACTGGAGTATGAGCATGGCAAGCCGCGCAACCCCTTTATCAATGCGGGGGCCCTGGTGATGGCCGACGTGCTCATCAGCCGTCTGGGCAATCCGGAGAGCCAGTTTATCAACTTCGTGCGACAGCTGTGCGGCAGCACCGTCGACTACAACCACGAGGTGGCACGCTCGGAGATGCGCACCGCCTACCTCAACACGGCCATTGCCAACCTGCTGAAGCATCACGGCAACATACAGAACCACATCCGCGATGTGCTCCACTTCTACTTCCTCTGCTGCTCCGTCGAGATGTCGTGCCGCGAACTGGCTCACGCTTTCCGACCCTTTGCCGACCATCATGCAGCATTCGCCTTTGGCGATGTCTGTCTGACCGACTCGCAGGTGAAGCGCATCAACGCCATCATGCAGACCTGCGGCTTCTACGACGAGGCGGGCGAGTTCTCTTATCTCGTTGGTCTGCCCGGCAAAAGCGGTGTGGGTGGCGGTATCGCTGCTGTCCATCCGCGACGCTATTCGGTGGCGGTGTGGAGTCCGCGTCTGAACGACAAAGGCAACTCTGTGATGGGAATGAAAGCCTTAGAGATGCTCACGACAGAGTCGGAGCAGTCCATCTTCTGACAGCTAAACAATGTTAAATCGTTCTGCCTTGATGCAAGATTTTTGAGGGTCGGCTGTTTAGACAACAGTCAAAAAAAAACCACAAAACGTAAAAAAACAATGAGAGTAAGATTCAACCGATGGTACAACGCCCTGATAGCCTCGCTGCTGGCTATGCTGGGCTTCGATTCGTGCAGCGACGTGACAGATGTGCCCGACGAATATGGGGCTCCCTACGCTACCTATCAGATACGCGGCACGGTGACCGACGAGGAGGGCAACCCCATACCCGGCATCAAAGGCCGGCTGGGCGTAGAGATAACGAACCCCGACGGGTCGACATCGCTCAATGTAGAGTATGGCGATTCTGCCATGACCGACAGCGAAGGCCATCTCGTCATTAACAACATCAGTGAGACGACTCACTATCTCGTTCCGGGGCGGACGGTTGTCGAACTGAAAGACGAAGACGGTGAGGCCAATGGGGGCGACTTCTCGGCCGACACGCTAAACATCGACGATATGAAGAAGACACAGCTGGAGAAAGGCAGCGGCTGGTATCAGGGCAAGTTTGAATATTCGTTCACCCAGAAGCTGAACAAGAAGAAATAGTATTGTCTGAACTCCTGAAAATAATCAATGAAGACAACACCTCTCACCCTTCGACGCAAGACAGCCCTCGAGCTGCATCGGCAGATCGTGAACAACACCATCCGCGAGCACCCGCTCCGACAGCTCTTCTGGGAGTGTACGCTGCGCTGCAACCTGCATTGCCGCCATTGCGGCAGCGACTGCAAGGTGAAGAACGAGCAGCAAGACATGCCCCGCGAGGACTTCTTCCGCGTGCTCGACAGCGTGGCACGACGCTGCGATCCGCATCAGGTGTTCGTCGTCGTGTCGGGTGGCGAACCGCTGATGCGCGACGATCTGGAGCTCTGCGGCCGTGGCATCTACGAGAGGGGCTTCCCCTGGGGGATGGTGTGCAACGGACTCTATCTCACGCCGGAGCGTTTCCGTGCGCTTGTCGATGCCGGCCTGCACAGCATCACCATCAGTCTCGACGGCTTGGAGGCCGACCACAACTGGATGCGCGGCCATCGGGACAGCTTCCGGATGGTAGACCAAGCCATCGATATGCTGGTCAGCTCTGGCATCTTGTTCGACATCGTCACCTGTGTGAACCAACGCAACTACACCAAACTCGACGACATCAAGGAATATCTCATCAGCAAGGGGGTATGCCGATGGCGTGTCTTCAGCATCTTTCCCGTTGGAAGGGCTGCCGACGACCCGCAGATGCGGCTCACCGACGAACAGTTCCGGGGGATGTTCGACTTCATCAAACGCACCCGACAGGAGGGGCGCATCCGCGTAGACTATGGTTGCGAGGGATTCTTGGGCAACTACGAAGGCGATGTGCGCAACCACTTCTTCGCCTGTCAGGCTGGCGTCAGCGTGGGCAGTGTGCTCATCGACGGCAGCATATCGGCCTGCACGAGCATCCGTGCCGACTATCACCAGGGCAATATCTACCAAGACGACTTCATGGAGGTGTGGGAGAACCGCTTCCAGCCCTACCGCAACCGCGAATGGATGCGCAAGGACGAATGTGCCGACTGCAAGTATTTCCGCTATTGCCGCGGCAATGGTATGCACTTGCGCGACGGCGAGGGCCGCCTGCTGTTGTGCCATCTGAAGCGACTGCAAGCCACCGATTGATCTTCTCCAACTCACGTAGGGCGAACCAGCGCATCAGAGCATTTGTAGGAGGCGACGCCATTCCCGAGCTACGCTCGCCTACCCGTGGCCTTTCCCAGCGTCGCAACAGCGCATAAGCAGCATTCGTAGGAGGCGACGCTTCCTAACGTCGCAACAGCTCATAAGTAGCATTTGTAGGAGGCGACGCTTCCCAGCGTCGCAACAGCGCATCGGTGGCAGCGTAGGAGGCGACGCTTCCCAGCGTCGCAACAGCGCATAGGTGGCAACAACGTGGCAGGTGTCACGCTGGGAAGCGTGACCTCCTATATTAGCGCATAAGTGGCAGAGTACGTGGCAGGTGTCACGCTGGGAAGCGTGACCTCCTACATTAGCGCATAAGTGGCAACGTAGGAGACGACGCCGTCAGTACAACAACGCCAGACCGGCGACGGCGGAATAGGCAATCATGCGGATGGGATTGATTTTCAAGAAATAGGTGCCGACGAAGGTGGCTAAGAAGAGGAAACAACTGACGAAGAACTGCCAGGGATTCTGCGACGGCGTAGAGAAGTTGTCGGCAGACATCAGCATCAACGTGGCGGCGGCCAACAAGCCTACCACAGCAGGACGCAGACCAAGAAAAACACTCTGCACGGGTTGCGTCTTCATGTACTTGATGAACATTCGGCTGATGACGATCATCAGTATCAGCGAGGGAAGCACCAAGGCGAAGGTTGCCGTGAGGCTTCCCAGGACGGACATTGGCATGCCATAGCCGGCATTGTGTACCGCTGTATAGCCGCAATAGGTGGCTGAGTTGATGCCGACAGGACCGGGGGTCATCTGGCTGATGGCCACGATGTCGGTAAACTCGGATGTCGACATCCAATGCCAATGGTAAACCACTTCGCGCTGGATGAGCGACAGCATACCATAGCCGCCGCCGAAGCCGAAGAGGCCTATCTGGAAAAACGTGATGAACAGGTACAGGAAGAGCATTTCTTTAGGAGTTCAGGAGTTCAGGAGATGCGAGAGGAGAGGGCATGATAGGCATAGCCACCGATGCCAGCTAAGAGGATGATGAGGATGGGCGACACACCGAAAGCCCAGATGGCCAAGGCACCGAGGATGGGAATCCAGCAGTTGGCCCACGTGATAGGCACCTTCTGTGCCAAACGGAAGGTAGGCACGGCGATGAGCGCCACCACGGCGGGACGGATGCCTCGGAAGATGGCTTCCACCACGCGGTTGTCCTTAAACTGATGGAAGAACATGGCAATGAGCAGGATGATGAGAAACGACGGCAGGGCTGTTGCCAGCGAGGCTACGAAGGCTCCATGGTTGCGGTCGAGCTTGTAGCCCACGAAGGTGCTGATGTTCACAGCAAAGACACCGGGACAGCTCTGCGCGATGGCTATCAGGTCGAGCAGTTCTTCGCGACTGAGCCAACGATGCTTGTCGACCACCTCCGTCTCGATAATGGGTATCATGGCATAGCCACCTCCGAAGGTGACTATGCCAATCTTGAAGAAAGTCTTGAATAATTCATAATTCATGATGCTCAATGCTTAATGCATAATGCACAATTCATAATGCATAATTATTCTTCATTCCATTGATTCTTTATTCAAAAATTCGTCATTCTTCATTCTTCAGCCACTTCCGTGCATTGACGAAAGCCTCGATCCACGGCGTCACCTCGTCGTTGCGGCGATCGGCGGGATACCAGGCACACTGCCAGGGGAAGATAGCACGCTCCAGGTGGGGCATCATGGCCAGATGGCGCCCGTCTTTCGAGCAGATGCCAGCCACGTGATAGTCGCTGCCGTTGGGGTTGGCGGGATATTCGGCGTGGTTGTATTTGGCAATGATGTTGTAGTGGTCTTCGCTCTCGGGCAGCGCGAACTTTCCTTCGCCATGAGCCACCCAGATGCCGAGCTTCGTACCGCTGAGCGAACCGAACATCACGCTCTTGTTCTCCGGAATCTGCAATGTCACGAAGCCGCTCTCAAACTTGTGCGAGTCGTTGTGGAGCATCTTTATTTTAGTTGACGAGTTGTCAACCAAGCCCAGCTCAACCATCAGCTGGCAACCGTTGCAGATGCCCAGGCTCAGCGTGTCGGGGCGGGCATAGAAGCGGTCGAGGGCCTCCTTGGCCTTCGGGTTGTAGAGAAACGCTCCAGCCCATCCTTTGGCAGAACCGAGCACGTCGCTGTTGGAGAAACCGCCGCAGAAGACGATCATCTGCAGCTCGTCCAACGTCTCCCGACCCGTAATGAGGTCAGTCATCGTCACGTCTTTCACGTCGAAGCCTGCCAGATAGAGCGAGTAGGCCATCTCGCGATCGCCATTGGTGCCCTTCTCACGAATGATGGCAGCCTTCGGATTGGCTGAATGCGTAGCCTTGCGCTCGAAGCGCAGTCCATACTGCGACAGCTTGCCGGTGAAGCCCTTCGGTGCCACCATCTCGAGCGGCTGGTGCTTGTAGTTGCGGAAACGCTCGTCGGCACAGCCGTTGAGGCTCTGGTTGCGATCGAGCAGGTACGACTTCTCATACCACACGTCGCGCAGACGGTCGATGTCGAAAGCATATTCGGCGTCGCCCTTCTTGACAACGAGCTGGCGCTCCTTCGGTGTGGGGAAGCCGATCTTCATGAAGCCGACACCCTCGCTATCGAGGAATTTCTCCATCTCGTGGGCATCCTTCTGAGCCACCTGCACGATGATGCCAGGATTCTCGGCAAAGAGGTCGCGCACGATGTCGCTGCCCTCGAAGCCGCTCAGGTTGATGCGAATGCCGCCCTCGCGGTTGGCGAAGCACATCTCGAGGAGCGTCGTCACCATTCCGCCGGCAGAGATATCGTGGCCCGCCAGAATCCATCCGCGGCGCACCATCTCTTGTACGGCATTGAACGCATCGCGGAAATATTCAGCATAGAAGCGCATCTTCTCGTCGGCATCGGCATAAGCCACATCGTCGCCCACGCGGCCCAACGTCTGTGCAAAGGCTGTTCCGCCCAGCTTCGTCGGCTGGAACGAGAAGTCGATGTGGTAGAGATTGGTGTTCTTGTCATTCACCAGCACGGGCGACACCACCTTGCGGATGTCCGTCACCTCAGCACCAGCGCTGACAATGACCGTTCCGGGAGCGATCACTTTCGAGCCGTCGGGATATTTCTGCGTCATCGAGAGAGAGTCTTTTCCCGTCGGGACGTTCACACCGATGCCCTGACAGAAGCGGCTCAGCGCATCGACGGCACGATAGAGGCGCGCATCCTCGCCCTCCTGCGAGCGGCAGGGCCACATCCAGTTGGCAGAAAGGCTCACGCTGTCGATACCGTCGGCCAACGGAGCCCACACGATGTTAGTCAGTGCCTCGGCAACGGAGAGAATGCTACCTGCCTCGGCAGAGACGAGTCCTGCCTGCGGAGCATGTCCCAGAGCGGTGGCGATGCCTTTGCGGCCGCGATAGTCGAGGGCCACCACACCACAGTCGCTCAGCGGCAGCTGTATCTCGCCCTGACATTGCTGACGGGCTATCTTGCCCGTCACGGAGCGGTCCACCTTGTTGGTGAGCCAGTCTTTGCAGGCCACAGCTTCCAAGCGGAGCACCTGCTCGACATAGCTTTCTAAAGTATCTATAGTATCTATAGCTTCTATAGAATACTCCACGGGAGCATGCTTCCGGACCACCGTCTTGTCGACCATCACCGTCTTGGGCGAATGTCCGAACATCTGAGCCACATCCATGTCGAAGGGCTTCACCCCATCGGCCTGGCGGAACGAGAAGTGGGCGTCGCCCGTCGTCTCGCCTACCACATAGAGCGGAGCACGCTCGCGCTCGGCTATCTGGCGCACACGGTCGATGTGCTTCTCGTCGATGAGCAGTCCCATGCGCTCCTGACTCTCGTTGGCGATGATCTCCTTGGCCGAGAGAGTCTTGTCGCCGATGGGCAGCTGCGACATGTCTATCTCGCCGCCACACTCCTCGACAAGCTCGGAGAGACAGTTCAGATGTCCGGCAGCACCATGGTCGTGGATGCTTACGACGGGATTCTCGTCGGCTTCCACCAGGGCGCGCACCAGGTTGTAGGCACGCTTCTGCATCTCGGGATTGGCGCGCTGGATGGCATTCAGCTCTACAGCGCCGGCATAGCGACCCGTATCGACCGACGAGACGGAACCGCCTCCCAAACCGATGCGATAGTTGTCACCACCGACGACGACCACCTTGTTGCCCTTCTGAGGCTCTTTCTTCAGGCAGTCGCGCTTCTTTCCGTAGCCGACGCCGCCAGCCAGCATGATCACCTTGTCGTAGGCATAGGCAGCAGGATCGTAGCCTTGCTCGCCCTGTTCCTGATGCTCGAAGGTGAGCACCGAACCGCAGATGAGCGGTTGGCCGAACTTATTGCCGAAGTCGCTGGCACCGTTCGAAGCCTTGATCAGTATCTGCTCCGGCGTCTGATACAGCCATTTCCTGACAGGCAGCAGCTGCTCCCAGCTATTCTCGCTCCCCGCTCCTCGCTCCTCGCTCCTCGGGGAAGTACACCGCGGATAGCTCGTCATATAGACGGCCGTGCCGGCAATGGGCCACGAACCCGTTCCGCCACCCATACGGTCGCGAATCTCGCCGCCCGTACCGGTAGCAGCACCGTTGAAGGGTTCTACGGTTGTGGGGAAGTTGTGGGTCTCGGCTTTCAGCGAGATGACACTGTCGATATCCTTCACACGGAACCAGTCAGGCCCTGTCTGGTCGTCTGGAGCGAACTGTTCCACCCGGGGACCTTCGGTGAAGGCTACATTATCTTTATAGGCAGAGAGAATCTTGTAGGGATGCTCTGCCGTCGTCTTCTTGATCATTTGGAACAGACTGGCCTCCTTCTCTTCGCCGTCGATGACGAACTGTCCGCCGAAAATCTTGTGGCGGCAATGCTCGGAGTTGATCTGTGCGAAGCCGAACACCTCGGAGTCGGTCAGCGGCCGGCCCATGTCCTGCTCCACCTGCTTCAGATAGGCTATCTCCTCCTGGCTCAGCGCCAAGCCTTCCTGCTCGTTGTAGGCCTCGAGGTCGTCGACGTGCTGGATGGGCTGCGGCTGCATGTCTACGGTGAACACATTCTGGTCCAGCCGGTCGTAAAGGCGCTGCAGCATGGGGTCGAAAGAGTTGGGCGTTGATTCTTCATTGCCCTTTTCGCTTCTCGCTCTCGAGAACTCTTCAATGCGCGTGATGCCCTGCAGACCCATGTTCTGCGTGATCTCCACGGCATTGGTGCTCCAGGGCGTGATCATCTCGCGTCGCGGACCGACAAACTGCCCCTCAAGGTCGCTTGCCTCGGCTACGGCAGCCTCTCCGAAAAGCCAACAAAGTTTACTGATTTCCTCTGGGTTGAGCTGGTGGTCAACCTCTGTTGCTATCACATGCTGTGATGGTGTCTTGAAGAATATAATCATGGTCTAAAACAAATATTTTCTATTTGGGCGACAAAGTTACAAAAAAATGAGAGAAACGCAAAAGAAAAATGCGCTTTTCTTTGCTTTTCACGATAACGTTCCGTTCTGACGAATCCACCGTTCATCCGAACCTGAAAACGCAACATTGCAACATTGTTACAATAACATTTAGTACCTTCACACCCTCGAAACGTTAAGTTATGTTATCAGTCAAGAACAGTAATGTAACAATAAGCCGGAAAAACCTCTTCCTGACGATGCAAAAACAAGCACCTACATAACCAAAAATGGCACCCAATGCACCAAAAACGCGCACTAAACGGGAAAAACCGAGTTAAAACCGAGCTAATAATATTAAAATAGTATATATATAATATAGTAATAATAGTAATAATATATATAATATATACTTCTATCAGTAAAAATCGCGATTTTTAATCGAGTCCACATGTTGAAGGTACTAATTCTTAATGTTGCAATGTTGCAATGTTACAAAAACGGGGGTAGACTGGCTTTATTGTTAAAGCTTTATTAACACGCAATTAACATCCGTTATGCTCACTTTTCACTCGAAGGAGCCGTTTTTGAGCTTGCAGGTGGCGGTTTTGAGTCTGCAGGTGGCGGTTTTGAGTCTGCAGGTGGCGGTTTTGAAACATGAATTGCCATGCGCTCGGCAGAACAACGACCACCATGTCAGAGATGGTCTCTGAGGGCGTCGCAGATAGTCTCTGAGGCGGTCAGAGATAATCTACGAGACGGTCAGAGATAGTCTACGACGACATCAGAGACGGCCTACGAAAAGGAAAGGACTGTTGATTTATTCTGGCTTATTTGTCAGAATACTGATAGGCTCGTTGAATTCAGATAAGATTTCCGTAAAGCCGTGGGTTGGACTTCTGTACAATGAGTGCAGCAAAATTCCGGGTATTACCCTCCTCGACTTCAACTGTCTGCATAACATAGGCATCCCGGCGAGAGTAGTTGTTGAACCAGCGGACAAATAGCCTGCTTCGGAATGCTTGACGACCATCACCAGTTATAAGGGGCAAGACGGTTGACACGATTCAAGTCTAAAGCATTCATACGTCAGATGCTCAGTTGAAGGCGTTCCTGATGAATCTTCCTGATTTCCTGTTCTGCCCGTTCCTGCCACTCACGCTTGCGGCGTATTGACTCGTGAAAAGCGGCAATGATTTCATCGCGCGTGCGGTTTTTATAAGCAGTTCCTACCATATTCTATTTCTTTACAAAAGTCATTTGCATGCAAAGATATATACTTTTTTCTAAACCTGCAACTTTTTCTTCATGTTTTTGCATAATAGTAGTGGGCCTCCGAAGCGAACGTAGGAGGCGACGCTTCCCAGCGTCGCAACAGCGCATAAGTGGCAAATACGTGGCAGGTGTCACGCTGGGAAGCGCGACCTCCTACAAATGTATAAGTGGCAGGTGCAACGCAGACAGGCAAACAAACAGGCGACGGTGAACCGATTCACCGCCGCCTGATGACAAAAAACGTTTATGAGGGGAGATTATTCTTCGTCCCAGACACTTCCGCCTTCGTTGCCCTGAAGTTCTCCACCGTTGAACTCACCACCAACGCTGACGTTCTTTGTTCCATCACCATTGTCGCTGATAGAACCAGCCATGATAACACTCTCGATTGCTACAACTTCCTTTTCGATTGTAGGCTTGATATATTTTTTCATTTTCTTATCTTCTTTTTATAGTTTTCCTTATTTGATGATTACTTTCTTGCCATTCTGGATGAAGATGCCCTTTGTGGGATTGTCAACGCGAACACCATTCAGGTTGTAGATAGCATTGTCGGCCTTTGTGTTCTCAATGCTCTCAATGCCTGTTGCTTCCTCGTCAAAGCCGAATACAACCTTTGCATTAGAGATATCCTCCGATGTCTGCAGGTAAGCCATATCGGCAGTTGCATTCACAGAGTTGGTCAGCTTGAAGAAGCCGAGGTCGTCGTTCTGATAAGCAAAGACGTATGTGTAAGAACCATCTGTCGAAGCAGGAATGGCGACACCGCTCTTTACGGCCACCAGCTTATTGCCCGAGAGGTCGTCTGTCGTGGTAGCAGGAGTCAGCTTTACGGTTTCGTTAGCTGTTCCATTCAGAATGACACCCTGACCGGCAGGAACGCCATTGGTGACAGGAGACAGCGTTACGCTCTTGCTCGAAGCGGCAGAAGCATAGTAAGCGGTCACACCTTCAGGAGTGGCAAAAGCATAGTCGCTGCTGAAAGAAGAATAAGCATGGTCACCGATGGTCTTTTCGATGTAAGGGGTTATCGTTGATGTCTTGTTGAACATATTAAACGACAACTGGTAATTCCCGATCCATGAAAACTTTATAACTTTATCGGCGGCATCGATGGTCGGATTGTAAATCTGGAAAGAATTGATATCGTAATCATTATTTCCATCCGCTGCACGATAAACAAGCGACCAATCACGTATACCGCTGAAACCATCCCAAAGCGCATAGTTGGGAGCAACAATGGCGAATGTTTCAGCTGTGTTATTATATGTTCCAGTCGCCAATTGCGTTCCCTGTGTATAGCTCAGTGTAGAAAGACAGGCACCATTCGAATTGACCAAAAAGTAAGACAAAGGTTGCGTTGACCAACTAGGATAGCCATTGTTGAGGTATACATATATAATAAGATCGTTGCTATACTTACCTTCCCATTTAATTCTGTTGTATGAATCTTCTTTGGCTTTGCCATAATCATTAAAGACAATTATCGAGATACTATTCTCAAAGACACTCTCATCTGCGGTCAAATCATAGTAGAATACGCGACGAGTAGCACCATCGCAAGTATAGCTACCTTGTTTTGTCATCTGAGATGTTCCCCAATCTCCGTTAAGTTTAGTCTTTCCTTCTGTTGTGTATATATAAATATATAACACATCATTGTTCCATTCTTTCCAACTGGCCATTTGGTTTTCCACAACAATACGCCTTGTTACGTTCGCCGCACTTGCCGTACACACAATCCCCGCAGCTACTACGAGGAGTGTCAAAAATAACTTTTTCATTTTGTTTTTTAATTGTGATTAAATTGTTTATAAAATTGATTGATAAAATGATATATTCTTGGGTTGATGGTGGCCGTCAGGACGCAAACGTTCCTGACGGCCACCACGATAGTATGATTATTTCACGACGACCTTGTGGCCATTGTGGATATAAACACCACGCTTCGGGTTGGTGATGCGAACACCCTGCAGGTTGTAGTAGTGGCCGTCGCGGAACTCGGTGCGCCATACCTCTATGCCTGTTGCGATGCGCTCGTCCTTACCCTCTATCTTCAGCGTCCAGCCCTTACCGGCATCGCTGCTCGGCGTCCATGTGGCGGTGACGGTATAGGTCTGGTAACCGGTGGTGCTGTTCTTCAGCACGTAGTTCCAGTCGCCGTCCTCCAGTCCTACTATCCAGCCTTCGGGAGCGTCGAACTGGGTATCGCTGCCATTGCCTATCCAGATGTCGTTCTCCACACCTTCAGCGTTGACGACGAGCTTGAACTCCTGATCGTCCTTCGTGGCGGAGAGGTCGAGCGTTCCTTCGTAGACATTCTTCACGTCGGTGGGCTCCAGAACGGTCGTGCCGGCTGTCCAGTCGTTGAACTGTCCACGCAGTTCGACATTGGTGATGACGGCATCGGGTATCTCTACCACGCGCTCGTCCTTACCCTCTATCTTCAGCGTCCAGCCTGCTGTCGGATCAGGACTCGGTGTCCAGGTGGCCGTGAAGGTATAGGTCTGGTAGCCTGCCGTGCTGTTGGTCAGCGTGAAGTTGCCACCATTGCCTTCGGCGACGACCCATCCTTCGGGTGCATCGAGCGTCAGCTGATTGGTTCCTATCCAGTTGTTGTCGTTGACAACGAGCTTGAACTGCACGTCGTCGGTCGACGCTGTGAGGTCGAGCAGTCCGCCGAAAGCATTATCCTCGTCAGCGGGAGCCAGGTCGAAGTCGATGCGGTTCTGCCACATCTCATCGGTAGCGCCACATATCTGCACATGGGTTATCTCGGCATCCGTGATTTCCTCGCGTTCGTCGAGGCCTTCTATCTTCAGCGTCCATCCGGCAGCGGCATCGGGGCTCGGTGTCCATGTGGCAGTGACGGTGTAGGTCTGGTAGCCTGTCGTCGAGTTGAGGAGCTTGAAGTTGGCGCCGTCAGACACTTCGGCTATCCATCCTTCGGGAGCGTCCATCGTCAGCTGGTTGCCGCCGAGCCAGATGTCACCGTTGCCACCTTCAGCGTTCACCACGAGCTTGAACTCCTGGTCGAAGGCGATGTCGGTGAGGTCGAGCACGCCCTGGTAGGTGTTCTCCGTGTCAGTAGCTGTCAGCATGTTCTGACCTGCGCTCCAACTGTTGAAAGCGCCGCGCAGCTCAACAGTGGCGATGACTGCGTTCTCTACGGGTGTCTCCAGTCGGGTTGCCTCGAGTGTCAGGGTGTGCAGCTCGGTGTCGGCGGTGAAGACGAGCTTGTAGTTGCCCTCTTCGGTGAACTCCTGCGTGTTGTTGCCTTCGGCAGGCAGTTCGTAGTCGCCCCACTTGCCGTTGGCAGTTGCCTTATATGCATAGGTACGCGACTCACTGCCTTCCTCGAAGCTGACGGCGAACTCGTCGACGGTCAGCGTCCAGAGGTTGGCGTTGTCGGGATCCTGTGTCATAGCTTTTGCCATGCTCCAGTCTTCACCATCAGGCCATCCGCCTGTCAGCTCGCCGACGATGCTCATCGTCTCGATGACGACGGGCTCCTCGATGGCGGGCCATATCTGAATGCCTTCAGCGGCATCGGGATTGTCGAGCAGTGACACCTTCGTCAGCGTCAGTTCCTTGTCGGCACTGATGACAAACTCACCCTCGGTGAAGGCGTCACTGGTGATTTCCACCATTGCCACGCCTCCCTCCATCGTCTCCGTCAGGACGGTCTCACCGGAGGTCAACTTGATGGTGGCACTGCCGCTCTCAGCCTCAATCATGAAGGCCTTGCCCTCGGTGTATTCAGCTGCACCGGGAAGGGTCAGCAGGTCAACGAAGGTCGTTACAGCCTGCTTCTCTGCAAGGACATTCAGCGTGTGGGCCTCTGTATCGGCGGTGAACGTCAGCGTGTAAGTGCCGGCTTCGGCTATCGTGCATTCGTTGTTGCCGTTGGCGGGAAGCTCATAGTCGCCCCACTTGCCGTTGGCAGTTGCTTTATACTGATAGGTCTTGGCTTCCAGCTCCACATTCTCCAGCGTCAGCGTCCAGAGGTTGGCGTTGTCGGGATCCTGTGTCATAGCTTTTGCCATGCTCCAGTCAGTATCCGTGGGCCAGCCGCCTGTCAGCTCACCGACGATGCTCATCGTCTCGATGACGACGGGCTCCTCGATGGCGGGCCATATCTGTGTGCTTTCAGCGGCATCGGGATTGTCGAGCAGTGATACCTTCGTCAGCGTCAGTTCCTTGTCGGCGCTGATGACAAACTCACCCTCGGTAAAGGCGTCACTGGTGATTTCCACCATTGCCACGCCGTCCTCCATCGTTTCCGTCAGCACGGTCTCACCGGAAGTCACCTTGATGGTGGCACTGCCACTCTCTGCCTCTATCCGGAAGGCCTTACCTTCGGTGTATTCAGCTGCACCGGGAAGGGTCAGCAGGTCAACGAACGTTACGACGGCCTGCTTCTCTGGAAGGACTGTCAGCTCGTGCGTCTCCGTATTGGCGGTGAACGTCAGCGTGTACGTGCCGGCTTCGGCTATCGTGCATTCGTTGTTGCCGTTGGCGGGAAGCTCATAGTCGCCCCACTTGCCGTTGGCAGTTGCTTTATACTGATAGGTCTTGGCTTCCAGCTCCACATTCTCCAGCGTCAGCGTCCAGAGGTTGGCGTTGTCAGGATCCTGTGTCATAGCTTTTGCCATGCTCCAGTCAGTATCCGTGGGCCAGCCGCCTGTCAGCTCGCCGACGATGCTCATCGTCTCGATGACGACGGGCTCCTCGATGGCGGGCCATATCTGTGTGCCTTCAACGGCATCGGGATTGTCAAGCAGCGATACCTTTGTCAATGTCAGTTCCTTGTCGGCACTGATGGTGAACTCGCCACTCGTGAAGGCGTTGCCCGTAATCTCTACCATTGCCACACCGTCCTCCATGATTTCCGTCAGCACGGTCTCACCGGAGGTCAACTTGATGGTGGCACTGCCACTCTCTGCCTCAATCATGAAGGCCTTGCCCTCGGTGTATTCAGCTGCTCCGGGAAGGGTCAGCAGGTCAACGAACGTTACGACGGCCTGCTTCTCTGGAAGGACTGTCAGCTCGTGCGTCTCCGTATTGGCGGTGAACGTCAGCGTGTACGTGCCGGCTTCGGCTATCGTGCATTCGTTGTTGCCGTTGGCGGGAAGCTCATAGTCGCCCCACTTGCCGTTGGCAGTTGCTTTATACTGATAGGTCTTGGCTTCCAGCTCCACATTCTCCAGCGTCAGCGTCCAGAGGTTGGCGTTGTCAGGATCCTGTGTCATAGCTTTTGCCATGCTCCAGTCAGTATCCGTGGGCCAGCCGCCTGTCAGCTCACCGACGATGCTCATCGTCTCGATGACGACGGGCTCCTCGATGGCGGGCCATATCTGAATGCCTTCGGCAGTATCGGGATTGTCAAGCAGCGACACCTTCGTCAGCGTCAGTTCCTTGTCGGCGCTGATGGTGAACTCGCCACTCGTGAAGGCATTGCCCGTAATCTCTACCATAGCCACGCCGTCCTCCATGATTTCCGTCAGCACGGTCTCGCTGGAGGTTACCTTGATGGTGGCACTGCCACTCTCTGCCTCGATCAGGAAGGCCTTACCCTCCGTGTAGTCGGCCTTGCCCTCCAGGGTCAGCAGGTCAGTGAACGTTGCTA
>CAMORS010000015.1 GCA_946624005.1 uncultured Prevotella sp. | reverse complement strand
AGAAAACCAAGGAGTTTGTTGCCTCTCACCAGCTGGGACGCGTCAAGGTGAACTATCGTCTGCGCGACGCCATCTTCTCGCGTCAGCGCTACTGGGGCGAACCGTTCCCCGTCTACTATAAGGACGACATGCCCTATATGATTCCTGCCGAATGCCTGCCGCTGGAGTTGCCCGAAATCAGTCAGTATAAGCCTACTGCCGACGGACAGCCGCCCCTCGGACATGCCACACGCTGGGCTTGGGACACCGTGAAAGGTTGTGTTGTCGATTGTTCTGCAATCGACCATAAGACCATCTTCCCCCTCGAGCTGAACACCATGCCGGGCTTCGCTGGTTCGAGTGCTTACTATCTGCGCTATATGGATCCGAAGAATACGGAGGCCCTCGTGAGCCCGGAGGCCGACCAATACTGGCAGAACGTCGACCTCTACGTGGGCGGTACGGAGCATGCCACGGGTCATCTGATCTACTCACGCTTCTGGAACAAGTTCCTCTTCGACCTTGGTGTATCGTGCAAGGAAGAACCCTTCCAGAAGCTGGTGAACCAAGGAATGATACAGGGTCGCTCCAACTTTGTCTATCGCGACAATGCAGCCAGCCATCAGAAAGGCCATCCTGTGTTTGTGAGCTACGGAGTGCGCAAGCAGTACACCGACGTGACTCCCATCCACGTGGACGTGAACATCGTGCAGAACGACATCCTTGACGTTGAGGCTTTCCGTGCATGGCGTCCCGAATACGAGGAGGCTGAGTTTGTGCTGGAAGACGGCTCTGTGCTCACCAGCACCCAGCAGCCAACCCCCAACACCCAGTATAAATGCGGTTGGGCCATCGAGAAGATGTCGAAGTCGATGTTCAACGTGGTCAACCCCGACATGATTGTCGAGAAATATGGTGCCGACACGCTGCGTCTGTACGAGATGTTCCTCGGTCCGGTAGAGCAGTCGAAGCCTTGGGACACCAATGGTATCGACGGCTGCCACCGTTTCCTCCGCAAGTTCTGGAATCTGGTGACCTCGGTAGCCCCCCTTTCAGCCCCCGAGGGGGCTACAAATGCCTCTGCGCAGAATACAAATGAAGCAACTTCTGAGGAGTTGAAGTCGTTGCACAAGCTCATCAAGAAGGTGTCGCAGGACATCCCGCAATTCTCTTACAACACGAGCATCTCGGCCTTCATGATCTGTGTCAACGAACTGACGGCGCAGAAGTGTACGAACCGCGAAGTGATGAAGACGCTTGTGGTGCTGATAGCCCCGTTTGCCCCGCATATCGCCGAGGAGCTGTGGGAGCAGCTCGGTGGCGAAGGAAGTGTTTGCGATACCGCTTGGCCCACATGGAACGAGAAGTACCTGGTGGAGAGCAGCGTGACGCTGGGTGTCGCCTTCAACGGCAAGACACGCTTCGAGATGTCGTTCCCCGCCGATGCTGACAACCAGAGCATCCAGGCTGCCGTACTTGCCGACGAGAAAGCCGCCAAGTATATCGAGGGTAAGCAGGTGATGAAGGTCATCGTCGTGCCGAAGCGAATGGTCAATGTGGTGGTGAAGTGAAAGAAGAAGTAAGAATTAGGAAGTAAAAAGTAAAATAAGGATATGAACGTAAACATCAGCAAACAACTGTTGAAGAACGAAGTGAAGGACTACATGGGCATCACCATGGGACTACTGCTTTACACCTTTGCCTTCACGTTCTTCTTGATGCCGTACGAGATCGTTACAGGTGGTGTGGCCGGTATGGCAGCCATCGTGGAGTATGCCACGAAGTTCCCTGTGCAGTACACGGTGGTCATCATCAACGTCGTCTTGCTCATCGGCGGACTGAAGATTCTGGGCTTTAAGTTCTTGATGAAGACCATCTATGCCATCTTCGGCATGTCGCTCTTCCTGGGCATGTGGAAAGAGTTCGTTCCGCGCGACGCTGCCGGCGAGATGATCAAGACGCTTGGCGACGGGCAAGACTTCCTCTCGCTCGTGCTCGGTTGCTCGCTCACCGGTATGGGCCTCGGCTTCGTCTTCGCCAACAACGGCTCGACGGGCGGCAGCGATATCATCGCCGCATCGGTCAACAAGTATTACAACATGTCGATTGGCTCGGTGCTCATCGTGCTCGACTTCTTCGTCATTGGTTCGTGTATCCTCTTCCCGCAGTTCGGCGAGATGCACCACCGTGTGCAGATGGTCGTCATGGGTCTTGTGGCGATGTACATCGAGAACTTCATGCTCGACTATACCTATAACAAGCGGCGCTCCTCGGTGCAGTTCCTCATCTTCTCACAGAAGTGGGAGGAGATAGCCGACGCTCTTGGCAACCAGCTGCAGCTGGGTTGCACCATCCTCGACGGACAGGGGTGGTACAGCAAGGCAGAGCGCAAGGTGCTCTGCGTGATGGCTCACAAGAACGAGAGCACCAACATCTTCCGCCTCATCAAGATTATCGACCCGAAGGCCTTCGTATCGCAGAGTGCCGTCATCGGCGTCTTCGGTGAGGGCTTCGACGACATCAAGGTAGGCATCAACACCAAAAAGAAGAAAGAAGAATGAAGAAGCAGATAGTCTTTGCCACCAACAACGCCCATAAGCTCGACGAGATACGCCATATCCTGGGCGAGGCGTTCCAGGTGAAGTCGCTCAGCGACATCGGTTGCCATGAGGACATTCCCGAGGAGTTCGACACGCTCGAGGACAATGCCCTGCAGAAAGCTTCCTACGTTCACGATAAGTATCACGTCGACTGCTTTGCCGACGATACCGGACTGGAGGTGGAGGCATTGAACGGCGAGCCCGGTGTGCACAGTGCCCGCTACGCTGAAGGCACCGACCACGACAGTCAGGCCAATATGGACAAGCTGCTCCGCAAGCTCGAAGGCGAGGACAACCGCAATGCACGCTTCCGTACGGTCATCGCCCTGATACAACAAGGCGAAACGGAGGCCAAGGTGAGTCTGTTCCAGGGCACGGTCTACGGTACCATCACCCGTGAGAAGAGTGGGGCAGAAGGTTTCGGCTACGATCCCATCTTCCAGCCCGATGGCTACGATAAGACTTTTGCCGAGCTGGGCAACGACATCAAGAACACCATCTCGCATCGTGCCCATGCCGTCAGCAAGCTGGCTGAGTTCCTTCTGAAAAAGTAAAAAAACAAAACAAGGTGAGAGAGGGTTTATCCATTCTGCTACCCACCTACAACTGCCTGTGCGACGCTCTTGTAACAGAGCTGCACAGGCAGTGCGAGCCACAAGGCATCCCCTACGAGATCGTTGTGGCCGATGATTCTTCGCCCGATAGGAAATATGTAGAGCAGAACAAGACCATCGAGCGCCTCTCCAACGTCAGGTACCTCCTGCAAACCACCAATATCGGACGCTCTGCCATCCGCAACCTCCTTGCCCGCGAGGCTCGCTATCCCTGGCTCATCTTTATCGACGGCGACCTCACCCTCCAGAATCCTCACTTCATCTCCCGCTATCTGCAAGCCGCTGATTCGAGGAGCAAGGAATCTTTTCGAGGGTACGAAGGTTCTTGTCGAGGGTACGAAGGTACGGGGGTACGAGGGTACGAGAACAGTCTCGTGGAAAGGCTACGGGTAGGCGAGCTCTGCTCGGGAATGGGCGAAGAAGGTAATCTCGCACCCCCGCACCCCCGTACCCCCGCACCCTCGAAACCCCTCCCTGTCATCGTCGGTGGCATCGCCATCGGAGGCGACCCCCAACGCTGGCACACCAACCTCCGCTACCGCTACGAGAAGCGTTGCGAGGCAGCCCACCAAGCCGGGCAGCGAAGCGCAAAGGGCTATCAGGAGTTCCGCACAACCAACTTCATGGTGCCGCGACAGGTCATCCTACGTTACCCCTTCGACGAAGATTTCCACCACTACGGCTACGAGGACGTGCTCTTCGGCAAGACACTCCGCGAGGCGGGCATCTCCATCCTTCATATTGACAACCCCATCCTCCTCGACGACTTCGAGGACAACCCCACCTTCGTCAGCAAGAACGAAGAGGCACTCCGCACGCTCTTCCAGTTTAGTGAGCAGCTTGAAGGCTATTCCACACTCCTCGCTTATCACGACCGCTTAAAGTCCCTCCACCTGCTCCCAATCGTTAAATTTTTCTATAAAATAGCCGGAAAGGCTATCAAAAACAACCTCCAACACAATAATCCGCGAATTTTCCTGTTTAATATATATAAGCTATTGTATTACTCATCACTACAAAACAGATAGACGATTATGAAGAAGTTCGTTCTGACATTATTCCTGAGTTTGATGACATCCATCGCCATACATGCCACTGCCATCGGACAGTGGAAATACTACCTCGGCTATCAAGGCATCACATACATCGAACCGGCAGGCTCGAAAGTCTTCGTCCTCGCCAACGGAGGGCTCTATGCCTACAACCTCAACGACAACAGCATTACAACCTACGACCGTCTGAACACGCTCAACGACACCGACATCAGCTTCATCGCCTGGTGTGAGAGTGCCAAGAAGCTGGTCATCGTCTACTCCAACTATAACATCGACCTGCTCTCGCTCGACGATCACGTCACCAATATCTCCGACTATTACAGCAAAAACCTCAATACGGGTAAGCGCATCAACAACGTCACCATCGACGGCAACTTCGCCTACCTTACCACGCAGTTCGGCATCATCAAGCTCAACGTCAAGCGCGAGGAGTTTGCCGACACCTACAACCTCGGCATCAACGTCAACGACGTTGCCATTATCGGTAACAAAATCTATGCGTCGTCGACATCCTACCATACGGCCAATACGACCAAGAATGGCTCCATTCTCTGCGGCGACATGAACGACAACCTGCTCGACAAAACCAACTGGAGCGTCGTCGACACTCTCGCCACAGCACGACTCTTCCAGATTGAAGGGCAGCTCATCGGTGCAGCATCGACCTATACGCTGCGATACAACCCCGACAACTTCACTCACCGACGCATCGGAGACAACTACTCCGGACTGCAGTCCTATCGCTTCAACAACGGACGACTCTACCTGCTCTGCAGCAAGAAGACCTATTACGTCGACGTGAAGAACGACCGCCTCGATGCCTTCAACGCTACCGACCTCAGCGTTCTGGCCTACGACAAGACGAACAACTGCTTCTGGGCCAACCAGACAAACGGCGCCCTGCAGGCCTTCACCATGGACGAACAATACGAACGGACGGTCACCACGCGCGACATCATGCCCGACGGTCCGAAATACAACTACTTCTTCGCCATGCGCTACTATCACGACAAACTCTACACCTGTGGAGGAGCGCATATCAACCAGGGATTCTACAACCGTCCGGGAACCGTTCAGGTGAAAGATGCCGACGACAACTGGCAGGTCTACCAAGACCGTCTCGACACGATCGTGCCCAGTTCGTTCTACAATCATGTCGACGTCACCTGCTTCGAGATAGACCCCAACGACGACAAGCACGTCTTCTTCGGAGCGAAGACGGGACTCTACGAATACTACGACGGCCTGTACAAAAACTATTACACCTTCAACAACAGTCCGCTCCAGGAAGCCTACAAAGATGCCAAATACCGCCAGACCGTCGTCGACGGACTCATCTTCGACACCGACGGCAGTCTCATCGTCGCCAACAGCTTCTCACCGCAGTCGCTCTTCCGTCTGTCGAAAGACGGCGAGTGGGAGAACATCACACCGCCAGAGATGGAGAATCTCGTGCCGTGGATCACTGTGCAAGGGGTCGGGAAATTCGATACTGACCAGATAAACAACCTCAGGAATCTCTTCTTCCACAAAGGTTACCTTTGGATAGCCAACGAGTCGTGGAAGACGAAGTCGCTCATACGCGTCGACCTGAATGCCAAGAAGGCCAAATTCTACAACAACTTCACCAACCAGGACGGCGGTGAGGTGAAGGCCGACTTCGTCAGCTGCGCCACTCCCGATAAGGAGGGCAACATCTGGATCGGTACAAAGGGAGGACTCATGATGCTCACCGCCGAAGAGATCGACAACGACGGCAGCCAGCTCATACAGGTCAAGGTGCCACGAAACGACGGCACCAACCTCGCCGACTATCTCCTCGAAAACCTATGGATATCGTGCATCGCCATCGACGATGCCGACCGCAAGTGGATAGGAACCTACGGCGACGGCGTCTACCTCATCAATGCCGACAATACCAAAGAGCTGCAACACTTCACCTCCTCTAACAGCCCGCTCATCTCTAACAACGTGGAGAGCATCGCCATCAACAACGCTACAGGCGAAGTGTTTATCGGCTCCGGAAGCGGTCTCTGCTCCTATATGAGCGATACCGTCACACCGGCAGAAGAACTCTCTAAGGACAATGTCTATGCCTATCCCAATCCCGTCAACCCCGACTTCACAGGACTCATCACCGTAACCGGACTCACCAACGATGCCGACGTGAAAATCGTTACGGCCAACGGATCGCTCGTAGCTCAGGGACGCAGCTCTGGTGGCATCTTCACCTGGGATGGCAACGACCTCAACGGCGACCGCGTCGCAACGGGCGTCTATATGGTCATGGCCGCCACGGCAGAAGGAAAGAAGGGCGTCGTCTGCAAGATAGCCGTCGTCAACTGATGACGGGTGAAGGGTGATGGGTGTTGGGTGATGGGTGTTGATGGTATCCTTTATCACCCAACACCCATCACCCTTCACCCAACACCCAACACCGCAGCCTCGCTACGTCATCCTCCGTCGTGGCCCAGCTCGTCACGAAGCGGCACACCGTATGACCTTCGTCGTATGGCTCCCAATGCGTGAAGATTACCTCCTTCTCCAACCGGTGCATCTCATCGTTGGGCAACACCACAAACTGCTGGTTCGTCGGGGAGTCGATAAACAGGCGGTACCCCTTCTCCCTGAAAATCTTCTTCATCTCCAGCGCCAGCTCGACAGCACGGCGCGAGATCGCAAAATACAGAGGTTCAGTAAGTCGCTGTTCCGCAGCAACCCGTGGTTCTGTATGTCCCTGTTCCGCAGCGACCGCTCCCCCCGTCCTTTCCTCCGAAAACAACGCGTCGAACTGCACCCCCGACAGCCTGCCCTTCGCCATCAACGCCCCGTGCCGCTTCACAATGCTGAAGAAACCCTTCGGTGCGTCACCACGCGGAAAGACCAGTGCCTCACCGCACAGCGCACCCACCTTCGTGCCACCAATATAGAAAGCATCGCAGTGACGCGCTATGAACGGAAGACTCATTTTCCGAGGAGCATTTTCTCGAGGAGCGTTTTCTCGAGGTGCGAGGTGCGAGGTACGAGGTACGAGATTACTGTCTTCGCCTTCCACGAAACTATTGGCTTTCCCCGTAGGCGCCGACCTTTGGTTCTCGTACCTCGTACCTCGTACCTCGTACCTCGCTTCGCAATCCTCTCTCCTCTCTCCTCTCTCCTCTCTCCTCAAATCCCCACTCCCCGACAGCCCATAGCCCAGTCGAGCCCCGTCGATGTACAGCTTCAGCTCATGACGATGGCACACCTGCTCTATCTCCATCAGCTCTTCCGCACTGTAGAGCGTGCCATACTCCGTCGGAAAGGTGATATAGACCATACCCGGCTGAGCACAGTGGTCACGGCTCTCGTCGGCTTCAAACACCGTCATGAAGCGTTCCAGGTCGGCAGCCCACAGCCGTCCGTCGTGCGACGGCAGCGTGATCACCTTATGACCGCTCGCCTCCACAGCCGTCGCCTCATGAACGGCAATATGCCCCGTCTCGGCACAGATGACAGCCTCATGGCTCAGCAGCATGCCGTCGATGGCCGTCGCGTTGGTCTGCGTGCCGCCAGGCAGGAAGTATATCTCAGCCTTGGGAGTCTCACAGGCTTCCCTTATCCTCTCCTTCGCACGCTCGCTGAAGCGGTCGAAGCCGTAACCCGGCGTACGCTCGTCGTTCGTCGCCAGCAGGTGCTCCAGCACACGTGGGTGCGCACCGTTGTTGTAGTCACTTTCAAATGATATCATAACGCTTATCAATGCTTAATTCTTAATGCATAATTCTTCATTCTTCATTCTTCATTTTAGAAGTTCTTCATTTTAGAAGTTCTTCATTGCAAAGGTATAACCTTTTTTCCAAACGACCAAAAAATTAAGCATTAAGCATTATGCATTACGCATAAGCATTAAAAAAATCAGTCCCAGATGTAAGGACGGGACTGATTTTCTTGTTCTACGCTGTCACGAAGAGTCAGGTGGGTGCCAGCTGTCGCCTGATGCGATGAGCTTTTCAGCAAGTGGTCATCCCGATGGACGACCACTTGCCGAATGGCAGGTTTCATATACCCTTTTTTTAATTCATAATTCATAATTCATAATTCATAGTTCTCAATTATCAATTATCAATTATCAATTGTCAATTATCAATTCACTTCACCGTGGCCTTCATTGTCTTCACGCCACTGGCAGTCTTCACGCTGACGACATAGACGCCGGCGGGAACGCTGTTCAGCGAGTAGACACCCTCAGCAACACGGCTGATGCGCATTGCCTTGCCGTCGGCAGCGAATACCTCGACGTTGCTGTATTCGCCCTTCACCGTCAGACGCTTGCCGTCGACAGCAACCTTCAGCTCGCCCTGCACCGTCGTCATGCCCGTCGGAACATCAACCGTGAAGTCGATCGTCGACATCTCCGTCTTGCCCGAAGTGTAGCTGGCGATGACACCAGCGGTGTGCGTGCCGTTGCGGAGATTCTCGAAGAGATAGCTCGTCTCGTCAGTGTCAGCCACCTTCTCACCGTCTAAGTACACCTCGTAGGCACCATCCAGGGCAGGAGCCTTCCGTGCACTGCGGGCAGGAGCCTGGTAGTAGCCGTTGTCAGGCATCACACTGGGCAGACCGAACTCGATGTTGTCGATGCAGAAGACGCGCTTCTGGTCGCTCACACACTGGATGGCGACATACTTCGCCTCCTTAGGCACCGTCACCGTGTGGCCCTGGTAGTAGCTGTAGGCCGTCGTATTCTCCTTCAGCGCAATGAAGCTCTCGGGATTCGTGTCCGTTGTCGAGTAGAGCACGTTGAAGGTCTCCAGATACTGATAGTCCACACACTTCGCCCAGAAGCGGAAGGTGAAGTCCTCCTGGAAGTGCAGCTTCGGCGTGATGATCCAGTCGTTGTTGGCCACCTCGTAAGAGGCCCACGTCGTCAGCATCTTCGACCCCGCATACGGCGTCAGACCGTAGATATACGAGAGAACACTCGTGCCGTTCGCGTCTTTCGCCAGATCGCTGTAGGGATTGAACACCTGGAAAGCCATCGGCTCGCCCAAGCCCGGCCAGCTGAAGCCATAGATACCACCAGTACCGGCACCGTCGCCGTCGATATACTGCCAGCCCATCAGGCCCGGAGAGTTAATCGCGAAGTCCTCATGATCCTCAAAGCCCTCGAAGAAGTAGTCGGGATAGTTCCAGATGAAGTTCTTCTGAGTGGGTTGTCCCTCGATGTCCTCGACGATGAGGTTGTAGGGCTTCACCTGTATCTCGTTCAGCGTGATATCATAGCTGAATGCATCGTCGCCCGTGAAGACATACTGCTGCTGGTGGCTCTCGAAGCCGTCGAGCGAGATGGTCACGTCGTACTCAGCCTTCCATACATTCTCGATAGTCACTACACCATCGTCGCCCGCAACAGCCTCATAGACATGGCGGCCACCGCCGTTGATCATCAAGACACGCGCACCGAACGACTCGTTCTCCGGTGTGTTCGTGTTCAGTCGGAACGTCACCGTAGCGTTCATCTTGTTGCCGATAGAGTCGGCCAGGACGAGGTCCGACATCTTCTCGCCTGTATAGACAGCCTTCACACCATAGTAGTAGGCACCGCTCTCAAGGCTTGCCCAGTCGGTGTCGGTGAACGTCAGGGCCTGCGTATGGTCGGCCAGGAGTGTCCACTTCGATTCGTCGGCCTGATCCTTCGTGTTGAAGCGGTAGACGTTGTAGCGTACACGCTCCTGAACACTCTTCCTCATACCGGTGCGCATCTCTGGCTCGGCCACCTCCGTCACACCCTTCTCGCTTTGCAGCTGCAGCTGCTCTTCGGCCTTTTCAGCCTGCGGATAGTAGAACTTCTTCGCACCAGCGGGCTGAACGTCCTCGTCGGTCTCGAACGGAGCGGCGTACGGACGCATCATGAAGTTGTGGCGCAGGTCCTCATTCTGATTGTCGAGATAGAGGAAGGGCTGCGTCTGATAGTTGCCCGAGAAGCAGCTGGTGAGCGGTTTGAACGGATAGTTGGCAGTGTCGCCACCAGGGCCGCCGTCGATGCCGATACCAGCCCATGTGTAGTGCGAGATAGCGATATAGTAGCCGTTAGGAGCATCGACGGGAGCGGGCAGCGTGTAGTGGGTCCACTCGTTGTCGAGAGCCGGCACGTAGGTGTTCTCGTAGAGCACGTTGGCAGTAGGCTCACCATTCTCGTCGAGGTCGAAGATACGCAGGTAGACGCTGTAGTGCTGGCTCACCTGAGCTGTAGCACCGAGCAGGAAGTCGACACCAAAGACGGTCGACGGTGTGCGGTCGACGACACCGAAGACGGCATTCGAACCACCGATGCCACGCTCGTTATCGATAGCCACACCCACGTAGGTCGAAGGAGCACCGTCGTCGAAGCGTACCCAGCGCGGGTCGTTGGCCGGTGTGCCCCATTCGATAGCCACACTCTGCTTGTCGTCAGTCTCTGTAGCGGTGACGAAGCGCGGAGCCTTCGTGTTGTCCTCCATCACGAGGTCGAACAGATCGAGGTCGGTTGTCATCGAGAAGCTCTTCGTCAGCGTGACATACTTGTTCTTCGTCAGCGTCAGGCTGTAGTACGAGTTCTCGAAGATACCGTCAATCTCGAACGTACCATCCTCGGCGGTCACAGTGCTGTACGAGTTGTAGCCCGTCACCTCGACATCGGCACCGGCAATGGGGTCGCCGGCGACATCCTTCACCGTACCCGTCAGCGTGTACTGTGGCAGGGCGGTCATCGTGATGTCGAGCGTCGTTGTTTCCAGCGAGGCTACCGTTGCCTGTACGGTCTGCGTCTGGTAGCCCAGTGCCTGTACGTCGATGTTGTAATCGCCGGCCGGCAGGTAGTTCAGGATATACTTACCCTCAGCGTCGGTCTGGGCGTTATACTGTCCGCCGTTGATCAGCAGCAAAGCGCCCTCGATGGGTTCGCCTGCAGCATTCTTCACCACACCGGCGATGTAGCCGTCGGTGTCTTCCGTAATCTGCACATTCTCGAGATACAGACCGTAGCCCGTAGCCTCGAACGAACGATAGTAGAAGCCTACATGATAGGTCGAGTCCTTGTCCACCACAGGCAGGTTGGCTCTGAGCGAATACTTCTGCTTGTCGGCCGTCGGCGTGATGTGGAACTCGGTGACGCTGTCCTGAGCTTCCAAAGCCACACTCTTACCGAAGGTGATGGCGAAGAGCTCCGGGACATTCTTCGTGTTGAGCGTAGCGTCGAACGTCAGCTTGTAGTGCTTACCAGCCTCAAACTGGATGTAGGGCGAGATGAGCATGTCGGCAGCAGCCATGTTGTCGTACTGATAGGAAACATACGCGCACGGGCGATAGAGCGGCCACGACTCGCTGTACATGAAGGAATAGCCGTTGCCGTTGAGGTCGTACGTCTTCCAGAGGTTGAACTGGTTCACGTTGGTAAAGCCGATTGTAGCCGGTATGGTGATGGCGGGGCCTACCATGACGGCAGCCGTCGAGACCTTCTCGCTGTCGTAACCGCCGGCATGCGCCACCACATCGTAGGTGTAGAAGCCGATGGCGGGTACGGTCTCGTCGCAGAACTCGGTGTCGCTGATGCCCTCAGCCACCTTCACGTTGTCCGGTTGACGCGTAACGTCGTAGGTCAGGTTGTCAACATCAATCCACGACTTATACTTACCCTCTGTAGGAGCCGACCACGCGATGTTGGCATTGGCACCATCGGGAGTAGCCACGAGGTTGCTCACGGGCATCGGGTCGCCCGGGCCTACGTAGAGCGTCACGCTGGCACGGTCGCCCTGACCGGCACTGTTGAAGCCCGACAGGCGGTAGCTGTAGTTGCCACGCTCAGGAATATCGGTGTCTGTCCACGTCTCATGTCCGCCAATCTCGGGGTTGTTGATGGTGTGGACGAGTTCGCCGCTGCGGTAGATCTCGATACGGTCGAGCTCTTCCAGCGTACCACCGCGAGCGTAAGTCTTGGCGGGGTTGTCCCATTCCAGGGTGACGCTCAGCGCACCGTTCTCACCACGAGTGGCCGTCAGGTTCTGCGGGGCCTGCGGAGCACTGGCTTCAGCCACGGCAAACTGGATGCAGTTGCCCACGAAGTGGTGGCCGTCGGTATCCTCGATATACGTCACGTCGGCCGTCTGCAGGTCTACCTCGAAGAGGGCATAGCCCGAACCGATGCCGCCATAACCGTCGGGAACATACTGCGTCGGCGGGTACTGATACATATAGAGGTACATCTTCTGATTATCGTTGTCGTAGACGAGGTCGCAGGCTCCCTGATACTGGAAGGCCACCTGACCGTTCGTCGGATTGGGACAAGCGTCCTTCATCGCACCGATATACTCGCAGTCGCCCGTCGTGGTGTTGATCTTATACAGACCGCCCCAGTAGCCCACGCCATAGAGGTCGCCATCGTAGGTCATCGCCATAGCGCAGATGGTGTGCGTGTAGTTCTCCGGATTAGAGGCCCACGAGGGCTGCTCGGTGATGTTAAACTCAGCCACGGTGGCCAGTTCGCCCGTTGTCAGGTCGACGGTGAGCAGCTTGCCGCCACCACCCTGGAAGCCGTCGGCGGCATACATCACCTCGTTCTGGAAGTCGTACGTCCAGCTGGCGCACGACGGACCCTGCTGCAGGAAGTTCCAGGAAGTAATCTGCACGGTAGTCTTCTCCTCCAGGTCGTAGTAGTAGATACCGTCCGATTGGTAGCCCTGCGGATTCAGGTGCACCATCGAATAATAGTAGCGGTCGCCCACGAGGAAGCCGCCCGAGATCTTGTCGCTGTTGTTCTGCTCTGTGCTCAGAATCATCGGGTTGATACACTCCACGTCGGTGATGCCTTGCGGACTGATGGCGTACTTGTAGATACCGGCATCCTCACCGGCGCTGATTACACCGTACGCCTCACTGCTTTGTGCCATCATCTGTCCCGTCCCCACCAGGAGCAGGGTGAGCAACGATAGCAGGAAGTTAGTTCTGTACTTCATAAGCTTGTCTTTTTTATAGGTTAATAAATATCAGAATATCCAATTATCAATGTTCAATGATTAATTCTCAATGAAAAAGATTGCCGCAAAGATAAACCAAAAAAATGGGAAAACCTACGGTGGAATGGGGTTTTTTTCGCGTTGTCAGTTTTTGTCTATACCTTTTTCAGGCCTCGTCAGCGTTTGTCTATAGGGTGACGAGGGGCCGGCGATGGGTGATGGTGAGCGGATAGAATCCGCTCGGGAAAAGACGGGACGGGCTGGTGAGGGATTTGGGTTTGGTGAGTGTTATGCGGCAAATCGCGATGTCGTTAGCGGCAAACGGCGACACTACATTAATAAAGTAGTCAGACTACATTAATAAAGTAGTGCGACTACATTAATAAGGTAGTAACACTACATTATTAACGTAGTGTTGCAATATGCCGCAAATTGCACGATAATCAGCCGCAAATCGCGCAGCAATATGCCGCAAATTGCATCGCGAAGGACCATCGATGATGTTGCGAAAAGCGCCAATGGGGAATCACAATGTTCAATGTTCCGCTCGGCCCAAAGGGACGCTTTCAAAGCGAAGAGGACAAAGAATGCTGATTGTTCGATGATATAATGCTGAATGTTCAATGATAAAATGCTGAATGTTCGATGTTTTTTCCGTCTGTCAGTTTTTGTCTATATATAGAAATGTACGCGTATGCAGGTTTTTTCGTACCTTTGCAGCCGAAAACATTTCTCGTACCCTCGTACCCCCGTACCCTCGTACCCTCGAAGAAAAAAATAGATCACCTAAACATCAACATCATGAAAAGAATTTATACCATTGCTGCAGCGCTGCTCCTCGCGACGGCTTCGCTCACAGCCATGCCTGCCTGGAAGGGTAAGCTGCAGAAGAAACAAAGCGACGGCTCCGTCGTGACTTACCTCCTGCGCGGCGACGAGTGGGGACACTACCTGCTCTCTACAGACGGGCTTCTCCTCGAAGAAGATGAGCAAGGCTGCTTGCGATATAAGGCTGCCGACGCTCCCATAGCACACAATCCCGCCATGCGGACAGCCGAAGAGTCGCGCTTCGTAGAGAAACAACGCAGCAATCTCACCCCCTCGAAATCATTCCTCGCACCTTCGCACCCGCGTACCACCGCACCCTCGAAAAACACTCCCCGTAAAGCAAAAGCTTCCGACTATCAGATAGGCACCTTCCCCACCAAAGGCGATGCTCACGGGCTCATCATCCTTGCTGACTTCTCCGACCTGAAGATGACGTTCACGCAGGAGTACCACCAACGCATGATGAACGAAGAGGGCTTTTCCGACTACGACGTGGAGGGCGACATCGGCTTCACCGGTTCGGCTCGCGACTACTTCATCGCGCAGTCGAAGGGACAGTTTCAGCCCACCTTCGATGTCGTGGGACCCGTTCCCCTGTCGCGCAACTATGCCTATTACGGACGCAACGACGGCATCTACAACCAAGACCAGAATGCCGAGGCCATGATTGTCGAGGCCTGCAAACTGGCTGATAGTCAGTTCGACATTGACTTCTCGCAATACGACTACGACCACGACGGCTACGTCGACATGGTGTACGTCGTCTTTGCTGGCTACGGTGAGAATGCCGGCGGCGGTGCCAACACGGTGTGGCCCAAGAAATGGAACCTCAGCAACGCCGGCTACAACCTGAAAATCGACGACTGCACCATCGATGTCTTCGCATGTTCGTCAGAGCTATTCGGCAATACCGGCACACAGACAGCCAGCATCGCACAGTTCTGTCATGAGTTCGGACACGTATTGGGCTTTGCCGACCACTACAGCACCGTAGACAGCCACCAGTACAACCTCGGGGCCTACGACCTGATGGACTACGGTGCCTATAACAACGATTCGCGCACACCGCCATCCTACAACGCCTTCGAACGCATGAGCGTAGGATGGATGGAACCCGAAGAGCTCAGCGAAGTGGCCGACGGACTGCAGCTGGAGAACATCCTGAAGAGCAACCACGCCTACCGCGTCTCCACCGCACGCAACCCACAGGAGTTCTACCTCTTGGAAAACAGACAGCAGACCGAATGGGACGAGTTCCTGCCAGGCAGCGGACTGATGATAACACACGTCGACTTCGACATGCAGACATGGAACAGCAACGTGGCCAACAACGAGGCCGACCACCAGCGATTCTACCTCGTTTGTGCCGACAACGAACCGGGCTATGATGTGCTCTTGGAGAAATATTCCGAGCGATACGACCTCTTCCCCTACGACGGCAACGATGCCTTCACCGACGAATCGACACCGCAAGCCAAACCCTATACCGGCGAGAAGCTCGACAAGTGGATTACCAACATCGCTAATACCGACGGGCTGGTCAGCTTCGACTTCATGAACAACCACCTCAAGGCACCCACACTGCTCAACGTCAGCGATATGGGAGACAGCCACTTCACCGCCTTCTGGACGAACAACGACAACCGCACCGAGAGCTATAACATCCGGCTGACGCACCTGATGCGCGAACAGGACATCATGACAGCCGTCGATGAAGGCTTCGACCTGATGACGGCCGGGGCGAACAACAACGGCGATTCGAACGACATTGCTGCGCAGCTCGACCTCTATATGACCTCAAAAGGATGGACAGGAGAGAACATCTTCCAGGCAGGAGGAACCATGCAGATAGGAAAGACCGGCACCGACGGCACCTTGTCGTCGCCGAAGCTGAACCTCTCGACCTACGACCGCGACTTCGCCCTGCTGCTCAAGGTGAACTCTATGCAGGGCAAGCAGCCCGCACTCACCGTCACTGCCAATGGCTTGCAGGCCAAGCACCGACTGACCAGCACGCCGCGCATGTACCTCTACCAGTTCAACGGAGCCGGACTGACAACCACCGACATCACCATCTCGGTCAACAAAGAGCGCGCCTTCATCGACTCGCTCATCATCATCCGTGGCGCCGATGCTGCTGCGCTCTATCCCAATGCCAAAGTCATCGACGTGACGGGCGAGGTGGCATCGACGGTGGATGAGCCTTTCGAGCAGCTGTATATCCCGGCAGAGCAGTGGATCGTGGAGAATATCAACGACTGCCGCTATGTGGTAACTGACCTCACTGAGGGCGAATGTTACAAATGGGAAGTGCAGGCCGTGGCAGAAGAGATGAGTTCCCGCTATTCTGATGCTTGTCAGATTGTTGTTTCGCCCGACTATATTCCGACGGCTATTGATAACATCACCCAGCAGCCATCCGTCAGCCAGCAAGGTTACGCTACTATATATAATATAAAAGGTACGCGCGCGAGCGACCTCCGTCAACCGGGCGTGTACATTGTCAAGAATGCCAGAGGAACACACAAAGTAATCATCAAATAAGGTTTTTTCTCATAAGCACTATTTGCATAAGCCCCCACGTCGCGATGACGCAGGGGCTTTTCTTATTGGGTGGCTCTCCCGTTGATGGGTGATGTAGGGACGTAACGTGTCGAGTCCGTATAAAGGAAGGTTGATGATTTATCTCACAATCACTTTCCTGCCGTTCATGATATAGACACCCTTCTTCATCGGAGGTGCGGGGGTGCGGGGGTGCGAGGGTGCGAGATTACCTTCTTCGCCTTCCACGAGACTATTCTCGTACCCTCGTACCCCCGTACCCTCGTACCCTCGAAAAACCAATCGGCCCTGCAGGTCGTAAACGGCTCCACGATTGCCTGTCGTCAATTGTCCATTATCAATCATCAATTGACTGATTCCTGTTGCTTCGGGCTGCTCCATCGAGATGGGACATTTCTCGGCATTGAGGATGGCACCGCTCTTGCTGAGCAGTAGGACGACGAGCTCGGTGTTCTCCTTCACGAGCACCGTCTGGGGCATGGCTATCTCTATCTCGTGGTCGACGACATCGCCGTCGCTGATGTTCTTTGGGAAGATGTCCGTGATGCCCTTGTAGCCGTCGTTGCCACTATAACCACGGGCTACATCCTGATACCAGATGTCGTCGGCATTGATGATGGAAGGCAGGTTCTCGAAACCATAGCATTCGCCCATCGCTCCGCCGGCATAGCCGTTGATCTGGTCGTAGCCACAATAGTCGTCGAGGATGCCCGTCTCGGCATGCGTGCGGTGGACGTCGTTCTCGATGACGATGTAGGCGAGCTTGAAGTTGGTGTTCTCGAAGTCTTTGGCGAAGGCTACCGTGGTGTTGCCTGTGATGAGGTTTGTCTCGGCATCATAATAGGCACTGAGCGACAGTCCGTAGAAGTTCTCGCCGTTCTTCTTGATGGCGGCAGCCGTCGTGGGGATGTTGCCCGGATCGATGGAATACTGTGCGTTGCGGTTCATCACACAGTGGGGATAGCCGCTCATGCTATAGCTCGACATCAGCCACTGGCGGTATTCCTCGCCGGGGATGGCCATCGCATCAGGAACGGTGTTCGATACGTCGGCATGTACGGCAATGCCGATGAAGCCCTCGGGGTCGTTCTCGCGCATGTGGTTCATTGCTCCGATGCCTCGCACGCAGTATTGGCACCAGGTGCCGGTGACCTCTTCGGCCACTACCTTCCACAGATAGGCCGAGAGCCGTCCGTTCTGTTCGCTCTGGTCGTCGCCAGCCTTGATCCATGCGCGGTAGTCGGCGGTGGCATTCTTCTCGAGGTAGGCTGTCTCGCTGAGTGTGAAGGGCACCTGCACACCGGGTTCCAGCGTGCCGTCGAAGGTCTGTTCGATGGTCTTTCCGCCCATCTCGAAACCGATGGTATAGCCCGTGACGGGCTGGCTGAGTGTGGCGTAAGCCTTTCCGCTGATGGTGATGTCGCCATAGCCGTCGTAGCAGCGACCGAAGTCGAGCGTCAGTCCTACTGCTGCCGGTACGCCTACGAATATGTCGTCGACATAGAGGCATGCTTTGTCTTTCGAGTCGTTGACGAAGGCTATATAGACGGTCTGTCCGACATACTGGGCGAGCGAGATGGTGTGTAGCGTCCATTCGTAGTTCTCGCCTTTGTTGGATGTTGCGAAGAGCGGAGTCTGCTGGTCGAAGTCGTCGGGCATGATGTAGTCGCGACCGGTGCTCTCGTCGGGGAAGTGTCCGACATACACCTTGTAGCCGTCGCGATAGTCCTTGTCGCGTGTCCGTGCGCGCCAGATGATTTTAGCCTCGGTGTCTTTGACCTCGATGGGAGGCAATACCATCCAGTCGTTGGAGGTGCCGGCCGTCTTGTACCACGAGGTGGAGCATGCTGCGGGGTTGTTGTCTTTCCCCTCGTTGGTGACGATCCATGCCGTGCCGACGGCGAAGCCGAGGTTGGCCATGTCGGTGGAGGGCTGGTTTTCGTCGATGTCCCAGTTTTGGAACGAATCGGGCATTCCCTCGTCGAACGAAGTGGCGAAATAGGTTGTCTGGGCTTGCACTGATGTTGTTGCGAGGAGTGCAGCCGTGAAAAGAGAAGATAGATGTTTAAGCATAATCGTAAGGTTTTTAATGAATAAATGCTGTTGCAAAGTTAGTCATTAAAAACCAGACGACAAGCGGGAAAGGCAGTGTTTTTCGGGGCTATCAGTTTTTGTCTATATTTTTGGCGCGACGTGGTCGCGCCATACGAGGACAAGAGGGGAGGAGGTTATATCTTTCTGACGAAGTCGTCGAGGGAGTCGCCGCGCGAGAGGTTGAGTTTCTTGCGCAGACGATAGCGATTGGAGTTGACGGAGTCGCTGCTTATGGAGAGCATCTCGGCTATCTGCTTCGCGCGCATACCTATTCTTATATAGGCACAGAGGCGGAGGTCGTTCTCGGTGAGTTCGGGCGAAGCCTCCTTCAGCTTGTTGAAGAAGTCGGGATGGACGGCATCGAAGTGGAGGCGGAATCGCGACCACTCGTCGTCGTTCTTCAGCGAGTCGCCAATGACGGCGTTCACCTCGCGTACGAACTCGCGTGGCACCTTGCCGTCGTCGCTGTAGCGGGTGGTTATGTCGCTGAGCTGCTTGAGCACTTCGTTCTTATTGGTGAGTAGGAGGGTGGAGGAGGATATCTCGCGGTCTTTCTTCTGGATGTCGTCTTCGTAGTTTTTCAGGTTCATCGAGTAGATGATGGCTTCCTGTTCAAGGCTTTTCTGCAGTTCGCGGTTCTCCATCTTGTGCATGCGGTTGCGCTGGAAGACGTATATCAAGAGGGAGGCGACGACGATGATGACCGTCAGTGCCACGAGTCCGATGACCCACAGCAGACGGCGGTTGAGCTCCGACTCCTGCTGGAGGAGCCTGATCTGGTCGTCTTGACGGGCGATGGCCTCGCGTGCCTGAGCCTTGGGCACTTCGTGCTTGAGAATCTCCTCTTCCTGCATCTGGTACTTCTTGTTGTAGAGCTCGAGGTAGCGGTATGCCTCGTCGCGATGCCCGAGCTTCTCGTGAGTTTGCCAGAGCAGGCGGTAGATGCCGAGCATGAGGTATTCGTCGCGCAGCTCGTCGCTATGTTGTTGCAGGGCGTTGAGCTCGTCGAGCGTCTCTTCGTAGCGTCCCTGCTCGTAGCGGATGGTGGCATGGTTGAGGGCTATCATGGCGTGGAAGATGACGTTGCCCGGCGAGAAGCGTTGCAACATCTTGAAGGCCTCCTCGCTGTAGGCCTCTGCCTCGTTGGCGCGTCCGCGCTTGAGGAGCAGTTCGTTGAGGTTGATATAGGCCTGAAGGGTCATGCCCCAGTCTTTGTTGCCCGTCTCTATGGCCTTCTTGTAGAGAGCGATGCTCTCGTTGTCGTCGGGATTCAGGACGGCCTGGTAGAAGAAGATGCGGTTGAGCTGGAAGCCGGCTTTTTGGTAGTTGTCGCGCGCCAGGTCGAGCAGGGTTGTGGCTTCGTCGTCGCTGCTGATCTCATGGAAGAGCTGCACCAGGAGCAGGTAGCTGTTGCCGAGGAAGTAGTGGTCTTGATATTTCTCGAAGATGGGTATGGCAGCCTTCGCCTCGTTGTAGCACTTGAAGTATTGTCCGAGGCGGTCGTAGTTGCCAGCCAGCTGGTAGCGTATGCAGGCGGCATCGTAGTCGTAGGTCTCGTTGTCGTTCATCTTCAGCGCTTTCTCCAAAAGAGGGATACACTGCGATGGCTGGGCGCTCATCTGCGTGGAGCGCACACGCCAGTAGATGGCCCTGACCTGTAGCTGCTTGTTGCCCTCTTTCCGGGCAATACTGTCTATCTGGTCGAGCCAATGGGGGTCGATGCTCTGCCGCTCAATGGCGAAGTCGGCCTGGTTGAGCCGCATGGCTATCTCGTCGAAATCCTTGTTGATGGGCTTGAAGTGGTAGGCATAATCGGCTTTTGCTGTCCCGACAAGAATCAGGACAGCAAAAAGAAAAATCAGTAGTCTACGCAATATCATGGTTGCGTTACTCTTCAGAGAAATCTTCCTTGCCCACACCGCACAGGGGGCATACCCAGTCGGCTGGGAGGTCTTCGAAGGCTGTACCGGGGGCTATGCCGTTGTCGGGATCGCCTACTGCGGGGTCGTATACGTAGCCGCAAGTGTCGCAAACATACTTTTTCATTTTTTTTGTTCCTTTCTTTTTTTAGGGGTTAATACGTTATTTTCGTTCACTCAGAATTTTCTCTACCTTATTAATAATAGTAGACGGCTCGATGCCGTAGAGGCAGGCATAGTCGCCACGGTGGCACGGCTTGTTGCCGTAGATGCTGCACGGACGGCAGGGAAGGTCGGTCTGCACGGCGTTCTCCTCCTTCTGTCCGAAACCCATGAAGCCGGCGTAGGGGTGGGTGGCGCCCCAGATGCTCACCACGGGGATGCCGACGAGCGATGCCAGGTGCATGTTGGCGCTGTCCATCGAGATCATCACGTCAAGACGACTCATCGCATCGAGTTCTTCCTTCAGCCCGTTGCATTGAGCCGAGGCATTCGTGCATTGAGGGTAGCGGTTGCACCATTGCGAAAAGACTTCCATCTCACGCTTTCCGCCTCCGAAGAGGAGAATCCGACAGTCGGGATGCAGCTCGCACAGCTGGCTCACCACTTGTTCCATCCGCTCGCGTGGATAAATCTTGCCGCGGTGGGCTGCAAAGGGAGCGAGACCGATGGAGGCACTTACATTTCGAGGAGAGAGGAGAGAGGAGAGAGGGGCGGGGAGCGGGGAGCGAGGAGCGGGATCGCATTCTATGGGGTATCCCAGCTTGCGGAACACCTCGCAATAGTTCTCGATGGCCGTGGGCTGCTGTTCCAAGACCTTGTTGTTCTTCGCCACCAGTCGGCGTTTGCCCATGCGGTGCTTGTCGATATGCTCTACCCGGAAACGCCCGAGATTGAAGCGCAGACGCAGATAGTCCGACCGCAATACGTTGTGAAGGTCGGCAATAGCCGTGAAATGCTTCGCCGCCAGACGGCGATAGAGCGCGTTGAGCCCCTTCACACCATGATACTCATCCTGTAGGTTCGCCTCCATGAAGCTGACGTTGGGAGCCAGCTCGTCGAATAGCGGACGGGCGAAACCACGGCTGAGCATGGTGAAGTGGACTTCGGGATATTGCTCTGCCAACGCCTTTACTACGGGCACCGTCATCGCTACGTCGCCCAGGGCTGAGAACCTGATGATGAGAATATGTTCTTTCTTCATCTGATCTTGTCTACTTGTCTGTAGGACGCGACACGTCGCGCCACTGCTACTTGCTATACAATACCGGATTGGTGGCCGGGTCGTTGTACATCTTCATCTGGCGGTACACCTTCATATACTTGCGGCCTGCCTCGATATCCTCCAGCAGCTGGTCGATGGCCGTGCTCAAGTCTACCTGTTGCTCTAAGAGCACGCCGAGCTTGGCCTGGCACTTGGCGCGGTGTTCTGCCGACGCGTTGGGGCGCTCTGCCTGTTCGCGCATGTGGTATATCTTCAGGGCGAGGATGCTCAGCCGGTCGACAGCCCAGGCAGGACTCTCGGTGTTGATGCGGGCGTCTGGCAGCACCCTGACATCGGCGTATTTCTCGCGGAAGTAGGTGTCTATCTGTTCCACCAGGTCGGTACGGTCTTGGTTGCTCTTGTCGATGCGGCGCTTCAGTACGAGTGCCTCGGCAGGGTCTATCTGCGGGTCGCGGATGATGTCCTCGAAGTGCCACTGCACGGTATCTATCCAGCATTTCAGGTAGAGACGGTTTTCGATGCTCCCCTCTGGATAGGGGTTGTTGATGGGCGTGTCAATGTTGTCCGTCAGGTGATAGTCGTTGATGGCCTGAACGAAGATGGGGTTGCTCAATTGTGTAAAAGTCATGGTTATTTTCGATTTACGTATTTACGATTTACTTTTTAGATAAACAATTTATGCTTGCAAATATAGATATTTATTTTGAAACACACAACATTTTTCGGAAAAACGTGCAATTTATTGCACACAAGAGGGTGGTATGTGCATAGAAAAACACTTTTTTTATAAAAAAATTTGCACAAACCAATAAAAATTCGTTCCTTTGCACCCGCAAAACAGCCATTAGCGTGTTTGCCGCTTTTTTTTGGGGCAGACATCTGAGGCATTGGTAAGAAGATTAGTATTAACATCAAAAATTACAGAATTATGTCAGAAATTGAAGCAAAAGTAAAGGCTATTATTGTTGATAAACTCGGTGTAGACGAATCAGAAGTGAAGAACGAGGCAAGCTTTACCAACGATCTGGGAGCCGACTCCCTCGACACCGTAGAACTCATCATGGAGTTTGAAAAGCAGTTCGACGTGCAGATTCCCGACGACAAGGCAGAGACCATCGGTACTGTAGGCGACGCTATCAAGTATATCGAAGAGAATATTAAATAAGATATAGCTTTATTGAAGATTGAGAATCGGCGACCGTAGCAGATAAAGTGATTGTCGCGATTCTCAATTTTTAGTTTTTTGTTTTTCCCCTTTAAAACAATAGCATGGAATTAAAAAGAGTAGTTGTGACAGGCTTAGGAGCCGTTACACCTGTGGGCAACACACCCGAAGAGGCGTGGAAAAACCTCGTGGCAGGTGTCAGCGGAGCTGCGCCCATTACACAGTTTGACAGCTCTTTGTGCAAGACACATTTCGCCTGCGAGGTGAAAAACCTCAACGTGGGCGACTATATCGACCGAAAGGAAGCCCGAAAGCTCGACCGCTACACGCAGTTGGCCATCATCAGTGCCATACAGGGTGTCAAAGATAGCGGTATCGATCTCGACACCGTCGACAAAAACCGTATCGGAGTCATCTACGGCGTCGGGATCGGAGGCATCCGCACATTCGAGGACGAGGTGGTATACTACGGTCAGCACATCGAGCAAGGACCGCGGTTCAGTCCCTTCTTCATACCCAAGATGATTGGTGATATCGCGTCCGGACACATCTCCATACACTTCGGATTCCACGGGCCCAACTATACGACGACCAGCGCCTGCGCCTCGTCGACCAACGCTCTGGCTGATGCCTTCAACCAGATTCGCCTGGGAAAGGCCAATATCATCGTGGCCGGTGGAGCCGAGAGCGCCATCTGCATGTGCGGCGTGGGAGGCTTCAACGCCATGAAGGCGCTCTCCACTCGCAACGATGAGCCCGAAAAGGCAAGTCGGCCGTTCAGCGCCAGCCGCGACGGATTCGTCATGGCCGAAGGTGCCGGATGTCTTATCCTCGAAGAGCTGGAACACGCCAAGGCGCGTGGCGCCAAGATCTATGCCGAGATGGTCGGCGAGGGAATGAGTGGCGATGCTTACCACATCACCGCATCCCATCCGGAAGGCTTGGGAGCCAAACTCGTCATGGAGGCCGCACTGCGCGACGCGCAGATGAAGCCCGAGGACATCGACTATATCAATGTTCACGGCACATCGACACATGTCGGCGACATCTCAGAGGCCAAGGCCATCAAGGAAGTATTCGGCGACGCTGCCTACAAGCTCAACATCTCTTCCACCAAGTCGATGACCGGACATCTCCTTGGTGCAGCCGGGGCCGTCGAAGCCATGGTCAGCGTTCTTTCGGTGAAGAACGACATCGTACCGCCAACCATCAACCACGACGAGAGCGATAAGGACGAGGAAATCGACTACAACCTCAATTTCACGTTCAACAAGGCACAGAAGCGACTGGTGCGTGCTGCCATGAGCAACACCTTCGGCTTCGGTGGCCATAACGCATGCGTCATCTTCAAGAAGTATGAGGATTAACGAGCTGGTTCAACGTCTGAAGCTCCCTTTCCGAAAGGAGAAGGAGCTTTATTCGTGTCTGTATCATATCATCGGATTCTACCCACGCAATATCGCCTACTACAAGCAGGCGCTGCTACACAAAAGCATGGGAAAGCGAAACGAGAACGGGAGGCTCGTCAACAACGAGCGACTCGAGTTCCTCGGAGATGCCATGCTCGATGCCGTAGTGGGCGACATCGTTTTCCGCCGCTTCGACGGGAAAGGTGAGGGATTCCTCACCAACACACGGAGCAAGGTGGTTCAGCGAGAGACACTTAACCGCCTCGCCATCGAGATGGGACTCACCGAACTGATACAGCAGCACAGCAACAATTCGTCGCACAACAGCTACATCGGAGGCAATGCCTTCGAAGCGCTCGTCGGTGCCATCTACCTCGACCAAGGCTATCAGGCATGCATGCGGTTCATGGAGAAACGCGTCCTCACCGACAATATCAACCTTGACCGAGTGGCCTACAAAGAGGTAAACTTCAAGAGCAAGCTCATAGAGTGGAGCCAGAAACACCGCGTACAGCTTGAGTTCAGGCTCATCTCGCAAGATAAGGACAGGCAGGGCAGCCCCGTCTTCCTCACTACCGTCTTCCTCGAAGGCGTACAGGGCGAAACGGCCAAGGGATTCTCCAAGAAGGAGAGCCACCAGCTCGCTGCCAAAGCCACACTCCAGCAGCTCAAGAAGAAACCGCAGTTTATCGATGCCGTCCTCGCTGCTAAGTCAGACAGGATGAACGAGGCACGCGCCAAGGCCGATGCCGACGCGCTCAAACGGAAGGAGAAGGAAGAGCTGATAGCCAAGAGCGAGGAAGAAAAGAAAGAGGAAAGCTATCTCCGCGAGACACGAAGAGTCATCGAAGAGGGCCAGAAGCAACGCCAAGCCAAGCCCTCCGGCACCGACAACGAAGAATTCGACCTCTCCGACATCCAGCACGACTTCCGACAGCCCACACGCGAGGACATCATCGCCGCCGCCGAGCAGGCCGCCTTCCAAGGGGCCGAGTAACCCCCTACTTCAGCCTGCCGCTATATCCTACCTCAGGTTCAGCCTGCCGCTATATCCTACCTCAGGTTCAGTATGCCGCTATATCATAGCGGCCTCACCTCAAAAACAATCAACCACTATGCAACAGACACTTCTTATCTACAACACGCTCCACCGCCAGAAAGAGCGCTTCCAGCCCATCAACCCGCCCCACGTAGGCATGTACGTCTGCGGCCCCACCGTCTATGGCGACCCCCATCTCGGCCATGCCCGGCCCGCCATCACCTTCGATATCCTCTTCCGCTACCTCAAGCATCTCGGCTATAAGGTGCGCTATGTCCGCAACATCACCGATGTAGGCCATCTCGAGCACGATGCCGACGAGGGCGACGACAAGATAGCCAAGAAGGCCCGGCTCGAAGAGCTCGAGCCTATGGAGGTAGCACAATACTACACCAACCGCTACCACCAGGCTATGGACGCCCTCAACGTCCTGCCACCCAGCATCGAGCCACATGCCACAGGGCATATCATCGAGCAGCAGCAGCTCGTCAAGCAGATTCTCGACAATGGCTTTGCCTACGTCTCCAACGGCTCCGTCTATTTCGATATCGAGAAATACAATCAGAAATACCACTACGGAAAGCTCTCCGGACGCAACCTCGACGATGTCATCAACAACTCGCGCGAACTCGACGGCGTTGGCGAGAAGCACAATCAGGTAGACTTCGCCCTATGGAAGAAGGCACAGCCCGAACACATCATGCGGTGGCCCAGCCAGTGGAGCGAAGGATTCCCAGGATGGCACTGCGAATGCACCGCCATGGGACGTAAATACCTCGGCGACCACTTCGATATCCACGGCGGAGGCATGGATCTCGTATTCCCGCATCACGAATGTGAGATAGCACAGGCAACGGCCTCCCAGGGCGACGACATGGTCAAGTACTGGATGCACAACAACATGATCACCATCAACGGGCAGAAGATGGGGAAGTCGCTCGGCAACTTCATCACTCTGGAGCAGTTCTTCACCGGCAAGCACGAGTTGCTCTCAAAGGCTTACAGCCCCATGACCATCCGCTTCTTCATCCTTTCAGCCCACTATCGCAGCACAGTCGACTTCTCCGACGAGGCGCTGCAGGCCAGCGAGAAAGGACTGGAGCGACTGATGAACGCCCTCAGCGATCTCGAACGCGTTCCGGTCAGCGACAAGTGCGATGCGCAGACGGAGCAGTTCGTCAAAGGGCTACGGCAGCGGCTCTACGACGATATGAACGACGACCTGCAGTCGCAGATGGTCATCAGCCACCTCTTCGAAGCCTGTCGTGTCGTCAACACTTTGCTCGACCATAAGGCACAGATATGTAAAGAATGTCTCGAAGAGCTTGCCTCGACGATGCGTCTCTTCGCCATCGACCTCTTAGGACTCAAGCCCGCCAGTGCACAAGGCGCAGCCAGCGAGGCGCGCGAAGAGGCCTTCGGCAAGGTGGTCGACATGGTGCTCGACCTGCGGGCCAAGGCAAAGGCTGCCAAGGATTGGGCAACAAGCGACAAAATCCGCGATGAGCTGGCTGCCGCTGGCTTCGAGGTGAAAGATACCAAAGATGGTGTCACCTGGAAACTCAACAAGTAGTTATTGTGAGCTTAATCCCCAGACAAGGAATGCCTACAATTTCATTCTACGCCAGATGAAGCGTGGCAGACAGTGCCAAAGGGGTGTCAGGATGCGGTATTTCCAGTCGATGACGCGTACGTGCTTCCGATGGTTGATGGCATAGACAATCTCCCGTGCCACCCTTTCCGGACGAAGCATCATCGGATAGCGGTAGTCACCGCTGAGCAGGGCCGTATCAACAAAGCCCGGCCGGATGTCGGTGATGCGGATGTCGAGACGACGGCTGTGAGCTTGTTGTTCCAATGCCTCTAAGTAGACATTCTGCATCGCCTTCGTAGCTGAGTATGATGGTGCGGGCCCTAAGCCCTTCGTGCCGGCAATAGACGAGATGGCCGCTATATGGCCATGCCCCTGACGGGCGAAATAGCGGTAAGCCTCGCCCACCATCCGCATGAAGCCTACACCGTTGGTCTGCACCGTAGAGAGTTCGATGTCTTCATGCAGCTCTCTGTTCTGCTTGCCTATCCCAGAGGCATAGAAGAAAAGGTCCATGCCGCCTGTCTTGCTGATGAGGCGCTGCAGGGACGCGGTAGCATCCTCACGCGTCACGTCGATAGCCTCAACTGCCGCGGCACCTATGTCTTGCATCCGTTCGGTGCGACGCGCTCCGACACCTATTGTCCATCCCTGCTGTATCAACAGGCGTGCCACCTCGCGCCCAATGCCCGAGGAAGCTCCTACGACGATAGCTTTCTTCCCTTGTTTCATCATACTACCCATTTGATTTGTGAAAAGTCTGCTTTCCTGTAGGGACGCAACGTGTTGCGTCATCCATTGACATCGGATGCAACATGTCGGTCCCTACATTTTGGTTGCAAAGATACAACTTTTTCTTATAATACCCCCATCATTTCATGATTTTCTTCCCGTTGAAGATATAGCAGCCGGGGCGTGTCGGGGCTTCATTGAGCCGACGGCCGTCGAGGGTGTACCAGGTTTTGGGTGATGGCTGATGGGTTTTGGGTGATGGGTTGATGCTGGTGGGGATGTCGGTGCTGATGAAGTAGAATTCTTTCAAGTGTTCGGCATTGCGGTAGGCGGTGTCGGCACCCTTCGGCACATAGAGCTTCATCTCGCCGTTGCGAGCCTTATCGGTATAGTAGAACGGGAAGCCATCGCAAACAGGCGGCGTGCTGCCTAAGCAGACGATGCTGCTCAGCGGGCCGTCGGTGCCGAAGCTGTTCGTGCCCAGCAACGTTACGCTGGCCGGTAGGGTGATGCTCTTCAACGGACAGTTGTAGAAGGCATTCGTGTGGATGGTCGTCAGCCCGTTCGGCAGGGCGACAGAAGTAAACTTACAGTTGTAGAAGGCACTCTCGCCGACGGTCGTCAGCTGCTCGGGCAGATGGATGGCCGTGAGCATCTTGTCGTTGCGGAAGGCTTCTTTGCCAATCACTTTGATGCCGTCGTGGAGCGTCACACTCGACAGGTTTTCGCAGTTCATGAAGGCCTGTTCGGGAATTTCCGTAACCAACGGACTGCTGATAATCACCTTCTGCAGACCTTTGCAGTTGTATGCCTCTTTTGCCACCATGTCGCTGTAGTAGCCGCCGTAGGTAATCTCGCGCAGGGCACCTACTCCGTCCCAGTTGGATGGGTTATGGTCGCGTCCCAATACAACGAGCGGACGTCCGATATACAGCTCTATCTGGCCATTGTCCATTCCACCGAAACAGCTCCAGCCCATCGTCAGTTGCTCTTCGCTGTCGCTGATGGTTAGCTTCTCAAGCGAGCTGTATTGGAAAGCGTACTCCCCAATACTCGTCGCTGTGGCTGGGATGGTGATTTGCTTGATGGCCTTGCAGCCGTTAAAAGCATCTTTGCCTATCTTGTTGATTGTTGGCGGAAGGGTGAGCGAGGTGAGCGACGGAACGGTGCGGAAGGCTTGCTCGCCTATTGCTGTGACGCGCTCGGGCAGCACCACGGTGGTCAAGCCCTCGGCCTCGTGGAAGGTCTCGTCGGGAATCTCTATCTCGTCCATCAGGAAGGTGACGCGTTGGATGACTTTGTTGCGATAGAACTCGCCAGGTTGAATCTTTGTCACTTTCGGCCCGTAGGTCACGTCGGTGATGGTCGGAGCATTGGCAAACGTGCTGCGGCCTATCCATTCCTGGCAGTAGTCGGAGAGGCTGATGTCTCGGCCCACGTAGACTGTTTTCAGCCCATCAAAAGTCAGACAGGTGCCTACCACCGAACCACTCTCGCCGATGGCGAGCGGTGTGTCGCCGTCGCTGATGGTCAGCGTCTCGATGGCCGAACCGTTGAACACCATGTTGCCAGTTAGCAAGTGCCATTGGCCATCCTTGAAATATTCGGCCGTGGCAGTGGGCTTGAAGTTCGTACTATGACCACCCACAACGGTAGGCTCGCCGTTGACAATAAAAAGTTGATGGCCTGCACGAGGGGTTTTGAGGTCGGGCAGGCGCTCAACTTCAATTCTCACCGTAGCTGACTCTCCACCCTTCCCCGCGTTCTGGGCAAGAGTGTGCGGCATTACACAGAATGCCGCTATCAGCAACGTTGACAGTTTCTTCGTGATGGTCATATATATTTAGGTATGCGATGTTTCTAATCGCGCAGGATGGGCATCGTCATGCAACGGGCACCGCCGCCGGCACGGGGCAGCTCGCTTCCGGGGAAGACGGCGACGAACTTCTCGTAGTCGTCCATCGAGATCTTTCCGCTGACGATATCCTCCGAGGGCAGTACGGCAAAGCCTGCACGATCGAGGGCATCGATGGTGTGAGTGTTACGACGGTAGCCCAGCACCTTTCCATCGCCGATGGAGAAGAAGTTGGCGCCGCTGTGCCACTGTTCGCGTAGCTGCATCCAGGGGTCGTTGCCGCCACCGATGATAGGCTGGATGTCCCACCCAAGCTGGTTCAGGCCGCTGACGATATTCGGCACCTGACGATACGTAATCTTGCCGTGGTCGATGGTGATGAGCGTCGTGTCCTTGCCGCTGAAAAGCCCATTCTTCTTGAGCATCGGCTCGAAGGCCATACACTCGTGGCGGCCCAGGAAGGTGAACACCATGTCCAGGTGGATGAACGACTCGGGGTCGTGCGGCAGTTCCTGAACCAGTATGTTGAAGTGTTCGCGTTCGCGCGAGAAGGTCTGTGCCAGGTACTCAATGCCCTTGGCGTTGGTACGGATGCCCTCGCCTACACAGAGCAGGTCGGGCGAGGCGATGTGTACGTCGCCTCCTTCGGTGCGTGCCTTGTTGTTCCACTGCGTGGCGTTGAGCAGCTCCACGCCGAAGAAGTGGCGGAAGATGGCCTCGTAGATGAGCGTCTCACGCTCGCGAACCTCGAAGCTCATCGAATTGATGAGTACGCGGTTGTAGACCGTCGACGATGCGTCGCGGGTGAAGAAGAGGTTGTAGAGAGGTTCCAAGAGGTAGCGGTCGTCCGACAGACCGTTCCATTGCGGGTTCTCAAAACCTTCGATAAGGGTGCGTGCCAGCTGTATGTTGTCCATTGCCATGAGCGTCTCCATGAGCTGGTCGCCCGTCGTTCCGGCCTGCTTGACGGGATGGGTACCGTAATGGAAGACGCTCTCGCGCACGAGGTCGGTCTTGATGTCGTCGCGTTTAAGTAGTTCCTCAAGAATGTCTTCCACGTAATAGACGTTGGTCCAGCGTTCCAATACACCACAGAAGTTGCTGTATTCGTTGTCAACGCTGCTGCGGCTGAGAATGTCGCTGTAAAGACAGTGGGCGGCATTCAGCGGGGTCATGCGCTCTATCTCCACTCCGGGACGATGGAGCAGCACGGCTCGTAAGCGGCCCGTCTCAGATGAAACGTTCACCTGGCACGGGGTAATGTTTTTTTGTTTCATGGTTTATTTTAAGTTGACGAGTTGACGAGTTGACGAGTAAACGAGCCATATAACTTGTCTACTCGTCAACTTTTCAGCTTCAAAATTCTATTTCATATATGTATACCGGTAGTCGGTGGGCGAGACGAGGGTCTCCTTGATGACACGCGGGATAATCCAGCGGATGAGGTTGAACTCGCCGCCGGCCTTGTCGTTGGTACCGCTGGCGCGGGCACCACCGAAGGGCTGCATGCCCACGACGGCTCCTGTCGGCTTGTCGTTGATATAGAAGTTGCCGGCAGTGTAGCACAGCTGGTCGGTAATCTTCTCTACCGCCAGGCGGTCGCGTCCGAAGACGGCTCCCGTCAGTCCGTAGGGCGATGTCTCGTCGAGCAGGCGAACGGTCTCGTCCACCTTGTCGTCGTCGTAGGGATAGACGGTGATGATGGGGCCGAAGATTTCCTCCTCCATCGACTTGAAGTGCGGGTTGGAAGTCTCGATGACTGTCGGCTCGACAAACCATCCCTTCGACTTGTCGCACTTGCCGCCCAAGACAATCTTGGCATCGGCGGCCTTCTCGGCAAAGTCGATATACGACTGGCACTTGTCGAACGAAGCCTCGTCGATGACGGCATTGATGAAGTTCGACGGATCCATCACGTCGCCCATCTTCACCTCGCCGGCCATGCGCTTGATGTCCTCCAGCACGTCGGGCCACAGGCTCTTCGGGATGTACATACGCGAGGCAGCCGAGCACTTCTGTCCCTGGAACTCGAAGGCTCCGCAGAAGGCAGCCGTAGCGACAGCCTTCTTGTCGGCCGACGGATGGACGAAGATGTAGTCCTTACCGCCCGTCTCACCCACCAGTCGCGGATAAGAGATGTACTTGTCGAGGTTGCCACAGGCCTGCTGCCACAATGACTTGAACGTTGCCGTTGAACCTGTGAAGTGGATGCCTGCGAAGAACTTCGACTGTGTGGCCACCTCGCCAATCAAAGCGCCGCTACCCGGCAGGAAGTTCACCACGCCATCGGGCAATCCGGCCTCTTTGTAGAGCTGCATCAGGTAGTAGTTGGAGAGCAAGGCTGTGGTAGAAGGTTTCCACAGAGCCACATTACCCATCAGCACAGGTGTCATGCAGAGGTTGGAGGCAATGCTCGTGAAGTTGAACGGTGTGACGGCCAGCACGAAGCCTTCCAGCGGACGATACTCGGTGTGGTTCAGCTGAGCCACGCCGTCTTTCGGCTGCATGGCATAGATCTTCGAAGCATAGTGTACGTTATAACGGAAGAAGTCGATGGTCTCGCAAGCCGAGTCAATCTCTGCCTGATAGAAGTTCTTGCTCTGTCCGAGCATCGTGGCAGCGTTCATGATGGGGCGATACTTCGTGGCGAGCAGCTCGGCCATCTTCATCACGATGGCGGCACGCGTCGTCCACGGTGTGCGGCTCCACTCTTTCCAAGCCTCCATAGCCGTCTCGATGGCCAGCTCAACTTCTTTCTTTCCTACTTTATGATATGTGGCCAGTACGTGGTTGTGGTCGTGCGGGCAAGTCACCTTGCCGGTGTCGCCCGTGCGTATCTCTTTTCCACCGATGATGATGGGGATGTCAACCACGATATTCGACTGGCGTTCCAGTTCCTTTTCAAGTGCTACACGCTCTGGCGATCCTACCAGATAAGCCTTTACCGGTTCGTTGGCCGGTGTGGGGAATGTAATTACAGAGTTGTTCATAAAATTGTTTGGTTAGAATTGTTACGTTATATGTGCGCCGTGAATGAGTAGCCTCGTTCGTAGCAATAGTATGCTTATGGGATGGCTATCAAGCCTTCGAACTTTCCGAAGATAGGCTTGCGTGTGGCCTGAAGAATCTCCTTGCTGTCGAAGACGAAGGCTACGATGTGCATCTTGCTGGGGTTCCACCCGTCGGCAAGCGTTGTGGTGTAGCTGACTTCTTTCTCACCGCCGGTAGCCGTGAGGTTGAACGTGTCGCCGAAGGCATCGTTGGTCATCGACGTGCGGAACACATGGTTGTGGACATACTCGCGATTGGTCGAGCCGTCGCCAAGCATCTGCATGTCGACGATGCCATCCTCCGTGAGCCAGAGCTGCAGCTTGCAGTTGACATCCTCGACGGTAGAACCGCTGACCTTCACCGTCAGCTGGCGTGTTGCTTCGTCGTACGTGCGCTCAATGTTGAGCGTCACGGGAGTTGACTGACTCAATGCCTGACTGACCAGAGCACCATACTGCTGCGGATCGTAGACAGGAGCGCCACGGTTGATCATGGCTCCTGGCTGTGCTTCAATCTTCCAATAGTCGTAATATTGGTTGCCCGTTTCAGTGGCCAGCGAGAGCAGTCGGCCGTTGGGCATCTTGCCAAAGGGTCCGCTATGGATGCCAACGGCGATGAGGGTGTCGGCACCGTAGTGTTCCTGCAGCTTCTCTATCTCGGCAGAGGCAGCCGGGCAGTTGACACAGCGCTGTCCGGTGAAGTCTTCTATCACTGTACAGCGTGCCACCTCTGGCGGTTTGACATAGACGAGACGATCTTGCTCGGCCACTTCGTCGCAGCCGGTAAGCGCCATGAGGGCAAAGGCCATCGAGGCCAATATCTTTGTTGTTTTCATTGTTTTGCTTCTACGATATTTCACCTTACAATTCTCTAATTTTCTATTTCTCTAATTCTTTAATTCTCTAAAAAGCGTAGGTGTAGTTGAGCGTAACACCCTTGCTTGCTGGCACATAGCGGCAGACACCACCCGAGCAGTTGAAGCCGGCGCGTGTGCGTCCGTAGCCAAGCTGCAGGCGATGGCTTGCCTTGTTGAAGGTGACGAAGCCCTGGTAGTAGTGAATATGTGTGGAGCCCACGTTGTACATGTCCTGGACGGTAATCATCCAGTTGGGCAGCAACGACAGCTCGAGCAGCCCGAAGGCCCAGTCGCCCTCATCGTCGTCGGTGAAGAGATACTGTGCCTCGCCGCGCAGCGTCACCTTCTTCGAGAACTGATACTTGGCGTCGGCCACGATGATGTCCGAATGGATCATGCCTCCCTCTCCCTCTACGACCGTCTTGTTGTAGAACTGGTTCATGTACATCAGGTTGAGCTTGAACTGTTTAGACAGCTTCTTGCTCAGCTGGATGTTCAGGTCCTGATAGTAGGTTTGGTTGCCCCACTTCCAGAAAGCCGATCCGTAGCCGTTAGTGGCATGGGCGTCGGTTCCATCGTAGATGTTCTTGTCGATGGCGTGTACATGCGAGAAGTTCACCTTCACGTTCGTGCCATACTTACCGCCCAGGAGCGTGTTCTTCTTGAAGATGTAGCCCACTTCAGCCTGATAGGCCCACTCGCCGAGGGGCTGTGTGGCATAGGGATAGAGGGCAGCCAGGGCGTATGTATGGTCGAGGGTGAAAGCCGGCAGGTGGTTGATGAACGACGACGTGCCGTTCATAGCCCTGCGGCTGCGCGACGACATGTTGTCCGAGCGTTTTGCCTGCAGCAGCACGCTCATGCCCCGTTTCGAATAGCTTGTCGAGAGCATGGCCACATAGCCGCGGCGGTAGATGTAGTTGTTGTCGAACGACGGGTCTTGCGTCTTCTGTGCATACTCTGCCAAGACGGTGAAGTTGCCCTTCTGCAGGCGCGAGCGAACATCAAAGCTGTTGACGTTCTGCGGCAGCACCTTGCGGTGTGTCGGGTCGGCCATGATGATGTCGTCCTTGGTGCTTTCATGCTTGTTGACATACGAGGCGCCGAGGGTGAGGTAAGTGCCCGACTCCTGCATCTTGCGGCTCCACTGGTCGACATTCAGCTCCATGTCGGCACCCGAGACGAGCGCCTTGTTCCAGTCCCAGTAGCGGCGTTGCAGTCCGGTAAGCATCTTGATGTTGACACCTTTCACCAGATGGAGGTTCATGCGTGCACCGAGCAGCGAGTTGTCGATACCGAGCGAGCGCTCCTCGTAGGTGCGGAGGATAAATCCCGAGCCAAATTGCTCGTAGAAGGTACCCAGCGTCATGTCGGCCTTCTCGTTGCCGCCCTTAATATAAAAATGTGGAACACCCCAGCCCTTGAAGTCGTTCTCGAATCCGGGCAGCGGATATTCCATAAACTCCACGCGGGCACCGGCCTCGACATATTTGCTGCGCAGTCGCGCCTCGGCATACGTATTGGTCAGTCCCCAGTCTTTATATTCTCCCGTGCCGATGGCCTCATCTTCTTGTGGGATGAGGATGTCGCTCTGGATGCTTCCGGTCACGGTCACCTTATTGGCATCGTCGGTCTGTGCCGATGCCATGAGGGCAAAGGCCAGACCGGCGACGATTGTTAATGTTTTTTTATTCATGGCTTTTATGTTTGTCGTTATTCAGCGCTGACGTTATTCGTGATAACGACACTTGTCAATTCACCAGTTCGCGAACTTTCTCAATGAGCTCTTCTTCAGCGCCGTCGGCATAGCCGTTGTGGCGGTAGATGATGTTTCCTTTGCCGTCGACCACCATGGTATAAGGTATGGTGACGATGCCTAAGGAGTTCTTGAAGTCGCTGTTCGGATCGAGCAGCACGTCGTATTCCCATCCGTGGTTGTCGACGAGGGGCTTCACCTTGTTGATATTATGAGCCTGGTCGATGCTGATGGCGATGAGTTTCACACCGGTTTCTTCCACCCATTCGTCGTAGACCTCGCTGATGGCGTCGAGCTCGCGGTTGCAGGGCTTGCACCATGTGGCGAAGAAGTCGATGATGACGGGCTTGCCGCCATTGAGGTTGGCCAGTGTGTCGGTGCGTACTTCCTTTCCGTCCATGCTCTTCAGGACAAAAGCGGGCAACTGGGCCTGTACCGTCTGGCAGAGGCCTAAAAATGCAATCATCATTGCTAAAGCGTAATTCTTCATGATTTTAATCTGATTAAGTTTGTTATTGATAATTATCGTGCAAATATAGTTATGATTTTTCACACGGGCAAACATGTGTTCGAAAAACTTGCATATTTTGTCAATAATTAACGAATCATTAATGAGTTGGCCAATCTGTAACTATTCAGACCTCATGACGATGAGCCAACGTAAGAGGCGGCGCATCCTTGCGTCACAATAACGCATAGAGTAATTTGTTTGAAAGTGTACACAACACCTCACCAAAAGGCTCCGGATCCCTTTTCTACAGAGAGGTATGGATGGTGAGGTGATCACCAAACACCTCACCAGACATCTCACCAAACACCTCACCAGGCATTTCATGATGAAGCGAGTTCAGATCTGTGGGTATGGTGGGGCTCTGGTGAGTAGTGTGGTGAGATGATGATGAAACACCCCACCATTGGGAAATTCGATAAACAAAAGGGTTCATAGCTATTTGGTGAGGTGTTGAATAACTTCTCGACATAACTGTTTTGAATGGACGTTGTGCAGTTTTCTTGAGACAGTCTGCATTGTTGTTGCAGACTATCCCTGAGTCGGTCAAAGATTATCTCTGAATGAGTCAGATACTATCTCTGAATGAGTCAGATACTATCTCTGATACCGTCAGCAATCATCTCTTTGAAGCGAAAGTTGACACTACACGTTATACTCCCGATACTCTCTTGATTCAGAAACGCGATTGAATCATTAACTATTCATTGTATTCCATATTATTTATTAATGAGCCTCAAGCCAATTATTACCCCATCCACAATCTGCCACAAGAGGTACTCTCATATTAATTGCATTTTGCATTTCATATAAGACTATTTCTTCTACTCTTTCTTTTTCTTCAGGATATACCGAGAAATTGAGTTCATCGTGAACTTGCAATATCATCTTACTTCTAATTCCTTCAGACTTAAATCGTTTGTAAATATGAATCATTGCTTCTTTTATAATATCTGCTGCTGTGCCTTGAATAGGTGCGTTAATGGCATTTCGTTCTGCAAAGTTGCGAACAGTATTATTATGAGATTTTATATCTGGCAGATAACGGCGTCGACCGTAGAGGGTTTCTGCATATTCTTTTTCTCGTGCTCTCTCAATTGCTTTGTTCATATAGTCTTTCACTTGTGGGAATGTTTCAAAAAAGCCATCAATGAGCAATTTCGATTCATCACGAGAAATCCCAAGTCGTTCTGCAAGTCCGAATACTGTTATTCCATATATAATACCAAAGTTAGCGCGTTTAGATTTTGTACGTTCATCACGGCTAATCTCTTCTATTGGTTTTTTGTATATATGGGCTGCAGTTGCAGCATGCAAATCCTTGTTCTCTCGAAATACTTTTATCATGTTCTCATCTCCTGAGAGATGCGCCATAACACGTAGTTCTATTTGACTATAATCCGCAGAGAAGAACAAGCAGCCTGGCTCAGGGATAAATGCTTTGCGAATCTCCTTGCCATCCTCGCCGCGCACGGGGATATTCTGCAGGTTGGGGTCGGAAGAGGAGAGCCGTCCGGTGGCTGTTACCGTCTGGTTGAACGAAGTGTGGATATGTCCTGTTCGCGGATTGATGAGCTTGGGCAGTGCGTCGACGTAGGTTCCCAAGAGCTTTTTCAGCCCTCGATGAGCCAGGATGTCCTCGATGATTTCGCTCTTCCCCTTGAGCTGTTGCAGCACCTCCTCACTGGTGACATATTGTCCGGTCTTCGTCTTCTTTGGCTTGTCCACAATCTTCATCTTGCCGAAGAGAATCTCGCCTACCTGCTTTGGCGAAGCGATGTTGAACTCTTCACCCGCCAGCTGGTAGATGCGCTTCTCCAGCTGGTGCATGCGTTCGGTGAAGATGGCAGATATTTCCTTGAGCGATTCGGTGTCGAGGCACACGCCGTTCATCTCCATCTCGGCCAGGACGGGCACCAGTGGCATCTCTATCTCGTGGAAGAGTTCAGCGACGTTCTTTTCCTTGAGCAGGGGCTCGAGCTTGTTCTTCAGCTGCAGGGTGATGTCGGCATCCTCGCAGGCATATTCGTAGACCTCTTGTGGCTGCAGGTCGCGCATGGAGCGCTGGTTCTTTCCCTTGGGTCCGATGAGCTCGTCGATGTGGATGGTCTTGTAGCCAAGGAGCGTCTCGGCCATGAAGTCCATGTTGTGGCGCAGTTCGGGCTGGATGAGGTAGTGGGCAATCATCGTGTCCCACATCGGCTCAGCCAGTCGGATGCCATAGTTGCGTAGCACCTCCAGGTCGTATTTGATGTTCTGTCCCACCTTCACGATATTGCTGCTTTCATACACTGGGCGGAAGATGTCTACCAGTCGCTGAGCCTTCTCGCGCTCAGCGGGGATGGCGACATACCAGGCTTCGTGTTCCTTCACGGCAAAGCTCAGGCCCACCAGCTCGGCATCGATGGCATTGGTAGGGGTGGTCTCCGTGTCGAGGCTGACAGCAGGCGAAGCCAACAGACGCTGGCAGAGCTCTTCGGCGTCGGCTTCCGTCTCGACGAGATGGTAGTCGTGAACGGTGGAAGAAAGGTTGGCGGCAGGCGATAGCGATGCTGCGGCGTTCTCAACCCCTGGGGCTTCTTCAGCAAAGAGGCCGAAGAGGTCGGGCTGCTGAAGCTTTGCGGTATTCTCACTCTTCGCTCCTCGCTCCTCTTTCCTCGAAAGAAACTTGTTAAGGAGCGTCTTGAACTCCAGTTCGTTGAATATCTTCGCCAGTTCCGCCTCGTTGGGCTTTGCCATCTTGATGTCTTCGAGACTGAACGACAGGGGCACATCCGTACGGATGGTAGCTAAGAAATGCGACATCTTGATATCGTCGACGGCAGCCTCCACCTTCTCGCGTAGCTTCCCTTTGATCTGGTCGGTGTGCTGGAGCAAGTTTTCCACCGTGCCGAACTGCGTGATGAGCTTGACCGCCGTCTTCTCGCCAACACCAGGACAGCCGGGGAAGTTGTCGGCCGAGTCGCCCATCAGGGCCAGCAGGTCGATGACCTGCTCAGTCCGCTCTATGCCATATTTCTCGCAGACGGCCTTCTCGTCCATCACCTCGTAGCCGCCGCCGTGGCGCGGACGGTAGATGAAGACGTTGCCGCCCACTAGCTGGCCGTAGTCCTTGTCAGGCGTGAGCATGTAGACGGAAGGGGTGGGAGTATTGTCTGAACTCCCGGACTCCTGAACTCCTGAGCTCCTAAGCATTGTCGCCATTGTTCCGATGACGTCGTCGGCCTCGAAGCCGTCTACCTGGAGGATGGGGATGTTCATCGCCTTGAGAACATCTTTTATAATAGGTACGCTCGCGCGAATGTCCTCCGGAGTCTCCTCGCGCTGTGCCTTATAGGCCGGGAAGGCTTCCGAGCGGAAGGTCGGTCCGTGCGGATCGAAGGCCACGGCCAGGTGGGTCGGCTTCTCCTTCTCCATCACCTCGTGCAGCGTGTTGCAGAAACCGAGGATGGCCGATGTGTTGAGCCCTTTCGAGTTGATACGCGGGTTCTTGATGAAGGCATAATAGGCACGATAAATCAGTGCGTAGGCATCTAACAAAAATACTTTATCCATATAATATTTTATAAAAAAGCGCTCAAAAGTACAAAAAGTTTTTCACATATCACAGAAAAGTTGTAAATTTGTCACAAAATTCAATCGACAATGGACTACTTATCGCATATTACAGAGCCTATCAAGGCCGAACTCGGACAATTTATCTATCTCTTCAACGAGTCGCTGACGCACGATGACGGCATGCTCGGACGTGCCTTGCAGCATATTCGCAACCAGGGGGGCAAGCGTATGCGCCCCATGCTCATCCTGCTCATGGCGAAGAACCTGGGAAAGGTGAACGACCGCACACTGGATGCTGCCGTGGGCCTGGAGCTGCTGCACACCGCTTCGCTGGTGCACGACGATGTGGTCGACGAGAGTCGTGAGCGGCGCGGTCAGCCCTCCGTCAACGCTCTTTACGACAACAAGGTGGCCGTCCTCGTGGGCGACTACGTACTGAGCACCTCCCTGCTGAGTGTCAGCCGCACGGGCAGCGAGGTCATCGTCCGCGAGATAGCCCAGCTGGGTCAGGCATTGGCCAAGGGAGAGCTGCTGCAGCTCACCAATATCCAGAACCGTGAGATTTCAGAAGAGGTCTACTATCAAGTCATCCGGCAGAAGACGGCAGCTCTCTTCGAGGCCTGTGCCGCCGTGGGTGCCTTGTCGGTAGAGGCCAGTGAGGCCGAGGTGGAAGCTGCCCGCAAGTTTGGCAGCGACATCGGTATGATTTTCCAGATACGCGACGACATCTTCGACTATTCCGACTCGCGCGAGATAGGCAAGCCCACCGGCAACGACATGGCGGAGGGAAAGCTGACCCTGCCCGTCATCTATGCCCTGAAGAACAATCCCTTCGAGGCCATGACGACGCTGGCCAAGAAGGTGAAGGCCGGTACGATCAACACCGACGAGATAGCTGTGCTTGTAGAGTATGCCAAGAAATATGGTGGCATCGAGTATGCTGAACAGGTCATGCAGGACATTGCCAAGGAGGCCCGACAGTATATTGCCGAGCACGTCAGCAACGACGTGCTGCGCTGTTCGTTCGAAGCCTATCTCGAATATGTCATCCACCGCAACAAGTAAGAAACTAAACCTCACTTTTTTAAAACCCTATTAATTTATGAAAAAGTTATTGCTTCTGCTAAGCGTAGCCCTACCGCTGCTCTGCCAAGCGCAAGAGCAGGCTTCGGCATCGGCCGACAGGGTGTGGCTCAACACCATCAGCAGTCCTGACGGACAGTTGGAACTGAGATTCACCCTCACCGACGGGGTGCCCTTCTACATGCTCGCGCGCAACGGACAATCCGTGGTGCTCCCCTCGCGATTAGGCTTTGAGCTCTTCAACCACGACAACCTCGACAGCGACTTCTCGCTCAAAGATGCCACCACCAGCACCTTCGACGAGACATGGAAACCCGTATGGGGCGAAGAGGCAGAGATACGCAACCACTACAACGAGCTGCTCGTCAAGCTTGAGAAGCCTGCCGAGGCTCCACTTCTTGCCGGCGGCAAGCGGGGCAAGGATGCCGACGTGATGTACATCCGCTTCCGGCTGTACGACGACGGACTGGGCTTCCGCTATGAATTCCCGCAGGACAACGCGCTGACCTACTTCATGATCAAGGAAGAGCTCAGCGAGTTTGCCATGACCGGCGACCACACGGCATGGTGGATTCCGGGCGACTATTCCACTCAGGAGTTCAATCCCACCGAGTCGAAGCTCTCGCAGATACGTCAGCTCTCTGACATCCCGCACAAACGCGGCGGATGGCCCTTCACACCCTTCTCGCCGACAGGTGTGCAGACGGCCCTGCAGATGAAGACGGCCGAAGGACTCTATATCAACATCCATGAGGCCGCCGTGCTCGACTATCCGACGACCAACCTCAACCTCGACGACAGCCGCATGGTGTTCCGTACCTGGCTCACTCCCGATGCCGAGGGCGTGAAAGGTCGCATGCAGGCTCCGTGCAAGACACCGTGGCGCTCGGTCATGGTCTGCAAGAGTGCCACCGACGTGCTGGCCTCGCGACTGGTGCTCAACCTCAACGACCCCTGCGCCCTGGACGATACGTCGTGGATTCATCCCGTGAAGTATATGGGCGTATGGTGGGAGATGATCACGGGCAAGACGGAGTGGAGCTACACCTACGACTATCCCTCCGTGCAGCTCGGTGTGACCGACTATCGCGCCTCGAAGCCCCACGGCCGCCACGGTGCCAACACAGCGAATGTGAAGCGCTATATCGACTTCGCCTCGCAGAATGGCTTCGACGGACTGCTCATCGAGGGATGGAACGAAGGCTGGGAAGACTGGTATGGCCATCAGAAGGACTTCGTCTTCGACTTCGTGACACCCTATCCCGACTTCGACCTGCCGGAGCTGAACCGCTATGCTCATGAGCACGGCATGCGACTCATCATGCACCACGAGACGAGCTCGTCTACCCTGAACTACGAGCGCTGGATGGAGAAGGCCTACCAGCTGATGAACCAATATGGCTACAACGCCGTGAAGAGCGGCTATGTGGGAAAGATTATCCCCTATGGCGACTACCACTACTCGCAGCCCACCATCAACCACTACCACTATGCCATCACCGAGGCAGCCAAGCATCACATCATGGTCAATGCCCACGAGGCCGTCCGTCCGACCGGACTCTGCCGCACATGGCCCAACATGATCGGCAACGAGAGTGCTATGGGAACGGAGTTCCGCGGCACCATCCAGCCCGGCCACACCACCATCTTCCCCTTCACGCGTCTGCAGGGCGGACCGATGGACTATACGCCGGGTATCTTCGAGATGGACATGTCTGTCACCGCTCCCGGAACGACGGGCAGGATGAACCATACGCTCTGCAACCAGCTGGGACTCTATGTCACCTTCTATTCGCCCCTGCAGATGGCTGCTGACCTGCCCGAGAACTACGCCCGCTTCATGGATGCCTTCCAGTTTATCAAGGATGTTGCCGTCGACTGGGACAAGTCGGTCTACATCGATGCCGAGCCCGGTGCTTACATCATCACGGCACGCCATCCGAAACTCTCGACGCTCAACAAGGCTTCCGAAAGCACGGCCACACTGCCCGACGGCAAGAAGGATGTGGTGAACAATGCCACGAAGTTTGTCTATGCCTTGCCCGAAAATGCTACAACGGCCGACCTGGCCAAGGCTACACCGCATGATGTATGGTATGTTGGTGGTGTCACCGACGAGAACGCCCGTGAGGTGAAGGTGAAGCTCGACTTCCTCAAGCCTGGTGTGAAGTACGAGGCCACCATCTATGCCGATGCACCTGATGCCGACTACGAGAAGAACCCGCAGGCCTATACCATCACGCGCAAGAAGGTGACGGCCAAAACCGTCCTGAAGCTGCGCATGGCCCGTGCCGGCGGTTTCGCCGTATCGCTGCGCTCCTTATAATGAAAAAAAGGATGAAGGTCTGATCACTCAGGCCTTCATCCTTCTGCTGTTTTGGTCGCAACGTTCATAAAAAAGGGAACTACCTACCAAACGATGGCGAGTAGTTCCGAAAAAAATTATGAAACGATGAAACGATGTTACTTTCTATGTATGAGATAAACCTTTTACGCTTACAGCTTGTTGATCTGCAGAGCGAGCTTCGACTTCAGGTTGGAAGCCTTGTTCTTGTGGATAATGTTACGCTTAGCCAGCTTGTCCAACATCTTCTGAACAACCGGGTACATCTTCACTGCTTCTTCCTTATCGGTCATTGCACGCAACTTGCGAACAGCATTACGCATGGTCTTGGCGTAATATCTGTTGTGCAGCGTTCTCGTCTTCGTCTGACGGATTCGCTTCTCTGATGATTTGTGATTTGCCATCTTCTATTACTAAACTTTAAACCTTTAATCTTTTTTTGTCTGTTGTGCTTTGGTCTTGCTTGTTGGAGGTAGTCCCTAGGAGAGTCGAACTCCTCTTTAGAGAATGAAAATCTCTCGTCCTAACCGATAGACGAAGGGACCTTTCCAGACCAACTCCCAGTGATTTCTCTCCGAAAGCGGGTGCAAAGGTACGGTGTTTTTTTTAATCTTGCAAATTTTCTTCAAGAAATTTTCATTTAATCACGATTTTTATGTAAATTTGTACCCAAAAACGCTATTATGCTGATCAAAACGAAGGCCATTGTGCTACACACACTGCGTTATGGCGAGCAGAAGATGATAGTCCACCTGCTCAGCGAGACGGAAGGGCGACTCAGCGTCATCATCCGCTTGCCCACCACGCAGCGCGGCAAACTCAAGAAGCAGTTCTTCCAGCCGATGAACATCATTGAGGCCGAGATAGATGTCCGGCCGAAGAGCGAGCTCCATCACCTGCGCGACGTGCGCCTGCTGTCGCCCTACGTCAGCCTGCCCTTCCACCCGCAGAAGATGGCTATCGCTCTCTTCCTCGCCGAGTTTATATATTATAGTACGCGCGAGGAGACACTCAACGCACCGCTCTATCAGTATATCGAGAACAGCCTCCGCTGGCTCGATGCCTGTCAGACGTCGGTGGCCAACTTCCACCTGGTCTTCATGATGCGCATGAGCCGCTTCATCGGATTCTATCCCAACATCGACGACTACCGCCCCGGCGACTTCTTCGACCTCCGCATGGCCAGCTTCACCACGACGCCTCCCACGCATCCCGACTTTCTCAACCCCACGGATGCCGCCCACATCTCTACGCTCATGCGCATGAACTACGAGACGATGCACCTCTTCCGCATGTCGCGCCACGACCGCAACCGCATCGTCGAGGTGCTCACCGACTACTACCGTCTGCACGTCAGCGCCTTCCCCGAACTGCAGTCGCTCGCCGTGTTGCAGGAGCTCTGGGCCGATGAGAAGCAATGAAACAGAAACACTTGCACCCAACCGCTGCAAGTGAGTCTTAGCTTTACAATTATCTTTTTTTTGTCACACAGAAATCACGGAAACCACGGAAATACCCGAATTCTGTGAATATCTGTGATTTCTGTGTGACCTATAATATCTCTGTGTGAAAGCGTTTCCGCCATGTTCTCCTCTTGCAAACAATAGGCGGTGGCGGCGCAGTTTGCCGCAAACCGCGATACTACATTAATAAAGTAGTGTTGCTACATTAATAATGTAGTCTGACTACATTAATAAAGTAGTCTCACTACATTAATAAGGTAGTGTTGCCGTTTGCCGCAAATTGCATCGCTAAATGCCGCAGATAGCATTGCCAAATGCCGCGGATCGCATTGCCGAATGCAGCAGAAGGCGCAACTGCCCCACCTTTGGCGGCACCCAGAGGGCTGTTTTGCGACAGATTCAGAAAGAGTGAAGCGGTATTGTCGTAAAAGCGGGAGCCTGTCGCATAGAGTTGAGAAGAAAAACGAGAAAAATTTTTGGAATGAGAAATTATGCATTAAGCATTAAAGAGGGGGGTGTGTCCGTCGTGGCGCATCCACTCTTTTTTAATGCCCCTTTTGATGGCTGTATGCTGCCCGTATGCTGCTCCAATGTAGGGAAGCGACGTGTCGCGTCCGCTATCTGCCACGTATGCTAATGTAGGAGGTCACGCCATTCTTTGCAAGCAAAGCGTCCCAAGGGCCGAGCGCCCGAGCTGCGCTCGCCTACCCGCCTTTCCCTGCGTGACACCTGCTACGTATGCTAATGTAGGAGGTCACGCTTCCCAGCGTGACACCTGCCACGTTGTTGCCACTTATGCGCTGTTGCGACGCTGGGAAGC